>CAXTPL010000085.1:0-11967 GCA_964246065.1 uncultured Acidobacteriaceae bacterium
GGGGCACAAGCGGCAGGTCGGACCGGCTGGTCTGTGTGGTCTGGACGGTAAAGGTTACACTTGCCGAGTTTTGCCCGTTAAGCAGGACACTCGGCACACTGGGCACGCATTGGTAGTTCGCCGGCACATTCGTGCAGGTGACTGACAAGGTACCCGTAAAGCCGTTTTGTGGCGCAAGGGTCAGCGCGTAGGTGGCCTGGCTGCCGGCTGCAACTGTTTGCGTGGTATCCGATCCACTGCTCGGCGCCACGCTTACCGTGGTGCCTGTGCCGCCCAGGGCGATCGTCTCGGGACTGCCCGGCGCGCTATTGACCACCGTCAGCAACCCGGTCGCGGCACCGACCGAGGCTGGTGTAAAGGTCAACGCGACTGCGCACGAGGCGTTTGCAGCAAGCGTGCTTCCGCAACCATTTGTCACGGAGAAGGGGCCGGTCGCAGTAATCGCGCCGATATTTGCCGGGGCCGTGCCGGTATTGGTCACCGTGACGTTTTGCGGGGCGCTGGTCGTATTGACCAGCTGGTTCTGAAAGGTCACCGTCGCCGGGTTCACCTCGATCTGCGCTGCAGGAATCGGGAGACCGATGCCGGAAAGCGCGACCGTCTGTGACCCCAGGCCGCTGTTGTCAGTAATGGTGAGCGTGCCCTTGACCGGGCCGAGGATTGCGGCGTTATAGGTGATGGCGATGGTGCAAACGGCTGCCGGCGCCAGGCTTTGACAGGTGCCTGTCTGCGCAAAGCTGCCGGAGATACCGACAAAGGTGATCACCAGCGTTTGCGTGCCCGTGTTGGTGATCGTAACCGTCTGCGGAGCACTGGTTGTATACAGTTGTTGCTGCCCGAAGTTCAGCGAGGTGGGGCTTACCAGCGCATCTGGATTGCTTGTGTAGCCGGTGCCGGAAAGGCTTACATCGGTCGCCTTTCCGTTGGAGTCAACCAGCGCCAGGGTTGCGTTTACGCTTTGCGCGACAACGGGAGAGAACGTCACCGTTACTGTGCAGGTGCCTGACGGCACGATGGAGGCGCTGCATGCCGTGGCGTCAGCCGCATAGCCTGAGCCCGATCCGCCGCTGCTCGCCGCAATGCTTGTGGAGACGATCGCTGCCGGCTGCCGGCTGGTGTTTGTCAGGGTCAGGGTCTGCGCGGTGCTCGTGTCGCCCACACGCACCTGTCCGAACGCAAGCTGCGTCGGCGCGGAAGAGAAGCTCGGCAGATAAACACCAGAGCCGGGCATATTAGCAGTGATTCCGAGATTGTTTGTGTCCGTAACCTCAAGGCTTGCTGAGGCGCTGCCAGCGGCCTGCGGAGTGTACACAACGGAGAGGAGGCAACTGGCGCCCGCGGCAACCGCACTGCCGCAGGTGTTGCTCTGCGAGAAGTTACCGGCCTGGTCGTTGCTGATGGCGATGGCCGAGATGATTTCCTCCCCCGAGCCGCTGTTGCTCAAGGTAAGCGTTTGCGCCGTGCTCGGAGTAAACAGCCCTTGACCGGGAAAGGTGAGGCTCGTCGGGGTGAAGCGCAGGGTAGAAACGGGAGCGGGAGCACTCTCGTTGGCAAAGACGGGGATGCTTACCTGGGAAGGAAGGCCGCTGGTTGTCAGCGTAAGCGCGCTGGTGAAGGGCAACGATGAGGTAGGCGTCAGGCCGACCGTAATGGAGCAGCCAGCCGGTGTGCCGGCGCTGAACGCGCAGGTATCGGTCTCCGATAAAGGAGCGGTCGCCTGCACGCTTACGGTGAAGCCGGGCGCGACGGGCTGCGCCAGTTGTTGTACGCCGACGCTCTGGGTAGGCGCCGGAATACCAACGGGAACGATGCCATAGTCGAGAAACCAGGCGCCTACCAGGTACGGGCTCGTCGCCGTCGTGGGCAGATAGAGCGTGCCGGCGGTATCGAGCAGCGCAGGCATGCCAGGGGCGAGCGTGGCCGCCTGCTCCAGCACAGCGCCAGTAGGCGAGGCAACGAGAGCGGGCGTGCCAAAGCTTCCGTCGCCGTTGCCGGGCGCCCATGCCAGACCTTGCGAGCCGCCCAGCTCCTCGAAGATCAGGTCGGGCCTCCCATCGCCATTGAGGTCAAGAAGGAAGCAGTAGCCGGTAACGGGCAGCGGAGGCGACCCGCTCCCGGCCGCGCTGTCGGGAGCGGCAAAGGTGCCGTCCCCATTGCCTTTGGCAAACATCACGGCGGTTGAAAACTGACCGTTCTGCTGCAGAAGCAGGTCTGCGTTGCCGTCCCCGTTCAGGTCCACCAGGGCAAGCGGAACGCCGTAGGGCGCAGACAGCTGCTGCTGCGGATTTGCGCCGGTTTTGCCTACAAAAACAAAGGTTCGGCACTGCCCATTGCTGGTCGCCGCGCAAACGGCCACAGCAGGAGCGCCGGCACTCTTGGTGGGGCCGCTCACCACCGAGCCGAAGAATCCCGGCTGGGTACCCTGTTGTCCGGCTACCAGCGTGCTCGGTGGAGCAAAGGTCCCGTCGCCGCGGCCGGTGTACAAGAGCACCTGCCCCGCGTTATCCCCCACGACCAGGTCGGCAAAGCCGTCGCCGTTGATGTCGAGGACGGTGGCGATGCCGGGCGTCGAAAGCGAAGAAGCAGACTGATTGGCAAACAGTGTCGTCATGGCCGGAAACGGCGTGCTGAGCGGCTGGGCAAACGTCCCGTCTCCCTTTGAAAGCAGCACAAGAACGGCCGTGGGCGCGAGCAGCACGAGATCCTGCTTGCCGTCTCCGTTCAGGTCGGCAGCCAGGGGCTGCGCCGCGGAACACCCCACCGCAGCCAGCAGCGTGGTATGCACCGAACTTACCGTGCCGCTGCTTGAGCCCAGGTAGCCGCGCAGCGTAGTCGGCGCCCCGGACGCACCTGCGACGAACGAGGCGTAGTCGGCAAAGCCGTCCCCGTTGAAATCTCCAAAGACTCCGCACTGCGCGGGCGGGGTAGCACCGCCTTCAAGCGCCAGCGGCTGCGCGTTGGTAAATGGCGTGGCGATCTGGTTGAAGGCAAGCGTGGTGCTCTGCGCAGAAGCGCACAGGCTGATCAGCAGGAGCCAAATAGGAGCCCAGAAGCGCTTCACCTTGCACCCTCATAAAAACAGCGTCGGGTACGCAGACGTGCGGGAAAAGAAAGGCTTATCGGCTTGCGCAATCTCCATCCTGTGCAAGCTCGGGTCGTCTTCCAGTAGAAGACACGCCTGAACAAATGCGGTCGATTTCTGGGCAAACCGGCAAACTTTTGTAATGTTCGTGGGAATGACAGTGAACCTGCCTCACGATCCCCGGGGCGGCGCGGTACAGTGCAGAAAGACACACTCGCGCAGAGGACTGGTACCCGCCGCATGAAGCTGATGATCGTCGAAAGCCCCAACAAGGTGAAGAAGATCAAAAGCATTCTCAACGATGGGCGATCAGGCTGGGAGGTCGCGGCAAGCGTGGGCCACATTCGCGACCTGCCGCTGAAGACCCTCGGCATCACCATGCCCGCGTACGTGCCGGAGTACGAGTTGACCGAGCGTGGGCGCGACGTGATCAAGCGTTTAAAAGCGCTGGCCGCCAAAGCCGACCAGGTTTACCTGGCGACCGATCCGGATCGCGAAGGAGAGGCGATCGCCTGGCATTTGAAAGAGGCGCTGCGGCTGCGCAGCTACCAGCGCGTGGCCTTTGACGCCATCACCCCTTCGGTGGTGGCACGCGCCCTGGAGCGCCCTCGCCAGATCGATGACAACCTGGTGCACGCGCAGGAGGCGCGTCGTGTGCTCGACCGGCTCGTCGGCTACCAGGTTTCGCCGGTGCTTTCGCAGCAGACCGGGCGTCGCGGACTGAGTGCGGGCCGGGTGCAAAGCCCGGCGGTGCGGCTGGTTGTGGATCGCGAGCGCGAAATTGCGGGCTTCAAGGAGACCAAGCACTTCGGGGCCGAGGTGAGCTTTGACCGAAACAGCTGGCGAGCGCAATGGGAAACAGCGCCTTTTTTGCCGAAGGGTGAGAAATACCTGATGGACGAAGCGCTTGCCACACGCGCGGCTGCCTGCCGCATCTTTCGCGTGGACGCTTCAGAAAACAAAGCCGCCAGCCAGCCGCCGCCGCCGCCGTTTACCACCTCGACCCTGCTGCAGGCGGGCAGCGTGGTGCTTGGGCTCAAGCCGGACGTGACAGCGCAGATCGCGCAAAAGCTCTTTGAAGCGGGGCTGATTACGTATCACCGCACGGACTCGCAAAACCTGAGTGCGGAAGCGCTGAAGGAGGTGCGCGGGTATGCCGCCAAGCGAGGGCTGCCCGTACCTGCCGCTGCCCGCCACTGGAAGGCGCGTGGCGGCGCGCAGGAAGCGCATGAAGCCATTCGACCCACCCATTGGCCAGACGAACAGGCCGGCGACGACCGGCTCCAGCAGGCGGTGTACCGCCTGATCTGGACCCGCGCTGTTGCTTCGCAGCTGGCAGACGCCGAGTACAGCGTGAACACCCTGCGGCTGGTGGCCGAGGGCGAAGACGGTGCGGGGCCTAAGGGACGCCGCTTTGTCTTTAAGGCAGTGGGGCGCACCCTGGTGGCGCCTGGATGGAAGGCGCTGACTGCCAAGGATGATGCCAATGAGGACGAGCCCGCGCGCGACGGGAGCGAAGGCGAGAACTGCGGGCGCGTGCCGCTGCTTGCAGCCGGGTCGCAGGCGCGGGCAGAGAGCGGACGCGTGTTGTACAAGCAAACACGCCCACCCAGCCGCTATACCCAGGCGTCCTTGATCAAGAAGCTTGAAAGTATCGGCATCGGCCGGCCATCGACGTACCCGGCGATCTTGAAAAATGTGATGGCGCGCGGGTACCTGGGCGAGACCGGGAAATTTCTCGAGCCCACTGATCTTGGTTGCCTTGTGGTGGATACGCTGGAGCCGCGCTTTCGCTTTCTCGACTATGCCTTTACACGCGACCTGGAGCAGCAACTGGACGATATAGCCGAGGGCAAAGCGGCCTACCGGGAGGTAGTAGCCGGGGCAGACGCGCTATTGCAGCAAGAGCTCGGCAAGCTTCGCGGAGGCGCGGACGCTCCGCGCGCAGGTGGCCCCGTGGCGGCGACGCCGATCGGTTCGCGCGCCTCGAGCGGGGGAGGCCCGACGCAAGCCAGCGAAGACCGACCCCTCACCCTCACGCAGCGCAAGCGCACTGTTCGCCAGGGCACCGCAGCCGCCGCCGAAAAAGCTACGAGCCAAAGGCGAGTCGGGCAAGAACAAGGCATACCAGCAGCCGGTGTGGAAGCGGCCTCGGAGAAGAAGCGCACGGCGGGAGCGAAGAAGCAGACTGCGGCGACGGCCGGGACTCAGCGGACGGCGACGGCGACGAAGCGCACGGCGGGAGCGAAGAAGCAGACTGCGGCGACGGCCGGGACTCAGCGGACGGCGACGGCGACGAAGCGCGCGCCGACAGCGAAGAAGCGCCCGGCGCAAACAACCTCGGCACCGCACCGGCAACCGGCAGACGATCAGCCGCCGAGTACCCCGATCTGCCCGGTCTGCCGCGCCGGCCTACTGCGGCTTTCGCGCGACGAAAAGTTCTACGGCTGCTCGCGCTATCGCGAAGGCTGCGGCTTTGCGGTCAACGCTATCATCGCCGGCCGTAAGACACGGCCCGCTGACCTCCTTGCTCTCAGCTCCGAGGGGCACACGCCCAAGCTATCCGGCTTTATCTCCAAGGCCGGACGTCCTTTTGAAGCATCGCTCGCAGTGAGCCAATCAGGGCGGGTGGAGTTTGTGTTTCTTCCGCGATAAGTAACTTCGCGCCTGTCGCTACCTATCGCCTGGCGGCCTGTCGGCTTGGGCGGCACCGGCTCATGCGAGCGGCTCAGGCGATGCGGCTTGCTTTCTGCCGCAAATTGTCCGCGGCTGCTACAGAACGTAGCGTCCTGCTGCGCTAGAAAGGGACACACTTGCATCGGAGTCTCGCGCGTGGCGATACTGGCTTGCAGGTGTACAAGGGAGGCCTGCTGTTGCATACTCCGCTCTGGTTCCTGGTCCTCAGCTTGTTTCTTCCACGCGTCGCACTCTTTATCGGCTGGCTCGACGGCTGGTCCTTTGGCGTTCCTATGCCACTCGCGGGATTACTGCTCTGGGCGTTTCTGCCGCGCGTCCTTGTGTTGATCTCGATCTACGCCCTGCAAGGGGTGGGCTTCTGGTTTCTGCTGCATCTGGTGGTCGCCATCGTCACTTGGACAGGCTCCGCGGGATATGCCAACACTCGAAGAACAAGGCGCAGGGAGTTGTAAGCTCCTGTGCCTTGTTCTCCCAAGCGTGACTTGGAGCGAGCCTGCTAAGGCAGAACCGAAGGGCCGCCGCTCGGCGCAAGAATGGCGTCCAACCGATCCGGCGTACCCGGTATCCGCTCCAGGTGGGGATACGCCATGCCTCCGTGATAATCAATCGAGACGGTGGCGAACTTGTCTCCGCGCCGAAAAAGAAACTGCATCGGAACCTTGGTTTTTTCCGCGTCCACAATTGCTTTCCGCAGTTCATCCGGCGTGTAGTTCCGGCCTTCTACCGCAATCAATTTCATGTCTGTAGTTACGCCTGCCTTAAACGCCGGGCTTCCCCAGTACACGCTGGAAATGGATCCGTCCGGGGTGACAACAAAACCAAGCTGCGGGCAGCCAAAGAAGGGCCGACTCATGCGTGCGGCCTTCAGCCAGGGCGACTCCACATCATTGGTCACGATCCTGTAGCCGCCGCGCGCAAACCCGTCTTTTGGAGGCGCAGGCGCCAGGTCATACACGCGAGCCTTTAGAAACTCAGCCCAGTCATACGGCTGCACCGCGTTCAGCGCTGCCACTACATCCTCCAGCGTGTATGTCTTGGTGATGTAGCTGCCGTTCTCGATCCCAAAGAAAAGCTTGGCGAAGTCGTCCAGCGACTTCTTGTCTCCGCTCAGCTCGCGTATCTTCGTGTCCGCATCGAGCCAGATCAGCATACCCTCGGTGTAGTAATCCTCTGGCCGCTGCCAGCTTACCCAGCTTACCGGCGAGCGCTGCGAGATGGTGGGCTGGTTGGTCGTATCCACCAGCGGCCTCCAGGTGCGGCCGGGCTGCAGATCAAAGCCGGCGGCCGTCATCGCCAGCAGGTCTCGCGTATCGGCGGCCGAACGCATGCCGGCCCTGGCAGTCAGCACGTTGCCCCAGTACTGGGTCATGCCCTCATACACCCACAGCAGATCGTCCTGCATCGGCACGTTGAAGTTAGGCGTCCACAAATCGGCAGGGCGCCGAAATTTGCCATCCCAGGAGTGCGTATATTCATGGCCGAGCAGGTCGCGGCCCGCTACTCCGCCGGTCCAGTTCGTAAAGTAGTCGTGCGGGTGCCCGTCCTCGCTCGACTGGTGATGCTCCAGCCCTACGCCGCCTACCTTGTCACTCAACAGCAGCAGAAAGTCGTAATGGTCATAGTGATGCGAAGCATAAAGCTTTGCCGCCTCAGCGACTAACTTCTTGTGTAAGTCGAGCTCCTCCGGAGTAATCGCCAGATCCTCTTCCGCGTCGGCAAACACATCGAGCGAAACGTGATTATCCGCGCTCGAGGATAGGTCGATACGCTTGTAGTGGCTGCCCGCATAAAGCGGCGAGTCTACCAGAGTATTCAACGGCGCCTTCTTGAAGTGGACCGTACTGCCCTTTTCCGACGCGGTCTCCAGTGCCGTCGCGTACTTCCAGCCTTCGGGAAGCTTGAGCGTCGTCATAAATGGGATGTCGCGCGAGAAATACCCTGCCGGGTACATCAGCACATCGTTCCAGTCCAGATCGGCTATCTCATCCGATATCTGGATCCGGCCTTCGTTCGGACGTATCGGCGAAAGGTATTGAAAGTCCAGGTCGATCGACTTGACGCCGGCCGGTACTGCAACATGGAACGCATACACGTTCACGCGATCGCGCACCCACTGGATGCGTTTGCCCTTGGCGGTCACCACGATTCCGCCCAGCTTGGAGATAGGTCCCGTAGGCGAGTGGTTGCCAGGGATCCATTGCGGATACAGCAGCACCAGCTCCGAGCCTTCGACCGGGATCACCTCATGCACGTTCACGATGCGCCGCGCGTTGTCCGTGAGGTCGACCGCAAGCTCCACGGTGCCCGGATAGGGTGCGTCCACAGGTGCTGCCACCGGCGGAGGCAAGGCCACCGGCTGCGGCCCGACAGAGACTTGCGCGCTCAATGCCGGGGCGAGTGCGAGACCGGCAGCGAAAAGAAGCGTTCGGGTTAGATGATCTGGGCAGGAGACGGAGCGCACGGCGCAGTTGGCTTTCAACATGTTGCCTAGCAGTGTAACCGGATTGGTCTCACTTGTTGGACACAAGTCTGCATACGGCGGTGAACCTGCCCGGCCAGGCTGCGTGCAGAGCTGGCCGGTGCAAGGCAAAGCAAGGCAGGAGACCGCCTCTTCGCATCCTTACTTCGCGCCACCATCTCCTTCAAGCTGCACCTTCTGCGACAAGCTCAGCTCGGAGGACGACCCACCGACCGCCAGGGTGTACTCGCCTGGCAGCAGCTGCCAGCCATTTTTTTCTTCGTCAAAGATAGACAGGAACTTCCGATCGATCGGCACTGTGACGACACGGCTTTGCCCAGGCGCAAGCTCTACCCGCGCCCAGCCCACCAGCCGCTTGGGCGGCTCATTGGCTGCCGCGGGCAGCATCGCGTACACCTCGGCTGTTTCTATGCCGGAGCGCTTGCCCGTGTTTTTCACGCTGAAGCTTACAGAGGAGGCATCGCCCGGCGTCACCTTCAGGCCGCTATAACTGTAGGTG
The DNA here is from genome assembly GCA_964246065.1 of uncultured Acidobacteriaceae bacterium. Taxonomy (GTDB): domain Bacteria; phylum Acidobacteriota; class Terriglobia; order Terriglobales; family Acidobacteriaceae; genus EB88. The sequence continues at coordinate 8,758 of CAXTPL010000085.1, forward strand.
GTGTAGGACAAGCCATACCCGAACGGATACAGGACCGGTTTATGCTCGGCGTCATACCACTTGTAGCCGACCTTTAAGCCTTCGTCATAGGTCACCGTGTACTTTGAGGCGACATGCGTCGGCCCGTTGACGGCGCCGGTTCCCTGCCCGCGATCTTCGCGCGTCAGCTGCGGAATGGTCGTATGCGGCAGGTCCGCATCGCTTACGGGGAAGGTCATCGGCAGCTTCGCCGTGGGATTGACTTCGCCGGTGAGGATGCGCGCCAGCGCCGTTGCGCCACGGCTGCCGGGGTACCATGCCTCAACGATGCCGGCTACCTTGTCCTTCCACGGCATCAGCACGGCTGTGCCGCTTTCTACGACGACGATGGTGTGCGGGTTGGCCGCCGCCACGGCTTCTACCAGCGCGTTCTGGTTTTCAGGCAGCGTCAGCGTCGGCAGGTCCATGCCTTCGCTTTCCCACTGCTGGACAAACACGATGGCCACCTGCGCGTTCTTGGCTGAGGCGGCCGCGGCAGCGGGGTCGGTCCCGGGATCAAAGGTCGCGTTGGCCTGTGGCAGCGCCTTGCGCAGCTGCTTGAGCGGCGAGGTCGGGAACCAGATGTGCTGCTGCCAGTGCGTGCCGCCCTGGCCCGGCGGTGCAATGGCGTTGCCGCCCGGCGGGTCTACCTGCGCCGAGCCGCCGCCTGAGAGCATGCCCACGTCGGCATGCGCGCCGATGATCGCGACAGACCGGGTGTGCGCCGCATCGAGCGGCAGCATGGCATGCTCATTGCGCAACAGCACAATGCTGCCTTCGGCAATTTGCTGCGCGACATCGAGGTCGCCCTCTACATCGATGACGCCCCGGTTGACCGGATCGTCGACTACGCCGGAGGCAAACTCCGACCGCAGGATGCGATGCGCGTGATCGTCGATCTCTGCTTCAGAGACCTGGCCGTCCGTCACAGCCTTTTTAAGCGCATCGCCGAAAAACTCCGCCATGGGCTCTTCGTTATCCAGGCCCGCATGCGAGGCCGCGACCGTGGAGTGTGTGCCGCCCCAGTCTGACAGCACGAAGCCGGGAAACTTCCAGTCGCCCTTGAGCACGTCGTGAAGCAGGTAATCGTTCTCGCAGGCATATTGCGTGTTGATCCGATTGTAGGAGCACATCACCGCCGCGGGATGCGCATCGTGGATGCCGATCTCGAAGGCAAGCAGGTCGCCCTCGCGCATGGCGCGCTTGGAGATAACAGCGTTGACGATGTTGCGGCCTGTTTCCTGGTCGTTGATGGCGTAGTGTTTAATATCGCCGATGATGTGCTGAGCCTGCAGCCCGGTCATCACCTGGCCGACGAGCGTGCCGGCAAGGACAGGATCTTCGCCCAGGTACTCAAAGGTGCGGCCGTTGCGGGGCTCGCGCGTCAGGTTTACGCCGCCGCCCAGCGTCATGTTGTAGCCCTGCGCGCGCAGCTCACGCCCAATCAGCGCGCCATAGGCGTAGGCCGCTTGCGGATCCCAGCTTGCCGCCGCTCCCACATCAGACGGCAGCGCGGTCGAGTAGCGGCCATTCTCGCCGCTGGACCGCACCCCGTATGCGGCATCGGACATGTAGATATTCGGGATCCCCAGCCGGGGCACGCCCAGCGACATGCCTGCGCCGCCGTTCGCCTCGCCCGTCAGCGGCATGACCCAGTTGCCTGTGTGCGGCATGCCGTTGCCATGCAGCATGGAGATCTTTTCATCCAGCGTCATTTCCTTCAGCACCAGGTCGGCGCGCTCATCGGGCGACAGGCTCTGGTTCATCCATGGCCCGGTGGGCTTTTTCGCTTCGCGTGAGCCGGCGTGCTGCGCCAGCAGGGAGCCGGAAAGCAGCGCGGCCGCAGCCAGGGCGCTTACATGTTTCTCTAGTCGCATGGAACCTTTCATGTGCGCGCGGCTGCATCGCCTGCGCGCCGGTGGTGCGTGGCCAGTGTAAGGAATTGCCGACACTCTTTGCCAGCGGGCATGCTGAAGGACTATTGCACGACTGCGTCGAAGGTGCCGGTTTCCACAGTGGCGTCGTGCTTCATCTGCACAAAGATCCGGTACCGGCCCGGAGAAGGAAATCCGTAGGGGAACTCGACTGAGTTCGAGCGCAGCGCACCCGCCGACACGTCGGGCATCCCGTTCATCTCCGACGCCGTGCCGGGATCGGCATTGGCCATCATCATGGCCGCCATCGCAGCCGAGCCCTCAGGGTGCACATGCGCGAAGACCGTTCCGTCGGTCTTGAGGAACGCCGCGTGGCCGGCCATGCCGAGGTAGGGTTGCATATGCGCGGGCGGCTTGCCCTCAGGGTCGAGCAGCGTGAAGTGGAAGGCATAGGCAGCCTGCGCAGCCAGCTTCGGCGGCTTGCTCCATACCATGCGATAGCCATCGGGAAGGATGTCGGTTGCGGGGAGCACCCCCTGCGCCAGCGGCGGCGGCGCTGCCGCTGCGTCGTCAGCGTCGAGCGGCCGGCCAAGCATGCCCGGCGGCACGTTGAGCGTGGTGACCAGCGTCTCCGGAAAGCCGTTCGCGTGGACGACGTCGCCATAAAGCCGGTACGTGCCGGGTGGCATTGCCGGCAGGTCGAGCCGGAAGTCGCCTGGCCCGGCAAGCTGCGGATGCAGGTGGAAGATCGCGTCGAGCTCCGGCTCACGCGCGGCGTACAGATGCATGATCTTGCCGTGGTCGAGGATCCAGTCGGCGTTGGAGCGCACCTGGTCTTTGCGCTCTGAAGCGTGGCCGCGAACCAGCATGCGCAGATGGTCGCCCGTGAGCGTTGCGCTCACCGCCAGCGGCCTGTAGATGCTGCCGTCAAAGGCAGCTGCCTCAATGCCCCACCACTTGCCGCCGAGCCAGACAGCGATCAGCGAGCATGCGATCGTGATCGCGGCAACCGTCCATCCGCGGCGGCGCAGCGCAGCAGTCGGCATTGCTCCGGGCTTCAGCTTCGCTTCACGCGCCGCAGCACCGAGGATGCCCCCCAGCCCGAGCACCAGCAGGATGCCGAGCAAGGCCAGGGTGAGCCCCAGCGTGCGCTGCATCGGCAAGGTGGTCAAAGGCTGCGCGGGCACAGGCACGGCGGCGGCATAGGCGCCCGCGGCGCCGCTCACGGCAAAGCGCACCTGCATGGAGCCGGCCAGCATCATCCACACACTGCCGGTATAAAAATTCGCGTCGCCTGGCGAGCGCTGCATGGCGTCGG
>CAXTPL010000085.1:11977-14285 GCA_964246065.1 uncultured Acidobacteriaceae bacterium
GCCGGTGAGCGGCGACTGGGTCAGGGTAATGCCGTCGACCGGAGCACCGGAGACGCGAACTTCAACCTGCGCTACGCCGGGGATCACCACCGGCGGACGCACCGTCACAAAGAGCCGGTAAGGGCCTGCAGAAGCCTCCTCAAAAACGTCCTTGCTGCCGACATGGGCGGCGGCACCCGGGCAAACGAGCAGGCACAAGGCGAGCAGAGCAAGCAGGCGCCTGTTGCCTATGACGAGGCGCTCAGTGCGCGAGAGCGGCGTGCTGTGGACCCGCAGATGCGTCCATCCCCTGCCGGGCCGATCCGGTTGATTGGTCATCCGATCCCTTTGCCCACCCAGGGCGGGGCTTCAATGCGTCTGGGTCTTGCTCCTTTTCCTCAAATTTCTTGAGAAGCTAGGCAAGCTGAGTTTTGAGCAGGGTCTCCACTTTGGCAGCTTCAACCACGCGCAGCAGTTCGGCATGATCGCGATCCTGGCGCCGCTCAACGCAGTCCAGCCGCTTATCCATCGCTTTCAGTCTCGCCGCGATCGCCCTCAATTCAGGTGCCAGCACATCCTGTAATGACTGCCTGATGTCTTCCACTGCACCCATAAGAGTCTGCTCCACCTGCGTCTCCTACAAAGTATGCCATGCGCGTACCCGCCACAGCGGCGGGCGCCGGCGCTCCGCCTACTTTCACAAGGCACGCAGCATAAAGAGGCAGGGCCGGCGGCTCGCGCATCGAAAGGAAAGAAGGAGACCTACCCCCGTCCATGCCACAGAACCCGCTCTTTGCTCCCTTTTCGCTCGGCAAGTTTCCGCTCAAGAACCGCATTGTGATGGCGCCGCTCACGCGCAGCCGTTCCAATGACGCAGGTGTGCCGCCCTCGTTTGCGGCCGAGTACTACGCGCAGCGCGCCTCCTGCGGGCTCATCATCGCCGAGGCGACCAACATCAGCCCCCAGGCCGTCGGGTACGCGCTTACGCCCGGCATCTGGAGCCAGGAGCAGGTAGCTGCATGGCAAACGGTCACCGAAGCCGTGCATGCAGCCGGCGGCCTGATCTTTCTGCAACTGTGGCATACCGGCCGCATCTCGCACCCCGATCTGCAGCCTGGCGGCGGGCTGCCGGTAGCGCCCTCCGCAGTCAAGCCGACGGGTAAGGCGTTTACAAGGACAGGGCTGCAGGACCATGTGACGCCCCGAGCGCTCCAAACCTCGGAGATCGCCGGCATCGTCCGGGATTACCGCCGCGCGGCCGAAAACGCGAAGCTCGCCGGCTTTGATGGCGTGGAGGTGCACTCGGCCAACAACTACCTGCTGGAGCAGTTTGTACGCGACAGCACCAACCACCGCACGGACCAGTACGGCGGCTCGATCGAAAATCGCCTTCGCTTTCCGCTCGCAGCAATTGAGGCGGCGGTAGACGTGTGGGGTGCCGATCGCGTCGGCGTGCGCATCTCGCCCGGCGCGACCAACCCGGGGGAGACGCCTCTGGACAGCGACGTGATGGCGACCTATGGCGCCTACATCGACGGCATGCGCAAGCTGGGAGTGCTTTACCTGCATGTTGTGGAGGGGACCGCCTACTCCACGCGCGAGGTGCCCCCGGAGCTCGATTTTGTCGCGCTGCGCCGGCGTTTTGGCGGAGTCTACATCGCAAATAACGAATACTCGCTCGAGCTGGTGGACGGAGCCCTGAAGGAGAACAAGGCAGACCTGTTCAGCTTTGGGCGCGCCTTTCTTGCCAACCCTGACCTGGTAGAGCGGCTGGAAACGGGCGCACCGCTGGCCGACGCGCCCAAAGCCTACTGGTACGGCGGCGGGGAGGTCGGCTACAGCGACTGGCCTACCATGCGCGGGTCCGCGCGCGGCAAGAGCGTCCAGGCGCAGGAACCGGCAGCGATGGTGGGGTAGCTCTAGAGGCTGCGACGGTTGTGGGGTGGCGCCCACACCGAGCAGGCCCCTCCTTGTTCGTACTTTCCGTTCGTACTCCCCGTTCGCCTACTGGGCGCCGGCCGTGGGCGGCGGGGGCGGCGTTGCTGCGGCGCTGACCAGTTCAATATCAAAGATCAGGTCGCTCTTTGCCGGGATCACGGGTGGACGGCCGTCGTCGCCATAGGCAAGCTGGTAGGGGATAAAGAGACGCCGCTTGCCGCCTACCTTCATGCCGGCAAAGCCCTGATCCCACCCGGTAATGACCCGGTGCATGCCCTGGGGAAAGGTAAAGGGCGCGGCTCCTGGATGGTCGAGGGAAGAGTCGAACTTGGCCCCGTTCGACGCAAGCCAGCCTGTGTACTGCACGGTGATGTACTGGCCGGGCTGAACC
>CAXTPL010000086.1:0-10749 GCA_964246065.1 uncultured Acidobacteriaceae bacterium
CGCGCCGGCCGCGGCAAGCGTGTGCAGAAACGTCCTTCGTGTGACCATGGCTTGTTCCCCTATCCGGCAGAAATGCCTTGCGCGGAGAGCGCACATCTCTGCCACTTTGCTGATCATATGACGGGCAAACGTAAAAAGAAGCCGCCGCCAGATGTATCTCTTTGTTGTACGCTAACTCCACAACGCCCGGGTACCCCCACCCCGCCGGCGATCAGCCTGGCACCCTTTGGAAGGCCGCATGCAGATCACCATTCTTGACTGGCTCGTCATCGCTGCCTATTTTGCGATCAATCTCGGCATCGGGTTCTACTTTTCTCGCCGCGCCGGGTCCGACATCAGCGAGTTCTTTCTTTCCGGCCGCAGCGTTCCGTGGTGGCTCGCCGGCACGTCTATGGTCGCCACTACTTTTGCCGCGGACACCCCGCTGGTGGTCACCGGGCTGATCTATCGGCAGGGCATCTCGGGCAACTGGGTCTGGTGGTCGCTTGCGTTTTCGGGCATGCTGACGGTGTTTTTCTTCGCGCCCCTTTGGCGCCGGTCCGAGGTGCTGACCGACATGGAGTTTATCGAGCTGCGCTACGCAGGCAAGCCGGGCGCGTTTCTGCGCGGCTTTCGCGCGCTCTACCTGGTCTTCCTGGTCAACACGATCAGCATGGGCTGGGTCAATCTTGCCATGGCGAAGATCCTGCATTTGACCCTCGGGCTGGATAAGCTGACGGCAGTCTTTCTGTGCCTCACGGTTACGCTGATTTACAGTGCGCTTTCCGGCCTGTGGGCCGTCTTGTGGACCGACCTGATCCAGTTCGTGCTCAAGCTTTCGATGGTGATCCTGCTGGCCTACTTTGCAGTGGAAGCGGCGGGCGGCATGGCCGCGTTGACGGCAAAGATCCACGCAATGGACGCAGCGCGGGGCTTCAGTACGCTGGCCTTCATTCCGGAGCGGCGCGGGCCGTTTTTTCTGCAGTTTCTGGTGCTGCTCAGCGTGAACTGGTGGGCCAGCTCGTACCCGGGCGCGGAGCCGGGCGGCGGCGGCTATATTACGCAGCGTATCTTTTCAGCCAAGGATGAAAAGAACGGCCTGGCGGCGACGCTGTGGTTTAACGTCGCGCACTATGCGCTGCGACCTTGGCCCTGGGTGCTGACTGCGCTTGTCGCGCTGGCGCTGCTGCCTGGCGCAAGCGACAAGGAAGGCGCCTACATCGTGATCATGAACAAGTATCTGCCCCACTCGCTGCGCGGGCTGATGCTGGCCGGCTTTGCCGCGGCCTATATGTCCACTATCGCGACGCAGATGAACCTCGGCGCCTCCTACCTGATCAATGACGTGTACCGGCGCTTTATGAACAAGCAGGCGAGCGACCATCATTATGTGGTCGCCTCGCGGTGGGCAACGCTGATTGTGACCGTGACCTCGGCGATCGCCACGTATTACATGACTTCAATCGCCGGCGCATGGAAGTTCCTGATGGCGCTTGGCGCAGGGGCGGGCCTGGTGTTTATTCTGCGATGGTTCTGGTGGCGCATCAGTGCTTGGAGTGAGATTTCAGCCATGCTTGCCGCCGCGGCGTCTTCGCTGTGGCTGCAGTCGGCCTCGGCGACCGGGTTTGCGCAGTATGTGCGCATGCACTGGGATGCGGCGCTGCCTGCCGGGCAGCTTGACCCGAACGACGCGCACGGCTTTGCCTGGCTGCTGTGCCTGGCCACCGGCTTTACCACGGTTGTGTGGATTACAACCACGCTCGTGACCAGGCCGGAGCCGCAGGAAAAGCTCGACTCGTTTTACGCCAAGGTGCGCCCCAGCGGGCCGGGATGGCGCAGGTGGCAGCTGGCGGCCGGGCACAGCAACGACAATGTTCTGCTCATCTCGCTCTTCCACTGGATCCTGGGGCTCCTGCTCATCTACTGCATGCTCTTCGGCCTGGGAGACTTGCTCTTTGGGCGCACAGCCGCGGCCGTTGTGCTGTTTGCCATCTCCGCGGTCAGCGCGGGGCTGCTCTTCTGGAATCTGGAGCGGACAGGCTGGAATGTGTTCCGATAAACTCGGCTGCGGAGTGATGATGAACCACGCGAACCGTTTCTGCTCCTCCTTGCATCGCGCACGTGCTGCCGTCTCCACTTTGCTCCTGTTCTCCGCTGCGGCCGCGGCTTTTGCCGTGGAAGCGCAGACCTCGCTCAAGGTCATGCCTCTGCCAAAAAGCCTGAAGCGTGCCGACGGCGCTCTCGTGATCACGCCTGCGGCAGGGTTATCGCGCTTTACCGTCAGCCACTCCCAGGCGGGAGCCGCAAGCGGAAACGGCGACGACCCGCGGCTGGAGCAGGCCACGCAGCGAATGCTGGTGCGGCTCGATCGCGCCTGCGGCGGCGATGTTTTGCGCTCGGCCCGGGGAACCGCCGCAAACGGGACACCCTCATTGACGATCGAGGCGGGGGCAGCCGGCAGGCCGGTCCAGTCTGTCGAAGAAGACGAGAGTTACCGGCTTACCGTTGCGCCTGCAGGCGCAAGGCTTTCAGCGCCCACTGCGCTTGGCGCCATGCACGGCATGGAGACCCTGCTCCAGCTGGTCACGCTCCAGGGCGGTGCATGTGTGCTGCCCGCGGTCACCATCGAGGACGCACCGCGCTTCCCGTGGCGCGGTCTGATGCTTGATGTAAGCCGGCATTTCGAGCCGGTTGACGAGATCAAGCACACACTCGACGGCATGGCCATGGTCAAGCTCAACGTCTTTCACTGGCACCTTTCAGACGATCAGGGTTTTCGCGCGGAGAGCAGGCGCTACCCAAGGCTGACCTCGGCTGCTTCAAACGGGGAGTTCTACACCCAGGACCAGATGCGGGAGGTCGTTGCGTACGCGCGGGCGCGGGGGATCCGCGTGGTGCCTGAGTTCGACATGCCCGGCCATACCACCAGCTGGCTGCTGGCCTACCCGGAGTATGGCGCGGGTGAGCACATCACCGAACTTGCGGCAACCTTTGGCACTCCGCAGGCTGAGCTCGACCCGTCCAACGAGAAAACCTACAGGTTTATTGACGCGCTCGTAGCCGAGATGGGCGAGATCTTCCCGGATGCATACTTCCATATCGGCGGCGATGAGACCCAGGGGAAGGGCTGGCTGGAAAACCCCCGTATTGCTGCCTTTATGAAGGCGAAGGGGTTTGCGAAGCCTGCGGACCTGCAGGCGTATTTCAACCAGCGGTTGTTACCAATTCTGGCCAGGCACGGAAAAAAGATGATCGGCTGGGATGAGATCCTCAATCCGGCTTTGCCGAAGAGCATCGTGATCCAGTCCTGGCGCGGCGAAGCCTCGCTGGCAGAAGGCGCCGAGCAGGGCTACGCCGGCATCCTGTCTGCGCCGTATTATCTCGACGCGGAAAAAACCTCGCAGGAGATGTTTCTCGCCGACCCTGTACCCGCGGACACAAAGCTGACACCCGAGCAGCAAAAACTCATCCTGGGTGGCGAAGTGACGATGTGGGCCGAACAGATTTACCCGGAGACCGTCGACAGCCGGGTGTGGCCGCGCACGGCTGCCATTGCCGAGCGCTTCTGGTCCCCGCAGGGCGACCGCAACGTTGCGGATATGTACCGCCGTCTGCGGATCACCTCGCTCGAGCTTGAAGACGCAGGATTGACCCACATCAGCGGGCCTGAGAAGCTGCGGCGCAACCTGGCCGGCGAGCTGCGGCCTGGGGCGCTCGAGACCCTGGCCGCCGTGACAGAGCCGATAAGCTTTGGCGAGCGCTACGATGGACAGCACACCGATGCGCTCACCTCGCTCGAACGGCTGGTGGATGCGGTGGTTGCCGACCCGCCCGCGCGCCAGCAGATGGCGAGCGACGTCGACGAGGTGGTGACGGCGCACGTGATCTCTCCCGCGCCCGGTACGTTGGACGGTGTTTCTGCCGCCGGCGCTTTGCGCGCGCGCTTTATCGCCTGGCAGGCGGCTGCGCCTGAGCTGGAGGTGTGGGCGGCACGGTCGCCCCGGCTCAACGACACTGGCGCGCGGGCACAACAACTCGGCGCGCTTGGCGGTACAGGGCTGCAGGCGCTTGAGTATCTGCGGACTGGCGCAGCGCCCCCGCCGGGCTGGGCGACAGCGCAGCTGGCCCTGCTTGCCGAGGCGGAAAAGCCGGCGGCGCTGGTGCGGTTTACGTTTCTGCCAGCGCTGCGGCGTTTGGTTGAGTCCGCGGCCCGGCAGTCGCCTGAGGGAGACCGTTGACGAGCCACTTTTCTTGTTGACCACGCTGGCGCCCAGGTAGAGTCCTGGCCCGTCCCAGACTCCCGACCGAAACTCCGGCCTAGCGTGCGGAGTGCGGGATAAGCGGTTCGCGCTTTTCTCGAGGCGTCAACGCCGACACCATGGCGCGGACATCGTCTTCGCGCACGGTGTACAGCTCATCGGCATCGCGCGATCCCATGGTTGCGCCTCCAGTGCTGTTCTGCTGGCTGGCGCGCGGCCAGGGGCTGCGCAGCGAGGCGTGCAGCGTATCGATCCCTGAGCGCTCCCACAGCCTGGCAGCGTTGGCCAGCCGCACCCCAGAGCCGCCCATGATCTCGATGCGGCCGCGCGCGCGATCCACTAATCTTGAGACGCTTGGCAAGCCCAGCTCCAGTGTCGGTGCGCCGCCCGAGGTCAGCAGGACGTGCGCGCCGCAGGCGATCACTTGTTCGAGCGCTTCATCAAGATCGGGTGCAAGGTCGAAGGCACGGTGAAAGACCACGCGCATCGGGTGCGCTGCCGCCACCAGTGCGCGCATTGCCGGCACGTCCACTTCATTGCGCGCAGACAGCACCCCGAGCACGATGCCGTCTACCCCCGCTGCCTGCATCGCGAGCAGGTCGCGCTCTATCACGGCCAGCTCAGCGTCGGAGTAGACAAAGTTGCCCGTGCGCGGGCGCACCATTGCATGCAGGGGCACCCGCGTAGAAGCGCGGGCCCACACCGCCCATCCCAGGCTGGGGGTAAGGCCGCCGTCGGCGAGTGAGGCGCAAAGCTCGATTCGCTCGGCGCCCCCGCGGCAGGCCGCCAGCATGGCTTCTGGATGGTCTACCGTAATTTCAAGGCGCGGCGTGTGCATGGATTGCTGGCTCTCCGGACTTTGAAGGATGCGACGCTGGTGTAGGGCCCTGGTGCACTGCCTGGACGGCCTGCGTGCCGTTGAAGATCTGAAACTCGCGTATGCCGGCTGCTCCGGCGGTGGCCAGCAGGCGCAACCGCACCCTGGTTGTCGTCACCGGGGGAAAGCGGTCGATCTTTTTATGCCCGATCGCCTGGGCGTGCGCCACCTCGCGCCAGCCGCCATGGTCCCAAACCTCCACCGTGTACTCCTCGACATGCTGACCCTCGTTCAGCCGCTCCATGGTGAGCACGCGGTCTATCGTCGCAGGCCTGGCAAAGGTAACCGTAAGCGTCGGCACCGAACCGTCAGCCGGAGCTGCCCACCAGGTTGCGGGGTCGCCATCGAGCGCCAGCGCCTGCCCGGCCTGGGTTAGCGGCTGGTGGAGTAGCGCCAGGTTCTTGGCGGGGCCATAGGTTTCGCGAACGCGCGCGCCGAACTCGGCCAGGCGCGTGACATCCGCCGCTGGGAGCCGGCCTGCGCGGTCCGGAGCCAGGCCGAGCATGAGCTGCGCGCCCCGCCCTACCGTGGCCTCGTACTCCTCCATCAGTTCGTCGACTGATTTCAGCGTTGCATCCGAGTTCGGGTGCCAGAACCACTGATCCCGATGCAGCGGCGTGTCCGCTTCCACCGGACGCCAGCGCAGGTAGCCTGCCCGGTCGACCACGTTCCAGTTTTCAAAGTCCACATGGCCGCTCTCGGTGCCGACCCAGCGCAGGTCAGCGTTCTTGTACAGGTCCACATCGCCAAAGACCAGCGTGTTCGGCTGATACGTACGCAGGTGGGCGACGATGGTATCAAAGTCATAGGTGCGTCCTGCGCTGCCTGCGCCATCGAGCCAGAACTCCTCCAGAGGACCGTAGTTCTGGGCCAGCTCCTCGAGCTCCGCGAGATAAAACTTGTCGTAGGCAACGGGATCTTTGTAGCGCGGGTCGTGGCGGTCCCATGGCGACTCGTACACGCCAAAGCGCAAGCCGGCCCTTTTCGCCGACTCCGACGCCATGCGCACCAGGTCTCCCTTGCCGCCGAGCCAGGGGCTTGCCTTCACGCTGTAGTCGGTCTGCCCGGTCGGCCACAGCGCAAAGCCGTCATGATGCTTGGCCACGAGCACCACGTAGCGGATGCCTCCGCCCGCCGCCCCGCGCATCCACTGGTCTGTATCTACATCCGAAGGGTTAAAGACGGAGGGCGATGCGGTGCCGTCGCCCCACTCGCGATCAAGAAACGTATTGGTACCGAAATGGACGATGGCGCCTATCTCTAAATCCTGCCAGGCGGCTTGTTGCGGAGCAGGCTTCAGGTCCACCATGGTTTGCGCAGCCAGGGGCGGCCCGGCCGCAGACGAGCCGGCCAGCAGGGCTGAGACGAGAGCAGCGGCTGTGCGCGTGAGCATCGATGGGGCCCCTTTTCGGAATCGCAGCGCAACCGCGCCAATCCTCTGGCTGTTTCGCGCGCTATCGCCACGCAGCCGTGCAGAAGATTGAGCAAACTGCGTACAAACAATCACTATAATCACTGTGCGAGCCAAAGTTGAACGCCAAAGGGAGAGTTTTCTTATGGAAAAAGCCCAAACCGGCACACCGCGCGCTGTTTCTCAGGAGTTTGCTCACGCAATGCTTCGCGAGATCTACGAGCAGCCTGAGGCGCTGGGGCGGCTGCTGGCGCTCTGGCTCGACGGAAACACGCTCAAGCCGGAGCTGTTCGACCCCGCTGCCGAGTGGTTTCGCGCGGCCTCGCAGCTGGTGATCGTAGCAAGCGGTTCAAGCCGGCACGCAGGCCTGGCAGCCGAAATCATGTTTGAAGACTGCACCAGTATGGCCGTCGACGTGGAGTACGCGAGCGAGTACTCCTACCGCGGCAGCAACACGCCCCCCGATGCGGCGGTGCTGGTCATCTCGCAATCCGGCGAAACTGCGGACACCCTCGCGGCGTTGCGGGACGCCCGCCGGCGCGGGCACCGGACGATGGCGGTGACAAACGTGCCGGGCTCGACCATGATGCAGGAGGCCGACCTTGCGCTTTCGACCGAGGCCGGCAGGGAAGTGGCGATCCCGGCGACCAAGAGCTTTTTGAACCAGCTTGGCCTGGTGTACCTGCTGGCGCGTGCTGCCGGGCAGGCGCGCCAAACGTTGAGCGGGGCTCAAGTGGCAGCGGACCTGGCCGCACTGCAGGCGCTCCCCGAGCAGATCGCTGCAGAGCTGCCGCACTGGTCCGAGCGTGCCCAGGCGTGCGCAGGCGCGTTTCACGACGCCAAGACGTTTCTCTTTCTCGGCCGCGGCGTGCACTATCCGATCGCGCGCGAAGGCGCGCTCAAGCTCAAGGAGTCCTCGTACGTCCACGCGGAGGGCTACCCCTCCGGCGAGGTGCTGCACGGGCCTAACGCGCTGGTGGGGGAAGATGTGCCGCTGGTGGTGCTGGCCGCCTACGATGCGTCGTCAGAAGAGTCGACCACGCGCTACAACCGCACGGTGACCCTGCTTGAGATCCTCGCGAAACAGGGTGCGCGGGTGCTCGCCGTGGCCAACCGCGGGGACGCAGCCGTTGCCGGCCTGGCTGAGCAGACCATCTACGTGCCCGCAGTAGCTGAGCACCTGCTGCCGCTGCTTGAAGTGGTGCCGCTGCAGCTGTTTGCCTACTGCGTGGCGGTTGGCAATGGGATTGACGTCGACCGCCCGCGCAACCTGGTGAAGTCTGTTCCTGTAGCGTAATTTCGTTCTCTATCCTGCAAGCCAAAGGAAGATACTCAAAATCATGGTCAAGGCGCTCCTCTCGCTGGTCGTTGCTTCCGTCGCTTTTGCCCCCGCGGCTCCCCTCCGTGCGCAAACCGCGCCGAAGACGCTGTTCTACATGACGGATGAAGGGCCTGCCGAGCGCGACTTTCTGGCGCATAAGTCCAAGGTAGATACCCTGGTGCCTACCTGGTACGGGGTCGACGGCACCGGCCTTGTGTACGGTGAGCCTAACCAGTTGGTGCTGCGTGAGGCCAAGGCGGCCCATGTGCAGGTTATCCCGATCGTAGCCTTGTTCGACAAGGTGGGAGTGCATACGCTGCTGGGCGATACCCGCGCACAGGACGAGATGAATGCGGCGCTGGTGCGCGAGTGCAAGCTGCACGGCTATGACGGCTTCCAGTTCGACTTTGAAGACATTATGTGGACCGATCGGGACGCGCTTTCTGCCGCTGTGCTGCGTACCGCCCAGGCGCTGCACAAGGAGCACTTGCAGGTGCAAATCGCAGTTGTGCCGAACGCCCCCGGCTACCCTGGACATACGGCCTTTGGTAAATGGATCTTTGAAGAGTGGAGGGCTGCGTTCGACTTGAAAGCATTGAGCGCGTCGGTCGACCTTATATGCTTGATGACCTACGACCAGCACACACGCTGGACCATGCCCGGGCCTGTAGGCGGCTGGGGTTGGACCAATGAGAATCTAGACTACGCCTTGAAGGTCGTGCCCAGGGATAAGTTATCGCTCGGCATTGCTCTCTATGGCTACCACTGGTACACAGGCGACCCCGGGCTGAAAGAAGCAGAGAAAAAGCCCAACCCGACTGCCGAGTACATCAGCTACGCGAACGCCATGAGCCTGATGCAGAGCTACGATGGCAAGGAGCAATGGGATGCGGTCGATCATACAGCCTGGTTTTATTTCTATCGCGACCAGATGCGTGAATGGATCTTCTACACCGACAAGCGCGGCTTTGAGGATCGCTACCAGCTTGCCGCCAAGAACGGGCTAGAGGGTATCTGCGCATGGGTGTTAGGCGAAGAAGATCCAGCCATCTGGACCCTGCTCCCGGAGCATAAGTAACGGATGCGCCGCGCCTACTGGAGAACGCTGCTTAGTGCAGCCTTGGCGCTACCGTGGATCGCTGCGGCCGCGCACGCGCAAGAAGGAACGCTCAAGCTCGCCCACCTGGGGCGGTGCCCGCTCGCAAGTGGCGACGCGATTGAAGACTGCCAGGTAGGTTACCGGACCATGGGTACGCTCGATGCAGCTCACTCAAACGTCGTGGTGATGGGTACCTGGCTCAACGGCCGCAGTGATGCTCTGCTGCCGCTGTTTGGATCGGAACCGGGCGACCAGCGGCTGGTCGACACCACGCGCTTCTTTGGCGTGGCCTTCGATGCTTTCGGGGACGGAGTTTCTTCTTCCCCCTCGAACAGCCCGCACCAGCATGGAATCGCGTTTCCCGTGTTCACGATTGAAGATATGGTGCGCGCGCAGTATCGAGTCCTCACCGAGGTACTGCACGTGCAGCATGTGCATGCTGCCATCGGTGTTTCGATGGGCGGCCATCAAGTATTCGCATGGGCCGCGCTTTATCCGCACTTTATCGATAAGGCGGTGCCCATCGTAGGCTCGCCGCAGGTGACCAATTTCGACCGGCTCTCAAAGCAGCTGGTGATCGACTCCATTGAGGCGGACCCGGACTACCAGGGCGGCAACTATACGCAACAACCCGCGCTGAAGCTGGCGAATGCCCTGGGCGCGCTGATGCTCACAACACCTGAGTACCGCAATGCGCAGGCGCCGCGGGGTAGCTACCGCGAGTGGCTGGCGCAGCTACAAGCCCCGCAGCAGCAGGATGCGAACGATCGCGTATGGCAGGCCAAGGCGATCCTGCTGCACGATGTGTTGCACGGCCACACCCTGGCAGAGGCGGCACGCGCCTCGCCAGTCAAGTTCCTCGTGATCAACGCGGCAGAGGACAGGATGGTGACGCCCGACCCGGCAATGGCCTGGGCCAAGGCAGCAGGCGCGCCAAGCTATCTTTCTCCGGGAGCCTGCGCGCACCTGATCATGAACTGTGACGCAGCCGAGGTGCAGCGCAGGGTTGCATCGTTTCTCCATTAGGCTTCTCTGGTCCGACAGCCTTTGCTGCCAGGCAGTCCGATCCTCCACCGCCTCCTGGCTGCAGGCTCGCCAAGCCCGGCTGCCGCTTTAAGGCGCTCTTCGCGCGCCAAGCCAGGCTCATCAGGATGGGCGAAGCGCGGAAAGTTTTTTCCAGGCCCCGCTGCTAGCGCACCTTTTCGAGCACGATCGCAGTTGCGTCATAGTCGCCACGCAATGCCAGCCGTATCCCCTCACCCATCAGCGCGCTGCCGCTGGCTTCGGCCGGCAGGCCCGGAGCTTTCTTTGCATCGAGCGGTTTGAGCCGGTAAAGGGCTGCGGGCTCGAGTCCCTGCGCGCGCACGATAGGAAAAGGCTCTCCAAACTGTTGCGAATGCAGAAAGCCGAAAAGCACCGCCTGCGACCCGTCGCGCGCTACATACTCCGTCGCCCAGTGGCCCGGCCCCGCAGGCTCAGCCACTAATCGATAGAGCGAGCCTTGTTGTACCGTCGGCCGCACCGTCTTATACCAGGCGACTAAGTCGGTTGCCATTTGCATTTCTGAGTCGGTCCAGTGATTCAGGTTGCCGCCAATGCCCAGCGAGCCGGTCATTGCCACAAGGAATCGAAAATCCATGGGAATGGTGCGGCGATCCAGAAAGTTCGGTACGTCGGTCACCCAGGCCATCATCAGTCCGGGCGAGTAGGCGTAGGTAAAGCCGTTTTGCAGGGTAAGCCGATCCAGTGCGTCCGTGTTATCAGACGGCCACACCTCTTCGGTGTAGCGCAGGATGCCAAGAT
>CAXTPL010000086.1:10759-14244 GCA_964246065.1 uncultured Acidobacteriaceae bacterium
TCCAGCCCGGGATGCTTCTGTCGTAGCTCACGAAGGATGCTGTACAGGTTCTCGACATACTTCACGTAAATCGACTTTTGCTCGTCTGCAGGCGCAGCCTCCCAGCCCGGCTCGCTCCAGTTGCGGTTATAGTCCCACTTGAGAAAAGCTATCTCATTTTTGCTGACTAGGTCATCGAGCCAGTGAAAGGTATAGTCGCGCACATCCTGCCGGGCAAGGTTCAGCAAGAGCTGGTTCCGCGCCTCGGTACGAGGCCGCCCTGGGAATGACATAGCCCAGTCAGGATGCTTGCGGTATAAGTCCGAGTCGGGATTGACCATCTCCGGCTCGACCCAGATACCAAAGTCCATGCCGAGCGCATGCACGCGGTCGATGATCGGCTTGAGGCCGTGAGGAAATTTCTCCTGGTTCACGTACCAGTCTCCCAGGCCGGCATGGTCGGTGGCGCGCTGGCCAAACCAGCCATCGTCGATGACCATGCGCTCGGCGCCCAGCTTAGCCGCCTTTTCAGCGAGGGCAAGCTGGCCGGCTTCGGTCACATCAAAGCCTGTCGCCTCCCATGAGTTGAAAAGAACCGGGCGGAGCTTGGGTTTTGGTGCCTGAGGGTCGATCCGGTCCAGTTGAAAGCGATGCAGGATGCGCGACGCCTCGCCATCGCCCCCGGCTGTGTAGCCGGCGTAGAACATGGGTGTGGTAAGGGAGGCACCCGGCTCCAACCTGTAAGCAAAGTCAAACGGGTTATATCCGCCGGTAAGGCGCAGCGCATGCGTGCCGCTGGTTTCCTCAAGGTTGATGCGCCAGCTGCCGCTCCAGCCCAGCTCGCCGAACCACACCGGCCCCGCCGTTTCCGTTGTCGATGCTGTGCCGAGCGAGAACCACGGGTTGGTCTGGTGCGAGGTGCTGCCGCGCCGGCTTTCGAACACCGTGCTGCCGGGCTCCACTTGCTGCCGATGCAGCTGCCACTCACCTGCCCAATGGCCGGTAAGCCAGCTCAGGCGGTAGTCGTTGCGCGCGGGCAGGTTCCAGGTGGCGGCCGCGGCCTGCTCGAGCGTAGCAGCGGCTTTCCCTTGGTTGCGGATCACGGTCCAGCGCGCCAGCACTCCCTCAGGGTAAAGCTTGTAGTGCAGTTCGACGGTGAGGCCCTGCTGCGCGTCGCGCGTGGTCAGCACAAGTGCATCCGCGCCCTCCACTTCTGCTTTCACAAAGTCGAGCGTGACCGAGCGGTCCCCATTCGCAAAGCTGGCCTTGAGCGCCGGCTCATATACCAGCCCTGCGCCCCAGCCCGGATACTCGAGCGGGGTGGTGGTCATGGGGGTGTCAAAGGAGGAGAGCTCCGGCTGCATCCGGGCCTTGGGCAGGGCGCCGGGCAAGGAGGCATCTTCAGTCAGCCGCGGCCCCCAGTAAAGCGCCTGCAGCATCTTTGCGTCGTTGACGCCGACGGCGTAGCTCATCTCCCCTGCGGAGAGTACCCAGGTGTTGCCGCCGGGCAGCGCGAGCACGTGAGCAGCAGGCGGCGCTTGCGCAACTGCCATGCAGCAGGGCAGCAGAACCGGCAGGGCACGCGAAGCTCGCAGCGCTCGGCGCAGGGGATAAAGAAGCGTGCTTGGCATCGAGGGGCTCTCCTGGTGTGGCGTCCACGTCAGTGATAGGGGTAAGCAGGCATGCCCGTCAAGTGTCGGCTGGGGCTCGACAGAAGCCGGCAGCCCCGCGGCCGGGCGTGGCTCTCCGCAGGCAAGGTCAAACGGCTAAGCAGCCGCTGGCCGCGGGGACGGCGCTGATAGGATAACGGCAGAACGCGTGCCGCCCGGATGGCGAAATCGGCAGACGCAGCGGACTTAAAATCCGCAGGCCGCAAGGCTGTGGGGGTTCAAGTCCCCCTCCGGGCACCAGATAGCAGGCGAAGGCGGGCCGGGTGTACCGGGCCGAGTTGTGCAAGGAGCGCGAGCATCGGTGAACAACATGCTCGCCGGCATTCCTGTACCCGAGAGGCGGGCTCCTACGCCCGGGGCTTGGTGCGCGGACGGCTTCCGGCTCACCGAACCTGGCTGCTCAATCAACTCAGTCGACTTAACCGCCCAGGTCGATCGACTGCACGGACTCAACCGGCTCGCCGAGGAAGCGTGAGCCCAGGGTGCGGAAGCGGTCCACCCCGTCGGTAGCGAAGAAGCGGATCGGCGGCGGCGCCGGGGCTGCCGCAGAGTCGTTGTCAGGCAAGGAATAGCCGAGCGCCCGAACAGCGCGGGCCACGGTTGCGGCGGTAGCTTCGGCTGAGTCGATCACCGTGGTCGTTCGCGGCGCAAGCGCCTCGATCTCGCCGCGCAGCAGCGGATAGTGCGTGCAGCCCAGCACCAGTGCGTCGGGTGAAAAGCCAAGCGCTCGCGCGCTCGCGTCCAGTTCGTTGAGGTAGATGCGGAGGACCTCGCGGGTGACGGCGTGCGCGGTCCAGCCTTCTTCCACCAGAGGTACAAGGAGGGGGCAGGCTTTTTCAATGGCGCGAAGCCCGCGCGCCTGGCAGGCGGCCCTGTAGGCATGCGAGGCAACCGTCGCGGTGGTGGCTAGAACGAGGACGTCTCCCGTGTGGGAGCAGGCGCGGGCGGCATCGGCCCCGGTCTCGATCACGCCGAGGACCGGGACCGGGACAGCGCGGAGGGCGCCGGCGGCACGCAGCTCGTCGATGGCGAGCGCGCTGGCTGTATTGCAGGCGATGACAAGGTACTGGGCGCCTTGATCGATGAGAAAGCGGGCGCTCTCAACAGCGTAGCGAGCGACCGTGGCCTGCGACTTGGAGCCATAGGGCAGCCGTGCCGTATCTCCCAGGTAAAGGTAGCGCGCGGAGGCAAGCCGGCGGCGCAGTTCGCGGAGTACGGTCAGGCCTCCTACGCCGGAGTCAAAGACGCCGATCGTGGGGCCGCCCCTATGCGCTGAAGAGGCGAGAGTCGCGCTCATGGCTGCTGCCCGGCAGGCTGCTGGACGGGGCCGGGATCTTCGGCAGGCGCTGCGACCTCCGTGCCCGCAGCCAGGTATGCATGGGTAAGATCAGCGTGGCCGGCCAGGGTGGCTTGTTGCCGGCCGTCGACCAGAAAACGGACCTGGGTGACCGACGGAAGATTGGCGCGGAGCGTGGCAATCATCGAGAGCAGTGTGAGGGTTTCAGGTTCGACGCCAGACGGATGGTTGTGCACAAAGGCGCTGGTGAGGTTCACAACAGCCAGCTGCGCCGCCGGGGTGCGGCGGGCGCCGGGCACAGGTAGCAGGTACACCTCCTGCACGCCGGTGGGCAGGTTGAGCGGGTGTGGCGACCCGGGAGCCGCATATTCAGCCAGAAGCTTTTCGAGCACCACGCGTGCACGGGTGTTTGGATCGGAAGGAAGAGGGAAGCGGATGGGCTTTTCGACGATCGAGCCGTCTCGGTCGTTTGCCAGGTACAGGCGCAGCGGCTCCTCATGGAGGTCGGCCGCGGTAAAAGGAAGCGGCTGCGCCTGTAC
>CAXTPL010000087.1:0-13698 GCA_964246065.1 uncultured Acidobacteriaceae bacterium
TTTACGGCTGGAGTACTACACCGACGACGAACTGCGCTTCGTGGTCGAGCGCTCGGCTGAGGTCATGGGAGTTCCGATCGACGGGGATGGCGCGGCTGAGATTGCGATGCGCTCGCGAGGAACGCCGCGCATCGCCAACCGGCTGCTGCGCCGAGTACGCGATTATGCGCAGGTGCGAGGGTCCGGCGTGATCGACCGCAAGACCGCGTGCGAAGCGCTTAAATTGCTGGAGGTGGACGCACACGGCTTCGACGAGCTCGACCGGCGGCTGTTGCTGACCATCATCGAAAAGTACGACGGAGGCCCGGTAGGCCTGAACACGCTGGCGGCCACGCTGTCTGAAGAGCAGGACGCGCTCGAGGAGGTCTACGAGCCGTTCCTGATCCAGATCGGCTTTCTGGACCGAACACCGCGCGGCCGCGTCGCGACCAGGCTGGCGTATGAGCATTTCGGGCTCACGCAGCCGGGACGCCAGGCGCCTTTGTTCTAGCTCCCCTTCCCCTCGTGTGCGGAACGCTCAAGGCGACTCATTCCTCCCAAGCAACTGCAGCCAGTCTTCTCCAGCAAAAAGGCGGATGCCCGCAACGCCCGCCGCCCCGGCTGCGAGGCAGCGGGCCGCGTTGCCCGGGACCACACCTCCCAGCGCCACCAAGGGTACCGGCGCGGCAGCCTGGCAAGCCTCTGCGAGTGCTGCCAGGCCCTTCCCCGGCAGGCCGGCGATGCTTGCCTCTGGCCGCTCTGAGCTTCGGTACGCAGGATGGCGCAGGGGTTTCTCAAAGACGGGTGCAAAGACAATCAGCGAGGCTCCGGCGTGCCGTGCCGCGACAGCCTCGTCCGCGGTGTGGCAGGCTACGCTGACAAACGGCTCCTCCTTGTCCGCCCATTCGCTGCGCACCTGGGCGATGTGCTCGGCAAGCGCGGCATGCGCAGAGCCGGGCAGGTGCACACCCGCGGCCCCCGCGCGATAGGCCAGGGCCGCAGGCCCGTTCACCAGCACACGGCTCTGCGGAAAGCGCCTTGCGCGCGAGACAAGCTCGGCGGCGAGCGGCTCCAGCGCAGCCCGGTGCAGGTCTGGTTCGCGAAGCTGGATAAAGTGGATGCCGGCAGCAAACCAGCGCTCTGCCTGCCGCAGCACCGCGGCGCAACGGGCGGGCTCCTCGTCTCCCAAAGCGCGGCGGTCGGTGATGGCGTAGAGCAACATGGATTGAGTCAGGAAGGCTAGACGAACCAGGCTTGTCCGCAGCCGGCTCTTGCCGCGAACGGCACCCCGGGGACTGCCGGCGGTGCTGTCCGCAGCCCGGCCGTCCTTTCAGCCGGGGCTCAGCGGTAAGACCGTTGATAGGTGCGGCTCATGCGGTCATGCCAGCCGAGCGAGTCCTCATCAAAGATGGCCCACAGCAGGCCAAGCCCAAGCGGCAGTGCGGCCAGCAGCCCCGCCCATACACGGCTGCGCAGTGCCTGCCGCGTCGGGTTCTCATCCTCAAAGGTGCAAAGCGCGATGCGGGCATAGCGCATGCCGGGCGTGGCGCAGCCGTAGCTGAGAAAGAGCCACTGATAAAAGATCGCGAGCACTAGAAGAAGAAGGCCCGCGCAGCCGAGGGCTGTTTTATCGAGAGGCGGATGCGCGGTGCAGGAGGCAAACACCAGCACGAAGACAAGAAATGCAGCGCCGACGACAGCAAGGTCCACAAGCGCGGCCATGACCCGGTCGCTCAGCTTGGCCGTGTAAAGCGCGGCTGCTGAAGAGGTCTCCGGCTGTTGCTGGCGGCCGCGGAAAGGCTGCTCGTCGCCGCGGGGCCCAGGGTGCGCGCCAAGGCGGATCGACTGCCACTCCGGTGCGCCCGCCTGCTCCTGCGCCCCACGGTCAGACCGGCCGAGATTTCTGCGCGCTTCCGGCGTTGTCGGCAAAGGTCCATGGGACTGCGCTCCCGGCTCGTCAAAAAGGCCACGCTCTGTGGCGTCGGCGTCGACGGTGGTAGCAGGTGCCTCCGCTTGCGGCTCCGCCGGCGTGTCCCTCTGCCCGAGCGCAGCGACCTCAAAGATACGCAGGGATGAGGGCTCAACCTGCGCCTCCGCTTCTTCAAGCAGGGGGCCCTCAGCCAGGCGAGGCCGCGACTTGTGTGCGGCGATCAGCTCGCGCGGAAACTCGATCAACTTGGCCGGCAGGCTCATCGCCGGCGGCACGGTCGCCTCCGCGATAGCGTCGACGATGCCGCTGTAGCTGCGTTGCCCCAGCGCGCGCGGCGGCGCTTCCGGCCTTGGCGGCAGAGGCTCGTGGTGTTCTACAGTCGGGCTGGAGGGAATATCTGAAGCGCCTGCCACCGGCGCCCGCGTGGCAGCGAGCTCCGCATCCACCCCTTGATGCGGCCTCCGGCCGGCAAGCGCTTCTGTGGCCAGGGCGTGGTCGCGCTCTGCCAGGCTTGAGAGCAGTGCGCGGGCGGCATCGTGAGCCTCCTGCGCGGCCAGGGCTGCGGTCTCAGCCGCGGCAGAAGCAGCAGCGGCGTTTGCCGCGAGTACCTCGCTGTAGCTGGGCGCCTTGGCGTAGCGCTCTGCTACGCGGGCGGCAACCCGTGCGGCTGCCGCGCGCGTTGCAGGCGAGGCAGGTGAGCTTTCGTGCCGGGCGGGCGCCGCCCCCGGCGCGTCAGTAAAGGGTGAGCGGCGCTCACGGTGCGCCTGGAGCTTCGCGTTCAGCTCAGACTTCCAGGCGGGCTGGCCTTCGGCTGGGGCGATGGGCGTTTTAGGCAGGCTGGCGGTAGATGTGCTCAAAGCAGTCGATCCTCTTTCCTCAAGGCGGCGCGCAACACGTGGAGCGCCGGCAGGGTTCACTCAGCGAGAGAGGGTAACGAGGCAGCGGACGCACCTTGCCCGATGCCCTGGAGAGACGCCCAGGGAGGGCCAGAGGTGAGGTTTTCAGCCAGAGCGGCGGCACTGCTCAAGCATTGGGCTTTGTTATGCTGAGGAAGCCCGAAGCGATGAGAGCCCGCACAATTTGGTGTACCACGCTCGTTCTGCTGTGTCACCCGATGGTGTGGGCGCAGGCAGTAACGAAGCAGCTTCCTCCTCCGCCGCAGCAGCCCGGGCAAACGCAGCCTCAAGGCACGGCGCCTGACGAGACTGGCTCGTCGCAGCCGGATGTCCTCGGCCCTGACCCCTTTTCTCTGCTGGGCTTCGGGGCAAATGGCGATCCGGCCTTTGCACCTCCGCCACTGCCTTCCGCAGCTGCGCCGTTGCCGCCGCCTGAAGATGAGCCGGCCGCTGAGCAGACCCTTGCCCCTGAGCCTGCCATAACCGACGCTGACCCCTCGGCAGCCGTGCCGCTCCAGGGTCCGCCTGTCGGCGTGCCTGTGCACCTTGAGGCGGACGACCAGCAGAAACACGGCGACCTTTACACGCTGGCAGGCCATGTCCTGATCGACTACAAGCAGTACATCGTCCATGCCGACCGCGCGACCTACAATGCCGCTACCGGCGATGTGGATGCCTTCGGTCACGTCACCGTGGACGGCGGTCCGTCCGACGAGCACATGGTAGCGGACCATGGCATCATGAATCTGGACCGGCATACCGCCCACTACTACCAGGTAACCGGCACCCTGGGCGTCCGCGCGATCAACCATAATCGCTACGTCTTTACCGCGCCCAACCCGTTCGCCATCACTGGCGATGAGCTGCTGCAGCTGGGGCCGGGCGACTACGAGGTGGTGCGCGGCACGATGACCAGCTGCCGGCTGCCGAAGCCAGACTGGACCCTGCTCGCCCACACCATCTTTGTCGACAATGGCGAAGCAAAGGCCCGGAACAGCCTGTTTACGCTCGGCAAGCTGCCTGTGTTTTATCTCCCCTACGTTTCGCATCCGGTGGAGCTCAGCCAGCGCCAGTCCGGATTTTTGCTACCCGTCTTCGGCAATGACACACAGCGAGGCTTTATCTCAGGGGAAGAGGTGTATCTGGCGCTGGGGCGCAGCGCAGACGCGACCTTTGGCACCGAGTACTACTCGCGCAGGGGCTTTGCGCCGCTCGGGCAGCTGCGCTACAAGGGCGCCGGAGAAAACTTCGGCTACATGAGCTTTCATGCGCTGCTCGATCGCCTGCCTGCAGGGCAAAACCAGGGTGGGGTCGATATTGTGGGCGATGCGCGCCGCCAGTTGGGCCCGCACACCCGCGCCATTGCCGATGTGGAGTACCTCAGCTCCTACACCTACCGCCAGGCGTTTGAAGAAGCCTACACGGCGGCCATCAACTCCGAGGTCAAGTCGCAGGCGTACGTGATGCACGAGCGCGACGGCTTGGCCGAGAGCGCCCGCTTTGCCCGCTACCAGAACTTTCGCTCGGACACCCCGGGCGACGAAATTCGCGTGCTCCACACCCCGGAGCTGCACCTCGACGCGCTCGATAGGCCCGTCGGCGCAACGCCGTTATTGTGGGGCGGCGAAGCGGCGGCGGCCGCCATGTCGCGCTCCGAGCCGGGCTTCCAGACCACAACCGCCATCCCTCGCGTCGACCTGTATCCCCACCTGGCCTTGCCCCTCAGCGCGGGCGGCTGGACGCTGCGCGGAGAAGCCGGCCTGCGCGAAACGCTTTACGGTCGCAGCCAGAACCCGGGAGCGGTTGGCGCCGTGCCTACGCAGCGCAATGCCAGCCTGAACCGCGGTGCCTTTGTCGGCGAGATCGACCTCCACCCGCCCGTGGTCGAGCGCGACTTCGATGCGCCCTGGCTGCGCCGCATCTTCGGCGGCGAACTTCGCCACACGCTCGAGCCCGAGTTCCGCTATCGGTATGTGACCGGCATCAACAACTTCCGCTCGATCCTTCGGATCGATCAGACCGATGTATTTTCAGACACCAACGAACTCGAGTATGGGCTGACCCAGCGGCTCTTTTTACGCCACCTGCACCCGCACCCCTGCAAGGGCGACGAGGCGCTGGGACCCGACACGCTCTGCGGCGGCGGTACCGTGGACTGGCTGAGCTGGAACGTCGCGCAAACGTACTTTTTCGATCCAACCTTTGGCGGCGCCGTCACCCAGGGCGCCCGCAACGTCCTCCAGTCCACGCTCGACGTAACCGGCATTGCCTTTCTGACCCGCCCGCGCGATGCTTCACCGGTGATCTCAAGGCTGCGCCTGCGCACTACCACCGCTACCGACATCGAGTGGGACCTGGACTACGACACCAAGCGCGGCAGCATCCAGGCCAGCAGCGTGTCGGCCAGCTACCGCCTCAAGGCGGCCTTTTTCTCTGTCGGCGACTACCAGATGCACAACATCGGTGCGGCAGCAAGCGATGGTACCGTGGCTACCGCGGCCAGCTCGCCCAGTGCCTTGTCGAACTTCAACCAGCTGCGCCTGGCTGCTATTTATGGCAGTCCGGTCAAGCACGGCCTCAGCACGGGCATCAACCTTGGCTACGACTTTACCCTCAACCAGATGCAGTACACCGGCGCGCAGCTCGGCTACAACCGCGACTGCTGCGGGCTCACCTTTGAAGTACGCCGGTACTCGCTCGGCAGCGTGCGCGACGACACGCAGTACCTGTTCAGCTTTACCCTGGCCGGCGTTGGCGCAGCCGGCAATCTAAACCGCGCGCTGCGGGTCTTTTAAGCAGCAGGGAGACGCCCTTGAAGCGGGTGTGTGTATCGGCTCAAAACGGTGAGGCTTCGTTCGTTGCGTTGAGGGTGTCGCGTGAGCGTCTTGGCAGTAGTATCGATAAGCGCTGCAACGATGCGGGGGTGACTCTGAGCAGCGGATGCGTCCCCACTGCGGGCCGTCTCCCTTAGGTGACTTTCGTATCCTCAAAAGGGTTTTACCGACCGACGGGTGCGTGCGCTAAGTGCTAGAATCTGCTGGCAAACTGATGCAGAGGGGAAGACATTTGCCGACGAAACGACGAATCCTGCTTGTCGACGACGAGCTCACCATTTTGCTCACGTTGAAGGCTGTACTCGAGATCAGCGGCTTCGATGTAGAAACGGCTGCCTCTGCGCGCGAAGCAAAGACGAAGATCAAGACGCACCAGTACCAGATGGTGATCACCGACATGCGGATGGAAAGCGAAAGCGCCGGGCTGGACGTGGTGCGGGCCGCAAAAAAGGCCCCCTACCAGCCTGCAGTCGCAATGCTGACCGCCTTCCCCTTACCCGGGTTTGAGTGGTCTGAGGGCGGCGTAGACAAGATGCTCGTTAAGCCCATGAACACGCACGACCTGCTGACCCAGCTCGAAGGGCTGCTGGTCGCGCACGAGACCAAAAAGCAGAAGGCCGCAGCGCAGGCGTAGCGCCGGCTCGGACCTTCGCCTCGAGCAGCAACCAGCGAACTACGGACACAGCTGGTCAGCTTAGGCATCCGTGGCGCGATCCGCCCCATACCCTCCTGAATCCTCCCTGCAATCCGCCCTGTGCCTAATCGAAATACGTCTATGTCATTCCATAGATCAAGTTTCGGTAAGTGGATGCCTTTCGACCTTACATTCGTGTCACGGACGGCTACACCTTCGTAATGTGTGTGGTATCGATATTTCGGGCCAGCTCCGGGTTTGGAAGCTCGATTGCTAGAAGCAGGGGAACCGTTGACGCCTCGCGGCAGCAGTGCTCCCATCGGCACTGTGAACTCAAAGGACCCCTGGAGGACCATGCGCCCTAAGCCATGTACTACGCTTCGCCCGACCGCCCATGCGCTCCTGATGAGCGCAACACTGTTGCTCGCTGGTGTAGCTCCCGTCTTCTGTACCCAAACGGCATTTGCCCAAGGCATCACAACGGGCGTCATCATTGGAACGGCAGTAGATGCGACGGGTGCAGTAGTATCAGGCGCCAATGTCAGCGCAACTCGAGCCGTGACAGGTATCAAACTCTCCACGACGACCGACCAGAAGGGTGAGTTTGCTTTTCGCAATGTACCGTCGGGCACATATACCATCAATGTCGAGGCTCCCGGCTTCCAGGCCAGCCAGGTCGATAACGTAAGTGTAGCCGCGGGGCAGGACACCAACCTTGAGGCTGTAAAGCTTGGACTTGGCTCGGCGTCGACCACGGTGGAGGTGAGCGATGCGACTGCGCCGCTGCTGCAAACGACAGAGTCGCAGGTTTCTACCACCTTCTCGGCGCTTGAGACGGAAGACTTGCCGCTCAACGGGAACCTCGACGACCTTGCACTTTTCACGCCAGGCGTCGCGATCGGGCACGACAATAGCTTCAGCAACTCCAATGGCTACGACCTTTCGATCAACGGCAACCGGCCGCGGTCCAACAATTACGAAATTGACGGTCAGTCCAACAACGACAACTCGGTTGCCGGCCCCCAAATCTTCTTTGCGAACCAGGACGCGCTTCAGGAGGTTCAGGTAGTTACCTCGAACTTCAATGCAGAGTACGGGCGCAACATGGGCGGAGTGATCAATTACGTCAGCAAGGGTGGAACCAACAGGTTTCACGGCTCGGGCTATGAGTTCTACACAACCGACTTCTTTATGGCTAAGGATCAAGCCGAGAAGGAGAGTGGTTCGGCGTTGCCGCATTACGTGGATCACCGCTACGGGGGTACGTTTGGCGGCCCTGTGCTGAAGGACAAGCTATTCTTTTTCGGGGGGACCAACTGGGAGCAGACGCACGAAGGTTTTTCTCCCTTTACCGTAACCAATCCAACGCCGACGCAGAACGGATTGAAGCAACTCGCGGCTGCTTTCCCCAACAACCCAGCTGTGGCAGCACTTACCCTCCAGGGGCCCTACGCGGTTCTTGCACAGGTGCACTCCGTCTCCACCCCAGCCAATCAGATGGTTACGGGCCCCAATGGCGTCACCGTGCCTGTGGAGTTTTCGCAGATCAGCACCTCTGTTGCGCCGGGCTATAGCGATCAGGAAGACCTGGGCCGCATGGATTGGCAGCCGACCAGCAAGGATCACCTGTATGCGCGCTACATTTACCAGAAGACGAACTCGGTAGGGAATTTCCTCTCGGATGGCTACACGTACGACGTTCCAGGAGTGACACATTCCGCTGGCGGGGATTGGGCGCATACTTTCGGGCCACACTGGGTCAATCAGATCCACTATGGCTTCCAGCAAGCCAAGCTGTTCTTCCAGGGTGGTACGCAGGCCAGTTGCGCGAGCACAAGTCTGACCTCGTGCGTGTCCTCGGTGACGATCAGTGGCGCTGCAGGCATCGGCTATGCCACCAATTTGCCTCAGGGGCGCGTCGTGAAGGTGAACCAGGCGCAGGATAATGCGAACTGGTCGCATGGCAAGCACTCAGTCTCATTCGGTGGAGACTTCACGTATCAGAACTCGCCAAATACATTTCTGCCGGATTACAACGGCGGGTACAGCTTTGGCGACTTCAGCTCGTTCATCCAGGGCAATGGAAGTTTGAGGTTGGGTGATGGCAATCCTGTCATCCCGTTTACAGAGCCGGACTTCGGTCTCTACATCCAGGACGACTGGAAGGTTATGAGTTCCCTTACTCTGAACCTCGGCTTCCGCTACGAGTTCTACAAGCAAGCTGTAAACCTGCTCCATACTGAAACGGTTGCCCGCGAGACGGGAGCTCATCCCTTCTGGAACACAGCCCTGCCGCTTTCACAGCGAACCTATGGCTCAACCAACCAAAACTGGAAAAACTTCCAGCCGCGGTTTGGCTTTGCTTACAATCCTGCGAATATGCCGAAACTGGTTGTGCGGGGCGCCTATGGCATCCAGTATGACCCGGCGTTCTACAACATCTTCCTCAACTCGGCGACCGCAGCGCCTGTGATCAACCTCGGAACCATCAACTGCACGGGAAATTGCATACCGAACGGGGGAGTTTCAGGTGCAAACGTTCGCGCGCTGAACCTGCCCAGCATTCCAACAGGGGGAAATCCGGCCTCGAGGAACTATACGAACAATCCGCAAACTTTTGTAAATCCGCGGGTACAAACGTATAGCCTAGGCGTGCAGTATCAGCTCAAGGGTGCGGTGCTCGGAGTCAGCTACGTAGGGAACCACGTATCGCGGCAGTTCCTGTCGGTCGACGCAAACCCCTACCTGCTGCCGGTTGCGCAAGCATTTCCTAACGTCGTTGCACCGGGCTTGCTCTGCCAAGATTCAACGGCGATTGGCTATGGCCGCTTGAGCTGCAGCAACGCCAACGTGCAAACACGCAACAATAACGCCTTCAGCAACTACAACAGCCTGCAGACGCAGCTTCAGACACGGGCGTACCACGGCATGACCGTCAATGCGAGCTATACCTACAGCCGCGCCATTGACAACTCGGATGAGATTTTCGGATCCTCGTCATCAGCCGGCACCACCAGCAGCCCCTCCTTCGCGCAGAACCCGTTGCAGACCGATGTGCCTGAGCGTGGAGTTGCCAACTTCTCCTATCCCAACCTTGCATCGGTGGGCATGGTGTATGACCTGCCCGCGTACAAGGGCCAGAAGGGACTGATTGGAAAGCTGCTGGGCGGCTTCGAGATCGCTCCGTCATGGTCATTCAACAACGGTGAGCCTTGGACGCCGCAGCAGTACTTTCAGGCGACCACGTTCAAGGATCCGAATGCCACCACCAGCGCCGGCGGCTTTAACACCGGCGTCAACACCAGCAGCTATTGCGATACTCCTTTCAACGCTTCCTTTATCGTGGCCGATTCCTGCCGTCCGGTCGTGAGCAACGCAAAGGCGCCCATCGCAAGCGTCGGCATCTATGTCGTCGACCCCAACTCAGCCTTCACCACCAACGGCACCGGCTACTACAGCTACGCATCGGTGGACGGAACAAGCGGCAAGCTAAATGCGCCAATTGCACCGAGCCAGACTCACTGGCTTTATAACAACAAGGCCTATGCCAACCTGGTAGGCAATCCCTTCCCGGGCACGCCGCGCAACACGGTGCGTGGTCAAAGCTGGAACAACCTCGACGCCGCCGTGATCAAGACGACCACAATTCGCGAAGGCATCGGGCTGAAGCTCTACTTCAATGCCTTTAACGTGCTCAACCGCGCTTATTATGGCAATCCGGATACCTCGATCGAGGATCCTGGCTTTGGCACTACCATCTACAGCAGTGGCAATTATCCTGGACCGGGCACCAACAATCCTTCTTCAAGGTATGTGCAGCTTGGGGGTAAGATCACCTTCTAGCTTGCTGCCTTGCAGGAAACGGGAGCCTGCTCTGGCCGGCTTCCGCTTTCTCAGAGATGGGTGGCTTCGGGTAAACGCAAAGAAAGGCCCGGCATCGCTGCCGGGCCTTTCTTGTTTCTCTCTTGCCGCAGGAGCGATTAGTCTGCTTCCTTCCGGGCCTTCTTACGGTTCCGCTTGCGCGCCAGCGCTTCTTTTACGCGACGCTTTTCACCGGGCTTCAGGTAGAAGCTGTGACGCTTCACTTCCTTGATGATGTCTTCGGTCTGCACCTTTCGCTTAAAGCGGCGGAGTGCATTTTCAAGCGGCTCGCCTTCCTGCACGCGAACCTCTGCCAATGGAATACACCTCAAATCTTGCCTGGACGGCCCTTTTAGGATAACGCACTTTGAAGCGCCGCAGGCGGAAGACACGTCACGAAGTGACCGCCTGCCGCGTAGGCGGTCTTAGCTTGTTAGCCAGTGCGTAGACCGCCTGCGCGGCTCGCGGCCACTCGCGTGGCATGGCAAGGCACCTCCGGCGCAGGTCCGTACGGTATCTTTATACAGATATGGCGACTCCTCCAACCCTGCTTGACTACACAGAAGACGCGCTGGCTACGGCGTTTGCAGCACTGGCACATGAGGCCGCCGCCCCGGTCCTGCGCACTCCGGAGCAGGTGGAGCAGTACCGCTTGGACTGGCTCGGGCGCAAACAGGGTCGGCTCAAGCTCGTCTCAGACGCCTGGCTGAAGGCTGCGCCGACTGAGGCCAAGCGCGCACTGGGCCAGCGCTTCAACCAGCTCAAGGCGACCATTGAGGAGCGGCTGAAGACGGCGGCCGCGGCAGGCTCGGGCGCCGTGCTCGATCAGGAGGCCATCGACATCACCCTGCCCGGCACCCGCATGGCTCTGGGGGCCGAGCACCCGCTGATCCGCACCATGCAGGAGATGGTTGCGGTCTTCGAGCGCATGGGGTACTCGGTGGGCGTGGGTCCGGAAGTGGAGACAGACTACTACAACTTCGAGAGCTTGAACTTTCCGCCCGGGCACCCTGCTCGCGACACTCAGGACACGCTTGTGCTGGCCAACCAGGGGCGCAAGCCGCTGCGCGACCGCCTGCTGCTGCGCACACACACCTCGCCCGTGCAGATTCGCACCATGGAGCAGCAGGGGCCACCGGTGCGCATCGTGATCCCGGGCAAGGTGCACCGCAACGATGCTGCCGATGCAACGCATTCGCCCGTCTTTCACCAGATTGAGGGGCTGTGCGTGGATGAGGGGATCACGTTTGCGGACCTGAAGGGGACGCTGGACCATGCGATGCGGGAGTTCTTTGGGCCGAACGTGCGGACGCGCTTTTTTCCTTCGTTCTTCCCGTTTACGGAGCCAAGCGCGGACGTGCAGATCAGCTGCCCGTTCTGCGGCGGAAAGGGTTGTCGCAAGTGCAAGCACTCAGGGTGGATCGAGCTGCTGGGCTGCGGGATGGTCGACCCGGCGGTCTTTGGGTTTGTGCAGGCGAAACAGCCGGGTTACGACCCGCAGAGGGTGTCTGGATTCGCGTTCGGGATGGGCGTAGACCGGATTGCGATGATGAAGTACGGGATTAGCGATATCGGGTTGTTGTACGGCGGGGATGTGAGGTTTTTGGAGCAATTTGGGTGAGTGCGATTTAGGTTGCGATCACACGATGTCATCACCAAAGAGCCTCTGCTGCCTGCGGCGCTGTGCATGCTTCACGTCGATGACTAAGGGAATACGTCGCTCCACTTTCAATTGGCCGCTTTGACTGCGCCGTGCAGTCGTCCTGAGATGTACCCGCAGGCTGTCCCCATCTGCAAAAGATTCTCCCTGTTCTATCAGCTGCCAAAAGGTCGCGTCATCTATTCTCGCGTCGAAGGACGTGCTGCCGTCACTGAAATGCCACGAGAGATTTCTGCGCCAGGCGGCCTTTTCAATGGCGAGTTCAATCTCTTCATCTCGTGTTAAGTCCTGAAGCTCCGCAGCCACGGCGCAGTTACAAGAGCAGAAGAAACTCATCTACGCTAAGTCCTGACAAGCGTATCAACGAGCGCAGCGTTCCTTCCTTCAACTCTTTATGTTGAGGAACGGTAAGGTTGGCGCGTTCGCCGGCTTTGGTGAGCAGTACATGGCTACCAACCTGGCTCGATAATGTCCAGCCAGCCCTCTGGAAGGCTTTTACCGCCTGCTTGCCCGAGATATTTCCGAAACGCCCCATACGTGCTAAACAGCAACAACCACCTGGGCTAACGTTGCGGGGATAGCTTTGGCTGCTTTCTGATCCTCGGCCCACATCCAGGCGGTGATCGCCTCACGAATGTTGGCGAGGGCGTCTTCTTCGGTCTCGCCCTGCGAGATGCAGCCCGGGAGCGCTGGGCACTCGGCAACAAACCATCCGTCTTCGGTCGGCTCGAGTGTAACGTGCAGCATCATGGTAGCTCTCCGTCTGCCCTGTTAGCGCTTAGTCTAGCAAAGAGCGTTGCGTGGCGAGAGACGAAGCCCGGGAGCGCTAGGCACTCCAGAACAAACCATCCGTCTTCGGCGGGCTTGCGCGTATCGTGCAGCATCATGCCCGTTCTCTGTTTCTCCAGTGTAAGCAGATGTGTGACATTGCAGGTCGCCGAGAGAAAGCTGAACGCACGCGTCAACTGGAGGGTGCGCACAGCTCGGCGGAAGCAGCGGGCTGATCTCCAAACGCCTTCACACTTTGAATAGCTATCAGTTTGTTACAACGTCTGGATCATCTTCCCCGTTTGGATCGACTCGGAAATCAAACACCGAGAGAGAATATGCATTTTCCTGCTTCATCACTGGCTCGAGCGCATACTCGCCGGGCTCCATCGCGCTTTTTGGAGTGATCTTCAACCAGCCGTCGGGGAGCTCTTCTGTTTGCACGTCTACCTGCGTGTCGTTTCGCTTCGCACTCCCGGTCAGCTGGGTAAACTTCACTGTGGAAAGCAGTCTCCGATCTTTGTCCACAACTGCGTGCACCACCGCCCAGCCGGCCATCATGCTTTGTCCTGACTCTGGACTCGCATTGAGGTGAAGATAGAAGACGGGCATGCCTGTATGAACAACCGTCGAAGCCTTCGGGCCGTCGATCTCTGTTGAAAAGCGAGCCTTGTAGAAAGGGCCTGCGATCAGTCCGCCAGCAAGGTTGCCGCCTTTGTGGCTGTTCACCTGCACGGCGGAGGAGTGCAACGGGATCAACTGATCCTTGCCGCTCCGATTCTCAAAGACCCATGGTCGGTCTCCGCCGGGTATGCGCAGCCCGGGAGCCGGGGAAGGAGAGTTCTGTGAAAAGCAAACGGAGCTTGATGCGAGCAGAACAAGCAAGACGGCAGAACGCATGCGCGAATTGTAACCGAACTCGCTGTCTGCACGCTGCAAACCGTTGCGTCGCTGGCCACGCTCGATGAGGGCACAAGGCTGTCCTCCGATACACTAAGCAACGAAACACATGAAAGTACTGACCAGTTGGCTACGCTCCTACCTGCCTGCGCTGCCCGTCTCGGACGCGCAGCTTGCCGAAGACCTGACCCTGCGCGGCATTGCCGTCGATGGTGTTTTTCCGCTCGCAGCGAGCG
>CAXTPL010000087.1:13708-14138 GCA_964246065.1 uncultured Acidobacteriaceae bacterium
GTTTGAGATGGACATCACCACAAATCGCGTCGATGCCATGAACCACTACGGCATTGCACGCGAGGCCGCAACGATCTACTCGCTCGCGCTCAAGCCGCTCGAGGTGGCAATGCCGGCAGCGCAGTTCGCGGCAGGCTCCGCGGCAGCGCCCTACCCGGTGCGGGTGGAGGAGGATGCGCAGCAGTTGTGCGGGCGCTTTACGGCGCGGGTGCTGCGACGGATAGCCATCCAGCCCTCGTCGGGGATCGTGGCGGAACGCTTTCGGCTGCTCGAACAAAAGCAGATCTCCAATGCGGTGGACGCAACCAACTACGTCACGCAGGCGATCGGGCAGCCGACGCATGCCTTTGACCTCGATACACTCGCGGGCGGGATTGTGGTGCGTCGGGCGCGCAAGGGCGAACGGCTGAAGACGCTGGACGGCGTGGAG
>CAXTPL010000088.1:0-14060 GCA_964246065.1 uncultured Acidobacteriaceae bacterium
CGGTAGCCCGCTCGTCGGCTGCAACCACAACAATGTCAGGCAAGCGTACACGTCGATCCGTCACCTGGGTTCGAGTTTCCACGGCGACCTTGATGCCCCAGTCCTTGCGGTGGGTCCGACACCACTCGGAAAGAAGTACCTGCACTACGCCATGCGGGAATCCCGTCACAGGCTTCTCCTTCAGTTCTCCGTCCAGGTACTCCAGGTCGGGCCGGTAGGTAGTTCGCAGGTATTCGCTGAGGGAAACCGCTGTTGCACTATGAGCCATGCGACGCTCCCGTGGAGGTGATTGCGCTAGTGTACGCCACCTCTCGACGGAAGCCAGGCCTACCAAGCGAAGGCGCTGGGTGACAGGACGAGCCGAAGCTGTCAGGCTTGAGAGATGCCTGCTTCCTCTCATATCGTGCCTGCCGAGGCTGCCGGTCAGCGTCTGGATGCGTGGCTGGTTACCCAGCTTGAGGGCGTGAGCCGCGCGCGGGTGCAGTTGCTGTTGACCCAGGAGAGCGTGGTGGTGAACGGCGCGCCCGCCAAGCGATCGCTGCGCCTGGAAGGCGGCGAAACGGTTGAAGTGCTGCGCGAGCCTGTGCTGCCGCCGCTGCGCGCCACGCCTGAGGAGATCCCGCTCACCATTGTGTATGAAGATGAAGACCTGTCGGTGATCGACAAGCCTGCCGGCATGCTGGTGCACGCAGGAGCGGGTGCCCGCGCCGACGACGAAGAGGAAGACGGCGAGCCGGTCGTGGATACCCGCAACAGCGGCACCCTGGTCAACGCGCTGCTGCACCACTACCGGCAGCAGCTTTCCACCGCGGGCGGAGAGCTGCGGCCCGGCATCGTGCATCGGCTGGATCGCCAGACGAGCGGACTGATCATCGTGGCGCGCAACGACGCAGCCCACCTGAAGCTCAGCGAGATGTTTGCCGCGCGCAAGCTGCGCAAGACCTACCTGGCGCTGGTGCATGGAGAGATTGAGCAGGCCACCGGCACGATAAACGCCGCCATTGGACGGGATATGATCCGGCGAACCCGCATGACGGTGCGGCGAACCCAGGGCAGCCGGCCTGCCATCTCGCACTACAAGGTTGAGCGGCGCATCCGGAC
Organism: uncultured Acidobacteriaceae bacterium; assembly: GCA_964246065.1. Taxonomy (GTDB): domain Bacteria; phylum Acidobacteriota; class Terriglobia; order Terriglobales; family Acidobacteriaceae; genus EB88. The sequence goes on from CAXTPL010000088.1 coordinate 1,102, forward strand.
GCGGTTTGGCGCCTTTACGCTGCTTCGCGTACGGATCGAGACCGGCCGCACGCACCAGATTCGCGTACACCTGGCCTCGATCGGCCACTCGATTGTGGGCGACACGCTTTACGGCGCGCCAGCTATCCTCCGTGCCGAAGATGGGCAAACGGTGATGAAGAAAAGCAAGCGGCGCTCGCTTGAAAGCCTTTCGCTGCCGCGGAACTTTCTCCACGCAGCCGAGCTCGTCTTTGCGCATCCACGCACCGGGGCGGAGCTGCAGCTGAGCTCGCCGCTGCCGCCTGAGCTGGCAACGTTTCTGGCGGATTTGGAGCGGCCCGAGTAGAAGCCCGGCTTACAGCGGGCTGTGCAGCGGCGCAGGCGCGGGCGCGGGTGCGTCCGGGTTTGCGCGGGTTCGCGCGCCGGGAGATTCTACGGCCCGGAGAACGGCGTTCGCCCTGCCGGTGGTTGCCCTTTGCGCGGTGCTTATCCGCAGCCCTGACGCGGAACTGTAGAATATGCGCACATACCCATGATGCGTTCCAGCCTGCTTTCTTACACCCTTCTTGCCCTATCCCTGCCCTTCGCGGCCCTGGCTCAATCGACTACCCCGGCACCCCTGCCTGCTCCGCCTGCGCAAGCGCCGGCCGCTGCGCCGCAGGAGGCCGCGCCTCTGGCACAGGCACCACCGGCTGCCGCTAGTCAAGGCGCCCCGGGTGACTCGCAGTACACCATCCGCTCCAATGTGAACGAGGTCGACCTTGTCTTCACCGTTGCGGACCGGCACGGCAAGTTCATCAAAGATCTGCAGCAAAGCGACTTCGCCCTGCTCGACGACGGCAAAGCCCCGGCGCAGGTGTACCGGTTTACCCAGGAAACAAACCTCCCGCTACGCGTAGGCATCCTGATCGATACCAGCACCTCCATCCGGCAGCGCTTCCAGTTTGAGCAGCAGGCGGCGACCGAGTTTCTGCTGCAGATTCTGCGCCCCAAGTCCGACAAGGCATTTGTAGAGGGCTTCGATATCACGCCGGACTTCAAGCAGGACTGGACCAACAACCTGGATCTGCTGACGACGGGCATCAACGCACTTCGCCCGGGCGGCGGTACGGCGATCTTTGACGCGGTCTACACCGCCTGCCACAGCAAGCTGCTCGACTCAACCCGCGGCCATGAGCCGGCACGGCGCGCCATCGTCGTCATCTCAGATGGAGAAGACAACCAGAGCCACGCCTACCTTGACGATGCGATCAAGGAGTGTCAGCGCGCGGAGACCATCGTGTATGCCATCAGCACCAACGTGAGCCCCAGCCGCGAGCGCGGCGACGACGTGCTGCAGAAGATGGCGGATGCAACCGGCGGACGAGCGTTCTTCCCCAACCGGATTGAGGATATGCCGGTCAGCTTCGGGCAGATTCAGGACGAGCTGCGATCGCAGTACGCGCTGGTCTACAAGCCGGCCGACTTCAATGCCAACGGCGCGTTCCGGACCATTTATCTTTTTTGCCTAGACCGGCGCTACCAGGTGCGCGCCCGCAAAGGGTACTTCGCGCCCCGCGAGTAAGCGCTTTTCTTGTAAGTCAGCTACCGGAAAAGCAGCCATATCTCTCGCATGCTTCGCGGGCCGCGAACAGCCTAGCCGCGCGGTTCCTCTTGCAAATATCTTTTGGGATGTGCTCGCGCTTTCTCAATGAGGAGATTCGCTGGAACGCAACAGCGCTGCTCCTTTGAGGGGGAAGCAGCGCTTGGCGGACCTGCACTGGAGTGGGAGGCTACTGCGGTGTAGGCCCGTCTTCCTGCTCGACCTCTTTACCCTCACCCGGGAAGGGCCAGTCGCGGTTGAGCGGTTGCGTCTCTTCGCGCGCGGCCTTGGGGATGTTGTTCACCTTTAGATTTTCCAGAAAGTGGACACCGAGTTTGCCTGCACTGGCGATGTCCATATCGCCGTCTTTGTCGAGATCGGCAGCGACAAACTGCGTACCCGCGCTGGCTGTTCCATTTTCTGACAAGGTAATGCGGTCGAACGCGGGGTCTGCCGACGGGTCAGAGATCTGCATTGTCTGCAGGGGGCCACTGGTCTTTGCTGCGCTGCTGTGCGCTCTTGCTGCTGAGAGTGCGGCGGCCGTCGGCAGCTTGTAGGCGTACACCACCACTGGGTCATAGGAGCCCGGGTCCGCGCCCGAGTGGCCGCGGTAGCGCTTGCCGGTGATCAACTCAGGCACGCCGTCCCCGTCGATATCGACCATCAACAACGCATGCGATTGCGAGAACGACTCGTCAATCGTATGGCGGATCCAGGTGCGATGCTGCGGCGTGCCGGCCTGCTCCAGCCAGTAAAGGCCGTAGCCATGGCCCTGGCCGTAGATCAGGTCGAGCTTGCCGTCGTGGTTCACGTCATAGCCGATGATCGGGAAACCCGTATCGCCGAGGTCCCAGTCCGCGTGCCAGGTCCACTTGTCGTTGTTTGCATCGATCTGCTCAAACCATCCGTGTGTCGTGAGCACGTCTGCCTTGCCGTCGCCGTTGATGTCGGCAACACCGATGCCGTGCCCGTCCTGCTCTTTGGTGCCCAGGTGATAGGTACGCGGCTTATCGCCGGCAAAGTCGACCCACAGCACGCCGGCGCGATTGTAGTGAGCAAGCGCGACATCCGGCTTTCCGTCGCCGTTGATGTCGGCAAAGGCTCCGCCCTCAGTATCGTAACTGTCGGTGATCTTTTCCCGCTTCCACATGGCGCCCTTGGCCACCGCGGCCGGCCCGGGATTTTTGTACCACCAGAGCCCGTTCTCAATCCAGCCGGTGGTCACCAGGTCAGGCAGTCCGTCGTGGTCCACGTCGACGATCCACTCGCCGCAATCAGAGACAAACTCGTTGTGCACAGCCACGGTGCGGAACTGGTGCTGCTTCCATGGGCCGCCGGCGGCGCCGGGATTCTGATACCAGTAGGCGCCGCTCAACAGATCGGCAAAGCCGTCACCGTCCATGTCAAGCAAGGAGATGCCCTCAGAATGGTCGGTGCCGAGCCGGTGCGCAAGAAAGGCAGTGCGCGGCTTGCCGTCCGGTCCATTGCCTGGGTGCTGCATACGAAACTCTGTCGCATGCGCAGGATCCTGCGCGTGCACCGGGCAGACAAGCAAAGGCAGGGAGAGCAACGGCGCAAGGCCTCGAACAACTACGAATTTGTGAAACTTCATCTTTCTCTCCACCCTGTTAAACGATCTTCATCGTTTCAGGGTTCCAGTGCACGATGCTGTCTTTTTCCACGCTCAAGTTGCTGAGCAGGGCTGCTCCGGCCGCGCGGAAGCCGAAGGTTGCGTCTTCCACCACCGGCTGCCGGCTGCGCACCGCGCTGAAGAAGTTGCTGAAATGATCGTAGCGATCTGAGTAGCCTGCGGGCGCGGCAAACTTTTCTATCGCCATGGCCGTGGGGCCTTCGGGATGCTCGACCGGATACTTCTTCCGATACTCCGCAACGGTCGCCTTTTGCATGGCATCGGCAAAGGTTGAAACGGTGTAGCCGGGCTGCGTGGCGATCGGGGTGCGTGAAACGCTGACCGTGTCGCCGGCAATCTCCATCTGGCCTTCAGACCCGGTGAAGAGGAAGCCTTCGCTTTCCTCGCCGCCATCGACGAAGTTGACGCGCAGGCTCAGGTTAAAGCCCTCAGGGTAGTCAAAGAGCGCCAGCAACACATCGTCTGCATCGCGGCCGTCTTTCCAAAAGCGCAGGCCGCCGGTAGCCATGGCGCGCGTAGGTCCATGCGCCCCGGTAATAAAGTGGGTGCCGCTAAACAGGTGAACAAACAGGTCGCCGGCTACACCCGAGCCGTAATCCTTCCACTTGCGCCACTGGAAAAACCGCTCCGCAGAAAAAGGCATCTTGGGTGCGGTGCCCTCAAACCGCGGCCAGTCGCAGGTTTCCGTCGAGGCATCGAGGGGAACGGTGTAGTCCCAGGCTCCGAGCGCCGAGTTGCGGTCCCACCGTGCCTGCACCATATTCAGCTTGCCGATGATGCCTGAGGCGAGCAGCTCTTTTGCCTTGCTGTAGGCGATATTGCTGACGCGCTGCGAGCCGATCTGAATGATGCGATTGGTCGACTTTGCCGCGTCGATGATCGCAGGCCCGTCCGGGTAGATGTGGATCATCGGCTTCTCAAGATACACATCCTTGCCTGCGTGCATGGAGTCGACAGCAGCCTGCTTATGCCAGTGATCGGGCGTGGCAATCAGCACCGCGTCCACATCCTTGCGGGCCAGGATTTCGCGGTAGTCGCGCGTCGTAAATACGTCCGCGCCCCACAACTCTTTTGCGTGGGTGAGGCGGCCGTCGTAGCAGTCCGCCACCGCGACGACTTTCACGCCGGGCACCTGGATGGCGATGGACATATCGCCCTGGCCCTGGATGCCGGCGCCGATAAGCGCCACCTGGATCGTGTCGTTCGCCGAGCGCGGCGCGGGCGCGGCGGACTGCGCGAAGAGCGGCCGGAAGCGCGTGGCGGCGGCGGCCAGGCCCGCTGTCTTTGCGGCCGTTTGGAGAAAGCTTCTGCGATCGAGCATGTTCAAAGGTGGGTCTCACTTTCGCGGGTCGCCCGTAGCCCGGCAATCCTGCTACAGGACGGTAAGACAACAGCGCAGCGGCTGTCTACGGCAGTCCACTGCATCGCCTGCTTCTGCCAGGGCGGCCCAGCTCGACGTGTTCGCCTGCCCGCAGCAGGCGCCTCATCTTGTGGGTCCACGGGCGGCCCCCGCACATCTAAATGAGCTGAAGCGGTCCCCTTCCACCGCTCGCGAGGTCTTTTTCTTGGTTGCGAATCCACGTTCCGGCTTGCCCTTGCCCTCTTTGCGCCCCCCGTTCATGCTCCTGTCTACCCTGCTGGTCATAGGCGCGGCCGGCTGTGGGAGTGGGACGAAAGCCGCAGCGCCGGCTCCGGCGCCGGCTGCCACGCCTGATTTTTCAAACACCGTCGTCATCGGCGACTCGCTCTCCGCGGGCTTCCAGAACGGCTCCCTGCTCGACTCCCAGCAGCCGAATGGCTGGGCTTCGCTGGTAGCGCAGCAGGCCAAGGTTGCACTCACTTTGCCGCTCATCGCGCCGCCGGGCGTCCCTGCCGTCATGGAGCTGGTCAGCGTAGGACCCCCGGCGGTGACCAGGACCGCCTCGGGCATCAGCACGGGGCGCGACGATACCTCCGCACAGCCTACCGACCTCGCCGTACCCGGCCACCACCTGCACGACCTGATCAATGCCGGGCCGACGGCACTGCCTACCGCGCAGGAAGACATCATCACGACGCTCGTCCTGGGCTTCCCGGTCGGCAATACCAACACCCAGCTCCAAGAGGCGATCGCACTCAAGCCGACCACGCTGTTTGTCTGGATCGGGAGCAATGATGCGCTGGTCGCCGACGACACCGGGATGCCGTCCTCGATGACTCCTCTGGCGAGCTTCACCTCCGACTACACCCAGCTGATGTCCACGCTGCACGCCAAAACCTCTGCCCGCCTGATTGTCGCCAACCTGCCCGATGTGACGGCCATTCCCTACCTCACTCCCGCTGCCATGGTGCTTTCTGAGGAGTCTGCCAAGACCGGCCAGTCTACGAGTCAGCTTGCAACGGAGTTCGGCCTGGCGACGGGCGACCTGGTCACGGCGAAAGGGATGTCTGAGGTAGCGGCAGATATCGCTGCGATCGCGAGCGGCAAAGCACCGGCCGCCCTCGATGATGCCGGGGTGCTGACCGCGGCTGAGGTGCAGCAGGTGCAGGCCCTGGAAGACCAGTACAACCAGGTCATTGCGCAGCAGACCGCCGCGGTGGGCGGAACGATGATCGACATGCACAGCTTCTTTCAAAAGCTGGGTGCCGGGGTCACGATCAACAACTACAACGCAACGACCTCCTACCTGGGCGGGCTGTTTGGCCTGGACGGCATCCACCCTACCAACACCGGGTATGCGCTGGTGGCCAATCAATTCATAGACTTGCTGCATGCAAGCCTCGGGACCAGCCTTGCGGATGTCGATGTAAGTGCGATTGCAGGTGTGGACCCGCTCTTCGGATCGAACATCAAGCCGAGCGGGATGAGCACGCACATCTCTGCAGCAGCCGGTCGACAGGCTGGACGCCTGCTGCATGGCGGGGGCAGGTAGCCGCGGCTCTTATCGGCTGAGGGCGTCGGCAGGAGGGCGTCACAGGTTGACCCCCGCAGCGCCCTTCGGTAGACTCAGTGAGTACCAAGCGGGAGTAGCTCAGTGGTAGAGCATCGCCTTGCCAAGGCGAGGGTCGCGGGTTCAAGTCCCGTCTCCCGCTCCAATCGGCACCCGATCCTCCGGGCCGATCTGGGTATGAGTTCCCGGTGCGGTGCGCTCCTGCCGCCGCCGAGCGAGTGGCGCGGTACCCAAGTGGTAAGGGAGAGGTCTGCAAAACCTTTATGCGCCGGTTCGATCCCGGCCCGCGCCTCCAGCCTGTTCTAAACCCCCTGCTTCGCTTTCGCGTGGACCTTGGCCTGGATAAGCCTCGCTTCTCTTAAGACAGGCAATCGGCGGAGGGATGCGCGCGGTTGAGGCTGCCTCGCGCTAGGGGAAACAGCAATGCCATCCCGCGGCGGAGCCGGGATGGCATGGATCGATGTCATCTAAGTAACCCTTGAACGAACTGGAGAGTGTCGCCTGTAGAGTAGCGGCTTGCTACTGGACCACAGCCGGGGCGGCACTCTCAGCGGGCGCAGGCGCGGGGGGCTTGGGAGTCGCTGCCTTTTTGCTCGCATTGGCCGCGGCGGAAGCTGCTTCTTTCTCAGCCATCATCTTTTTGCCAGGCGCGATGATTGCGTGCAGCGTGGTGCCTTCCATGCGTGGCATAAACTCAACCACACCTGTTTCCCCGATGTCCTGGATCAGGCGATTGATGATGTTGTAGCCGAGGTCGCGGTGCGCCATCTGCCGGCCGCGAAAACGGAGGCTCGCCTTTACCTTGTCGCCTTCACCCAAGAAGCGTACAGCCATATTCTTCTTGGTCTGGTAGTCGTGCTCGTCGACGGTGACCGAGAACTTCACTTCCTTGATGATGATGATCTTTTGCTTCTTGCGAGCGGCCCGGTCGCGTTTTTGGTTTTCGGAAAAGCACTTTACGTAATGCGGGATGCGGCAAACCCGCGGAACGGCGCTGGGCGAAACTTCTACCAGATCCAGCCCGCGTTCGCGGGCGATCTTGAGCGCCTCAAAGGGAGCAAGAATACCGAGCTGCTCACCGTTCTCGTCGATCACGCGCACTTCGCGTGCACGAATCTTGTCATTGATACGGATGAACTGTTTGGCCGAACGCTTGTCGATGATTTCCTCCCAAGATGCGAGGGGCACACCCCTCGGTAACATGGTACCACTTTCTGCCAGTGGCGCCCGCCCGCTGCACGCAGCCCGTTGCAAAGCTTGACCGCGCTGAGCGGCAGGGCCGGCTGCCGGGCCCGCCAAAGAAGAGGAAGAAGCCCGAGCAGGCAAGGCGCTTTCAACCGTCGGGCCGGGCGATGCGATAATCGAGGAGACTGCAGAAGAGGGTACTCTCGGTGCCATACGGAACCATCACCTGCCGCTTTTTGCCCGGCCTGGCGCTTGCCTGCCTGCTTGCCTGCGCCGCTCTCTCGGGGTGCCACGCGCAAACGCTGAACTTTCCTGTGCCGGCTTCGGCGCAGCTGGATCGCAAGATCGAGCTGATGGTGCGCTCGCAGCTGAGCGTACCCAACGACTGGCAGATCGCCGTTGGCCCGCGCACCCCGAGCACTACTCCCGGCTTTGACGCGGTGACGCTGACATTTACTCCGCAAAGCGACCCCGCCCATGCGGAAAAGCTGGAGTTCCTGCTCTCAAAAGACAATACGACGCTTGCCCGTTTGTCCAAGTGGGACCTGACCAAGTCTCCGACCGACGGGATTTCGCTGGTCGGCCGCCCGGTCCGCGGCGATGCGGGAGCAAAAGTAGAGATCGTCAACTACGACGACCTGGAGTGCCCCTACTGCGCGCGGATGCACGCGGAGCTGTTCCCGGAGACGCTGGAACACTATAAAGGGCTGGTCAAGATCGTCTACAAAGACGATCCGCTGATTGAGATTCACCCCTGGGCGCTCCATGCGGCGGTAGACGCGAACTGCCTGGCTGAAGCGAGCCCGGCGGGCTACTGGCGCTACGTGGATTACCTGCACACGCACGGCGAAGATATCACCGGGCCCGACCGCGATGCGGGGAAGTCTGCCGCCCTGCTCGATAAGCTGGCGCGGGAAGAGGGTGCTCGCGCCGGAGCAAAGAAAGAACCGCTTGATGCCTGCATCGTAAAGCAGAATGAAGCGCCGGTCCGCGCCTCGATGAGGGAGGCGGCAGGCCTCCACATCGACGGCACCCCAACACTGTTTATCAATGGCGAGCGCGTGGCGGGTGCCCAGCCGGTAGCAGCTGTGTGGGCTGCAATCGATCGGGCGCTGCGCGCTGAGGGCGCCACGCCCCCGCCCAATGCAGAGGCCACGAGTGCCGGCCACGGAGCGGGCTCCCGCTAAGGGCACTCGTGAGCGAGGGTCGCCCTGGCCCCGGGGCTCTCTTAGGGCCAACACCCGGGTGGCACCGCACCGGCCCATTGAGTATGCTCAAAGTTGTACACGCCTGCCGTTCCGCGCCGGCGTGGTCCAAGTCAGGAGACGCTGTTGCCCTTTCGCCCTCGTACCTCCGGCGCCGCCGTGGCGCTCGCCTTTACCCTGACGCTGGCGGGCTGCAGCCACGCTCACCAGGCAGACACAGTGGCCAAGGTCAATGGCAAACCCATCCTGCAGAAGGATGTTGAGTCTCTTTACCAGAACAACCTGGGCGACTCCCAGCAGCAGCCCTCAAAAGAACAAGCCGACATCGTGCGCATGAACATCGTGCGCCAGTTGATCGATGAAGAGATCCTCGCGCAGCGCGCAGTCAAGCTCAACCTGACCGCGACCGATGAAGAGGTGGATTCACAGATCAACGAGATGAAGGCGCCGTTTACCCAGGAAGAGTTCAACAAGCGCCTGGCCGCAAAACATCTCACGCTTGAGGACTTGAAGCGGGATATTCGCCGGGCCAAGACCACGGAAAAGCTTTTCAACAAAGAGATCAACTCGAAGATCAACATTACCGACGCTGATATCTCAAACTATTACAACGCTCACAAGTCCGAGTACAACCTGGCGGAGCCGCAATACCATCTCGCGCAGATCGTGGTCACTACCTCCGCGCCGCCCCAGCAGCAACAGGGGGCCAACCTGCAAAACTCCAAAGCCGGCAACGATGCCGAGGCCCGGAAAAAGATCGAGATGCTGCATAACCGGCTGGAAAGCGGCGAAGACTTCGGCACCCTGGCCGCCAATTTTTCTGAGCGACCCGACAATGCCTCGAGCGGCGGCGACATGGGCTTCATTACGGAATCGCAGCTGCACAGCGATGCCGATGTGTACAACGCCATTCAAAAGCTCAACGCCGGGCAGATCACCGAGGTGCTGCCTCTTGTTGACCCGAGCACACACAAGCCCGCGGCCTACGTGATCTATCGGCTCATAGACAAGGAAGCCGCCGGGCAGCGCGACTTGAGCGACCCGCGCGTGCAGCAGCAGATTCGCCAGGGGCTGCGCGATGTACGCTCGCAACTGCTCAAGAATGCCTACCTGGAAATGCTTCGCGACGGGGCCCGCGTAGAAAACTACTATGCGGAAAATGTTTTCAAGAACGGCGCGCAGTAGCCGGCCACCCGCTCTCATTCAAGATGTCCCAGTGCAGTTCCGACACAGCTGGCTAACTTTAGGCTGTTTTTTCCGCTCGCGGTGAGCCGCTCAGCACGGCGCCAGGCTCGCGCTCCGCATGCAAGGCGCTGCCGTGCATGGCATCGCATCCCTGTGCTAAACTCCCGCGCATGCCACTCATCGTGATTCTCGTCATCCTTCTTCTCCTCTTCGGCGGCGGCGGTTACTACATGGGCCCCGGTGTGGGCTACTATGGCGGCGGCGGCCTGAGCCTGGTTCTCCTGCTGGTCATTTTGTACCTGCTCTTCGGGCGCGGACGCAGCACGCTTTAACCGCAAAAAAGCTTGGGAACAGTCGCTAAAATCCTGGTATGACCTTTCCCGCTTCTCGCGTCCGCTACGGCATCGTTGGCTTCGGCCATCATGCCGTCAAACGGCTTGTTCCCTCGTTCCAGTTGGCAGAGCACTGCTCGCTGCAGGGGCTGTACCGGCGCGACAGCGTCAAGGCCGCTGCCAACGCTCGCAACTACTCCGTGCCGCTGGTCTTCGACACGGCTGAAAGCCTCTGTGCTTCGCCCGAGATCGACGCCGTCTTTGTCGCCTCGCCCGATGCTCTGCATCTTGAGCACGTGCTCGTCGCGCTCGCCCACGGCAAGCCGGTTTTATGCGAGAAGCCGCTCGCGATGAACGTTGCGGAGGCAGAGCAGATGCTGGCCGCGGCTGAGAAAAGCGGCGCCCTGCTTGGCGTGGCGCAGAACATGCGCTACAACCCGTCGATTGCCCGCATGCGGAGCTGGATTGCCGAAGGCCGCATCGGCGCGCCGCAACTGGCGCACGCCCAGTTTGCGTACGAGTCCGAGCGAAGCCCGCGCGCCTGGATCAACGATCCCACGCTCGCCCGCGGAGGCCCGATCGGCGATGTCGGGATCCACTGCCTCGACGCACTCTGCTTTGTTCTTGCGCAGCCTGCGAGCAGCATCACCGCCGTGACCACGCTTGCGCATCGCGATGCCGGCTCGGGCAAGGTCGAATCGCACGCGGTCGTCGCGCTGGAGTACGCAAGCGGCGCCCTCGGCACGGTAACCGTGACCACCCGCGCGGCCTACCGCTCGCTGATCGAGGTGACCGGCGCGACCGGCGTGCTGAGCTGCGAAAACACCATGACGATCGACCAGCCGGTTCGCCTGGTGCAGTGGACAAAGGGCGAGATCGTCCTTGAAGAGCAGATCTCCAACGCAGACGCCTTTGCGCAGATGCTGGACAGCTTTGCCCTGGCTGCGACCGGGCCTGCGAGTGGACGAGACCGGTACCTCGCTCCCGCGACAGAAGGATTGGCAAACCAGCGCGTCCTGGACGCGGCCTATGAAAGCTGGGCCTCGGGCAGGCGCATCGCACTTGCAAACCACAGCCCGCAGGGCGAGTAGGCCCGCCGCGAGAGCGAGCGCCGACCGCCCAGGCCCGTCTCGTCCTCGCTTCGTTACCCGCGCAGCCTTCCGCCCAGCGCTTCCATCGCGCGCACCACGCGTTGCGTATATGCCTGTAGCTCTTCCTCGCGCAGCGTCCGCTCGTTTGACTGAAAGATGGTCCGCAGCAGGAGCGAGAAATGCCCGGCGGGCAGCTGAGGATTCTGCTCCGGCCGCAGCAGCTCGGCAGGAGCAAAGTTTGCCAGCTCGCCGAGCTGCAGCGCGCGCAGCCCTTCTTCAATCTGGGCGTACGCAACCGCGTCCGGCAGCAGGAAAGAGAAATCCCGACGCACCGCCTGGTACCTTGACAGCTCACGCGGCACGGGGTGCCGCAGCCCCTGCGCGTACAGCCGGTCCAGCCGCAGCTCGCCCAGGTACACCGTGGCACGAAGCTTCCGCCGGTGTGCCTCCTCCGGATGCAGCTCTCCAAAGTAGCCGATGGTTGCGCCGTCGACCACCAGGCGTGCCGAGCGTCCGGGATGCAGCAATGGGGTCTGGTGGCGGGACGCCGCCGGGAAACGGTCATAGTAGCAAGAGCGCGCGGCAAATCGATGCGCCACCTGCTCGACGATACCTTTGAGCGCGTAAAAGTCAGCCGATGCGCCCGTACTGAGCGCTCCCCCCAGCCCCAGCGCGAGGGAAGGCCGCTCGGCTACTTTCTCATTGGCCGTATCGCCGGAGCCGCTCGCAGCAAAAACGGTTCCCATCTCAAACAGCGCAATGCTTTCGACGTCTCGGTGCAGGTTGTTGGCGAGCATGGTGAGCATGCCCGGCAGGAGCGAGGGCCGCAGCATGCCTGCTTCCTCGCTCAGGGGATTTTCCATCGCGGCGGCCGAGCCCGGCTGCGGCGCAAAGGTTTCCGCATCTGTTGCAGAACAAAAGGTGCTTGAAACCGCCTCAGAAAGCCCGCAAGCAAGCAGTGTCTGCCGGGTGGTGCGTTCAGCGGCGGCATGCGGCAGCTGCTTGACGGTGCCGGTAAAAGCAGGCAGCGTGTTCAGGAAGCGGTTGTAGCCGTAGACCCGCGCTACCTCTTCGATCAGGTCGATCTCGCGCTCAAGATCGAGGCGCCAGCTTGGCAGTGAGACTGCATAGCTCTGCTCGGCATAGCTGTCGCCCTCGCCCGTCTTTGCCGCCCAGCCGCTGTCCTCACGAGCCGAGCTACTGTCAACCTCAGCCGAGGGATTGTCATCCTGAGCGAAGCGAAGGATCTGCGGCTTGCCTTCCCCGGGAGCACTGCCAGCCGGCCGCTGGCGCTCCCCGCTCTCCGCGCTCATCCCGCCCTCAGCGCTGTCATCCTGAGCGAAGCGAAGGATCTGCGGTTGCTCTCCAATCCTCGTGCCCGCACCTGGAACAGCAGCAGACCTATCGCTCCACCCACCGGCTAAGTCTGTAGCAGCCGTTGTTCGTTGCCACGACCCTGGCTCCAGGGCAAGCCCGCATCCTAGCCCTGCCAGGATGCCCCGAACGTCCTCAGCCGTGATCCCCCCAGGCGCCTCGGTCGGCCCAAGTATCCGCCGCACCTCGCGCACCGCGAGCGAAACACTCGCGCGCTTTGCCGTCCGCCGCTCCGCCTCCGGCTGCACGACATCGACCAACTCACCATCCACAAACCCACCGGACTCGAGCAGGATCCGCGAGACCATCGCCGAAGCAGCCGGCGCCGCGTTGAAGTCCGCTCCGCGCTCAAACCGGTGCGAGGCATCTGTATGCAGGCCGTGGCGCTTTGAGGACCGGCGAATCGTTCCAGGGTCAAACCACGCCGCCTCGACCAGCACGTTTC
>CAXTPL010000089.1:0-7982 GCA_964246065.1 uncultured Acidobacteriaceae bacterium
AAAGAAGACCGCCAGGGTCATAAAGAAGTAGGCGACCCAAAAGAAATCGAAGTAGGTACTGTAGGCGCGAAAGAACAGGGGGTGGCTTGGAGGAAACCAGAAGTTCAGAAGGGAGTATCCACCGGAGATGAGCACTCGGACAGAGAGGTAGCAGACCACAGCGGAAAAGCTGCGATGTAGCCTGGCGTACAGCGCTGTCAGGAGCGCCGTCAGCCAAAGCAGAAACTCCGTGTTTGTTAGTAGAGCTGTGGCCGCGTCGGCGTTCACTTGCGAGTCTCGAGTCTGAAGGTACCTCGTTTGGAGCCACTCAGCAAGAAGGGAGGGAGACTGAGTAAAATCTCCTTCCCTCCTGGAGGATGCCTACGGTCGAGCGCTCATCCTCTTGTTACCACTTATTGCCGTTGCGTCCACACGAAGGGCAGACCGGGAAAGGCATCGGCAGGGGGCCGCCCGGGCGCTGCGGAGCAACAGCGGCGGCGCTGGAGGGAGCAGCGGGCGAGGCCGAAACGGCGGTGAAAGAACCAGCAGCGATGAATGCGACAGCGACGAAGCGGACGATAGAAGATTTCATGGTGTGGATCTCCTGGTTGGTATCAGTCGGCCCCCGCGAATGTGAAGCAAGTCCCGGATGGCTCTGGTACCCGACTATAGACAAATTTCTGGAATGCAGTGCAAATAATGCTTGCATTGCGCCGCCAAATCATTACACAAGTACCAATCTGAAACCGAATCGGGAATCTCTCCCACGCTGAAGCTGCACAGTGTACGTGATAAAATCGAACTAAAGTCTTGAGAAGTGTGTAGCTTACCGCAGCGCGCGGCAAGCCTGCCGCTGCGTACTCGCCCTTTGCCACACCTCTCCAGAGCCCGCATCTTCGGAGCTGCATGTCCACCAAAGAATTGACACACCTCGCCCTGCTTTCCGTGGAGCCTGAGTCTGCTCCCACGGGCAATAGCTACACCAGCGAAAACATCAAGGTGCTGGAGGGCCTGGAGGCGGTGCGCCTCCGTCCGGCAATGTATATCGGCTCGACCGGCGAGATGGGGCTGCATCATCTGGTCTATGAGGTTGTGGACAATTCGGTCGATGAGGCCCTCGCCGGCTATGCCAAACACGTTGACGTTACCATACATGTCGATAATTCGATTACAGTTGTCGACGATGGACGCGGGATCCCTGTTGACATGAAGCTGCTCGACAACGGGGAGCGCATGCCTGCGGTGCAGGTGGTGCTTACCAAGCTTCATGCCGGAGGCAAGTTCGACGCGTCGACCTACAAGGTTTCGGGCGGCCTGCATGGCGTCGGCGTCTCCTGCGTAAACGCGCTTTCTGAAGCATTTGATGTTGAGATATGGCGCGACGGCCACACCTGGGAGCAGGACTACTCAAAGGGCGCGCCTGTGTCGGAGCTGCGCCAGACCGGCACCTCCAAGCGCCGCGGCACGAAAGTGCATTTTTTACCTGATCGCGGCATCTTCACGGCGACCGAATACAACTACGACACGCTGGCACAGCGGCTGCGCGAGCTCGCCTTCCTCAACAAGGGTCTGGCCATCACGCTGACCGATGAGCGAACGATCGATGCCAAGACGGGCGAAGCCAAATCAGCCGACTTCAAGTACGCAGGCGGGATTGCCGAGTTCATTCGCCACATCAATAAGGGCAAAGCCGTGCTCCACGAGCAGCCCATTCTGATGGAAGCACTACGCGACGGAGTAGACATGGAGATCGCGCTCCAGTACAACGACGCCTACTCGGAGACGGTCTTTTGCTTCGCCAACAACATCAACACAGCCGATGGCGGAACGCATCTCTCGGGGTTTCGCACGGGGCTCACGCGCACAGTCAATGCTGCCGGGCAGTCGCTGGGGCTCTTCAAGGACATGAAAGAGAACCTTTCGGGCGACGACGTGCGCGAAGGGCTGGTGGCGGTAATCAGCGTCAAACTCCCTCAGCCGCAGTTCGAGGGGCAAACCAAGGGCAAGCTGAACTCAGACATCGCGGGTACGGTGCAGGCGCTCGTAAATGAGAAGCTGGGCATGTTTCTCGAGCAGAACCCGCAGATCGCCAAGAAGATCATCAACAAGGCGATCGACGCGGCTCGCGCACGCGAGGCGGCACGCAAGGCACGCGACCTGACCCGGCGCAAGGGCGTGCTGGACGGCGGCGGGCTGCCCGACAAGCTTTCTGACTGTTCCGAGCGCAACCCGGAGCGGTGCGAGCTGTACCTGGTGGAGGGCGAGTCGGCCGGCGGGACCTCGCGGCAAGGCCGCGATCGGCGCTTCCAGGCCATTTTGCCGCTCAAAGGCAAGATCCTGAACGTCGAAAAGGCGCGCTACGACAAGATGCTCGGCCATGAAGAGATCCGCGCGATGATCACGGCGCTTGGCGCGGGCATCGGCAAGGACGACTTCGACCCCGCCAAGCTGCGCTACGGCAAGATCATCCTGATGACCGACGCCGATGTCGACGGCTCCCACATTCGCACGCTGCTCCTGACCTTTTTCTTCCGCCACATGCAGGAGCTGATCAAGCGGGGCCACGTGTATATCGCGCAGCCGCCGCTTTATCGCATTAAGAAAGGCAAGTTCGAGCAGTACATCAAGGACGATCGCGAGTTCGTCAAGGTGATGGTCAAGCGAGCGTCAGAGGGCATGATCGTCAAGTACGGCGTGCGGGAGGATGGAAGCTGTGCCGGGCAGCTGGAAGGTCCGGCGCTGACCCGCTTTATGGGCCAACTGGATGAGTATCTCGGCTTTTACGACAAGCTGAATCGCCGCCTGCGCAACAATGAGGTGCTGGACCTGGTAGGGCGGCACGACCTGGCACGGCGCGCGGACTTTGAAGGTTCGGCCGAGGGCGGCGTGCCCGCCAAGCTTGCGGCCATCCACGAGGAGCTGCTCCAGCTTGCGCCCAAGTACGCCTTCAAGGCCGTGCATGCGCCCACCTTCGACGAGGAGCACCAGACCTGGTCACAAAGCTTTACCGATGCGCAGGGAGCGATTCGCCGGATCGACTGGACCTTGGCCTCGACACCGGAGTACCGGCAGATGATGTCGCGGCACGGGCTGATGCGGGAGCAGCTGGCCCCGCCGTTCTCAATCGAGTATGCCGGCAAGGCTGCAGCCAAGGTTCCTGACGCGGAAGAGCTTGCCGCGATCGCTGAAGAAGAAGGCGATACGGAGACCCAGACCACGGGTGAGCGGGAGGCTGGAACGCCTGCTCCACGCCGCGCCACCAAGACCTCGCATGAGCCCGTCACCAAGCAGACGGCGGGGGAACTCTTTCAGTACGTGATCGACCAGGGCAGAAAAGAGTACGCCGTCAACCGCTTCAAGGGCCTGGGAGAGATGACGGCACCGCAGCTGTGGGAGACGACCATGGACCCGGAACGGCGTACGCTGCTCCAGGTACGGCTTGAAGATATTGCTGCCACTGAGCAGATCTTCACCACGCTGATGGGCGAAGATGTGGAAGCGCGGCGGAAGTTTATTGAAGACAATGCGCTCGATGTGAAGAACCTCGACATCTAGCCGCCGATCCCGGGCTTGTTCGCCTGCGCGTTTGTTCGCGAGGACGGCGGAATTGTCAGACCCGGCGCGGCCATGCCGGGTCCGCGGCGTGGTCCTCTGCTGGAGAGCTGCGCTCGCGCTTCTCCGGCGAGCCTCGGTTGCGCTCACTCCTTTCTGGCGCACTCCCGGGCGCCGCTCCCTATGCCGGGGCTCAGCGTGTGCGCACCTTGCGAGCGGGCCGGAAAGTCCCACTGACTAGAATCAATGCTGTGACTCAGAACGCACTGCCTCCCCACGTTACAGACCCTGCCAAGCCGCCGCAAAGCGTTTGGAACGCGGTGTGGATCGGGCTACTCGTTCGCCTCGCTTACATGACCTTTGCCCATACCTGGCGGGTGCGGCCGTATGGAGATCATTTCCAGTTCGGCTGGGAGATGGCGCGGATCGCTCGCGCGCTGGTGACGGGTTACGGCTATGCAGACCCCTTTAACGGCCACACCGGCCCCACCGCCTGGGTTACGCCGGCTTACCCGCTGCTCATTGCCGCAGTCTTCAAGCTAGCCGGCGTCTACACGCCGCTCGCCGCCTGGCTGCTGCTCGCCATCAACTGTGTGCTATCCGCCCTTATCGTGCGAACCACCTGGGAGATTGCGCAGCGCTGCTTTGGGCCGCAGGTTGCCCTGTGGTCCGCCTGGATCTGGGCTCTTTATCCGGCAGCCATGCAGTATGCGGTCAAGTGGATATGGGAGATGACGCTGACCACGTTTCTCTTCACGTGGGTGCTGGTGCTGGCTCTCCGCATGCGCGGCATCGGCGAGCCGCCGGATGCTGACAAGGACCTGGAACAGACCTCCCATCGGTGGGCGGTCTTCGGCCTGCTCTGGGGGGTTATCGCTCTCGCCAACCCCGCCATCCTGATCTTTTTGCCGGTATGCGGCCTTTGGGTGCTGGCGGGCGCAGGCCGCGCCTGGCCGCGGCAGCTCGGCAAGGTCGCGCTCGCAAGCGCGCTATGCCTGGCTCTGGTTGCTCCCTGGACCTACCGCAACTGGCGCGCATTCCACCACTTCATTCCCATGCGCGGAAACTTCGGCGCGGAGCTCTACCTAGGCAACGGTCCGGGCGCCAACGGGTTGCTCATGGAGTACAACCATCCCGGCGAGTCCGCGCCGCAGTTGCGTCTTTACCGCCAGATGGGCGAGGTCGCCTATGTCGCCATGCGCGGCGCCAGGGCCAAGGCCATCATCCTCGCCGACAAGCCCCGCTTTCTCCGCCTATCGCTGACCCGCCTCTATTACATGTGGTTCAGCGTTCCCCACCCTTTTGATGAGAAGCCCTGGAACGAGTACGGCCGCTCCATCAATTTTCAATTCACTTCGCTGGCAGGGATCTTAGGACTGGCGCTGGCTTGGCGCAACCGGACACCCGCCGCGGGCCTGCTTGCCTGGGTGTTTGTCACACTGCCGCTGATGTACTACTTTGTAACGGCGCATGCGCGTTTCCGGCATCCATTTGAACCGCTGATTGCCATCCTGGCCGTGTATCTCTTCCAATCGGCCGAAAAGAGCACGCGGGTATGGCCGTTCCGAAAGCTTGGTGGAGATTAAATACCCATGCCGTACTCGGTGATCGCGACCGGATCGCCTGCGTTGGAGTAGTAGTCATAGGGTGTGCGGCGATTGAACTTGTACCGCTGGCGAAGCTCACGTCCGAGATACAGGCCGAGGGCGGTCGCGCCAAGAACGAGCGAGGCGAGCCCCAGAGTACGCAGCAGCGGATGCGTGGACTTTTCGTCCAGCAGGTCGTCCATTTGCTCACCGAGGTGAGCCGCGGCAGAGTGCGCGGAGGATAGATGCAACGACGTCATGCCTCTCATGATAGCGCAGCTCTGAGAAAGGTTTGCTCCGAGCTTCAATGACTTACCACCCTACCGTAACCGGTGGGGCCGAATCAGGATCTAATCCGATGCTTCTACGCGCCGGAGCCAGGCCACCTTGTGCTCCGGGGGCAAAAAGCTCGCCTCAAAGGAGTTAGCAGCCAGCTCCCGAAGATGTTCGCGGGTGAAATCGAAGGCCCGCGCCGCCAGGCGATACTCATTTTCGAGATCCGAGCCGAAAAGCGCTGGATCATCCGAGTTGAGCGTGACCATCAGCCCGCGATCGAAGTAAAGGCGCGCCGGATGCTCGCCCGGCGAAGAGCAGACCCCGGTGCGCAGGTTGGAGCTGATGCAGAGCTCGAGCGGGATCTGCCGCTCAGCCAGGATCTCCATCAGGTCCGGGTCTTCCACAGCGGTAAGCGCGTGCCCCAGCCGTTCCGCGCCGATATTGATGGCTGCCCAGATGCTCTCCGGTCCGGTGGTTTCGCCGGCATGCGCCGTCAGCCGGAGCCCGGCGTCGCGAGCCTCCGCATAAAGCTCGCGGAACGGCTCGGCTCCCGTTCGCCGCTCATCGCCGCCGATGCCAATCCCCAGGATGCTCGGATACTCGGCCCGCATCTCCGCAGCCTTGTGAAAGACGCGCGCCGCCGCCTCGACGCCGAAGTGGCGGACAGCGTCGAAGATCCAGTACATGGTCAGGCCAAACTCCTGCTCGGCCTGGAGCCTTCCGCGTTCCATCCCGGCAAAAAGCGGCTCAAACTCACTACGACCCCAGTAGTACACCACCCCAACCGAAACATAGATTTCGGCATGTACCACGCCTTGGGCATGCAGCCGCTGAGCCAGCCGGTAGGTAATCAACTGGTAATCGTCCGCGGTTCGCAGGCGCTCAGTGATGGCTTTGAAAGCCAACAGGAAACCGGAAAAATCCGTATACCGGTACAGCCCCCGCGCATCGTCGAGCGACAAAGGGACGGCATTCGCTTCGCCCAGGGTGACCAGGGTTTCCGGAGAAACAGCGCCTTCGAGGTGGAGATGGAGCTCGGCTTTCGGCAATCGTCGGAGAAAGGCTGTAGGGTCGGAAGGCATGAAGTCTAGAAGTCAGGATATCGCCATGCGCCCGGGATGCCCAGGCCCTGCGGCTCGGGACAGAGTGTCGGCATCTCGAGGGAACGAAGAAGCGCTTCAGCGTACAGTGCTTGCGAGCTCACTCCAGGCAATGACCCTGTCACGCAGCCGGAGCTGATCGACCAGGCGAAGAGCCCCATCTCGAAAAGACATAAGCGCTCCATCTTCCGGCTGCACGACATACATCTCCGCCACTCCCATCGCGGCAAAATCGGCAAGACGAAGCAGAACCCGGGGTACTCGATCCTCCCGGCTAAGAATCTCGAACACCAGGAGGGGGGCCGTGGTCGCGACCGGGTCAGCGGGCGTGTCTGCGTCAAAAACAGCAACGTCGGGAATGCGAACCCGCCATGCCGTTGTTCTGGTTCTCTGTTCAGGCCGAACACGGATGTTCCATGCATCCGAACGGTTGAAGAAGAAAGCAGCGATAGCAATCTGCCATGCTGCATGGTCCCACTCCCCCAGCGGGCGCTCCTCAACAACCCCGTCGATATATTCAGCATCGGGCTCGTAGGTCGTGCTGAAGTACTCCTCGACCGCGACACGCACGGTTGCCATAGGGCTCTCCAGAGTGCTTAAGCCGGATCACTCCAGCCTTCTACTCAGGATACGCGTATTGGACCTCCGGCCCATGTACGGCGTGACTTGGAGCTCAAGACGTCGGGACTGAAGGTGATGATTGTGCCGGGCTTGCATAACGTTTCTTACGCTCGAGAGACCTAAGCTCAAGCCGCTCCTTAACGGTAGACGGGAGTAGGGGTTCACCACGGTCAAGCGACTCCAACCTGCTTTACGGGCAGCAAATTCGCCCAACTCGGGGGTGAGGGACACGTTTATCGGTGTAAACCTCACCTTCATCCTGAGGCCGGTAACAAAGGTTTTCACTTCTTGTTGCCAAGTGTGTTCACTGTGGCATTTTCCTGTATTCGTCCCGGATCACATCGAAGGCCTGCTTCTTCACGCCTTCTGACGAGATAAGCCCCTTGCGGTTATATTCGTCCTGCACGCCGGGCAACTGCCGGGTAGGGGAGCGGAAGTCCATCAGGCACCATGGCGCCAGCCCGCGCAGAAAAGGGATCTTCGCGAACATGGCAAACTGCTGCCGCATCACCTCAGCCTGGTACTCCTCAGAAAAGCGGTAGGTCTTCGCTTCGTGCAGGCCGGCCTTGGCACCTGCGCCGAACTCGCTCATGATCAGCGGCTTGCCGAAAGGGTTGACGAAGGTGTGCGCGGCGATCTGGTCGGGCGGCCCGGCGTACCAGCCCAGGTACTCGTTGTAGCCAAGCACGTCGAGGTATTTGCCCAGCGGATCGTCCAGGACGGCTTCGTTGCCGTGGAAGCTCATCACAAAGGCGGAAGTGATCAGGCGGGTAGGGTCCTCGGCGCGGGCCTGCTCGGCTAGCTTGCGGATGAACTCGGTTCGCTGATCGCCGCGCGGCGTCTCGTTCGACATGGACCAGAGAATGAC
>CAXTPL010000089.1:7992-11653 GCA_964246065.1 uncultured Acidobacteriaceae bacterium
GGGCGCGGGCACGCCGGATCATCTCAGACAGCTGCGCCTTGGCGCTGGCAAGGGCGGCGTCGCTGGTCCAGTCGATCGACCAGTACACGGGGATCTCAGACCAGACGAGAATCCCGAGCCGGTCCGCTTCGCGCGTCATGGTTTGCTGGTGCGGGTAGTGCGCCAGCCGCACAAAGTTGCAATCCATCTCTTTGGCCCAGCCGAGGAGCTGCCTGGCGTCAGCCTCCGACCAGGCTCGACCCGTGGTTGCGGGCTGGCCGTCTGCGGCGGGTCGTGGCACCTCTGCATGGAGGCTCACGCCTCTGAGAAAGATCGATTTGCCGTTGAGCAGGATCTGGTCGCCCTGCACCTCGATGGTGCGAAAGCCGACCTCGTCTTTCAATGCATCTTCGCCCGCCTGCCAGGCAATGGAGTAAAGCTTCGGGTGCTCAGGGGACCAGAGTTCCAGTCCCCGAGCGGTAAAGCTGAAAGCCGCGCGGCCGCTCGCATCCACTGGTGCCTGCTCGTCCACGTGCAGGGCCGGGATGCGCAGGTGCACGGGCTCGCCCGGCTGCACATTGACCACATGCGCGTAGCCGCTGATGCGGTTGCCGGCGGCAGGCTTGTCGAGCGACAAAGACGCGTCATCGATGTAGCTGTCAGGCACCTCGACAAGAGACACCTCGCCGGTGAGCCCGCCATAGTTCCACCAGTCCGTTTTGAGCGTGGGCACGCGTTCCCGTTTGCGCTCATTGTCGACCCCGATGACCACCGAGTTGTCGCCTTGTTTGAGCGCCGCGGTCACGTCGCAGTCAAAGGAGGTAAACCCGCCCTGGTGCTCGCAGATGTTGGTGCCGTTTACGGCCACGTCGGCGCGGTAGTTGGCAGCGCCAAAGTGCAGAAAGCTATGGGTGTGCGGCTTGGGCTGCGCGGTAAAGTGGCGCTCATACCAAACCAGGCCCTCATAGTAGAGCAGCTTGTCAGACTGCGAGTTCCAGCCGCCGGGCACCAGCAGCGTAGGCGCCTTGGCGAAGTCGTACTCCTGCAGCGCGCCGCCCGGGACCGACGGGGCGTCGTGAATATAGCCATGCACGTTGGGTAGGCTGGCCACATCGAGCCAGCTATCGAAACCGCCTCGATAAGGATCCAGCATGTAATGCCAGGCGCCGTCGAGCGACTGCTGCGGGCGACGATCCACGTCGACAAGCACAGTGGGAACCACCGCCAGCAAAGGGGCGCAAGCCAGTACGGACAACGAAAGGAGGAGGGAGGCGCGCAGCAGTCGGGGCAGCATGGCGTTGATCTTAGCTTGCCTCCTACGCATCTTGCCAGCGCTCCCGATAGAGCAAAGCTCCAAGCCGGTCGTAGCGTCCGGCACGTCCGCCAGCCGCACCCTGCGGCGGAGACGTAGAAGCCCCGCCCCTGGAGAGATCGATGCGCCTGCTATGCCGCCTCAGCTTTGCCTTGCTTTTCACGCTCTCGCCTCTGACCGGCACAATCGCCGGGCGCCCGTTTTCGCAAAGTCCGCAACTGGTTTCCAAGCGCCACGTGCTCAGACTTCGAGTGGAAGCGTGTTTTGAGGGATGCAGAAGACCAGGCGCTTGCTTATCGTGATTTCGGGCCATCATCGCCGGGTCTAGGCCAGGTACAGATACGTGTGCCGATAAGAAAGGATCGAGTCGCCCCCTGGAGGCCTTGCCGCCCCGAATGCAACAACATCTACTCTCGTGTGGTTTGGTCGGCAGAGATCAACGGCATGCGCCGACGTTACCCACCCCTGAATATTCTCAAGTTTTAGCATCAGTGTCCGGTGATTTTGAGGGGAGATTAACAGGCGGCGTCCTTTCATGTGCAGCAGGGGCAAATTTCCGGGATTAGTGGCATTGCAAGCACCACGCCATGATCTTACTGCCGGGTCTTGTAGAACTCTTGCGGCTGCAACGCTTGCAGCGCACCCGTTCGCCCTCGGTGCAGTAGTTCTCCTTGCCCTTGGCAAATTCCCCTTTGTGGTACGCTTCAGCTTGCCCGGAACTGATTGGTTTCGAGATCGTCACCATGAACTCTGTTCTTTCTCCCACTCTGCATTGAAGCCGCGTCTTGATAAGGTAGGAGTCTACAGCTTCCAGCACATCACGAACGTGTTGCTTGACGTGCAAAAGCGCTCGCCAATCCACCCTCACAGTACTTAACGGATCGCGTTCTACGTGCCTTTTTGCGTATATAGCGCAGCCGCTCACTCGATGGGACTAGCTAGGGGGCCATAGTTAGTTGCCAAACTCAGATAGCTGCCGTTTGAGGGCCGAGCTGTTCCGCGACCTGCCGGAGGCCGTCCAGGAAACGTGCGACCTGTCCGCCGGGCTCCAGTTTGCGATGCGCGACCAGGGCTACGAGTTCCCCGCCAACCCGGCTGGAACGGCGGGAGCATGGACAGCTTCTCCGGAAGCGGACGCTCGAAGTGTCGCGCCCCGGCACGGCTGCAAAAACAGCGCGCAGCTCCGTTTCCCGCGCTGAAAGCAGGTCGAACGCGAACTGGCGCTGATCGCGAAGCTCGGCCGCGCGGGATATTTCCTCATCGTCTGGGACATCGTCGAGTTCTGCCGAAAAAACGGCATCCCGGTGCAGGGCCGAGGCTCCGAGGTCACTTCCGCCGTCTCTTACTCGCTCGGTATCACGGCGGTCGACCCGGTCAGGATGGAGCTGCTCTTTGATTGACTTGCCCTTGGGTGACGACCGCGAGCGCGCCATCCAGTACATCTATGAGCGGTATGGGAAGCTCGGCGCGTCCATGTGCCAGCGAGCATGCCGGGGCACAGCGTCCTTCAATAGGGCAAGGACGACTGCGCCGATATAGACCTGATCAAGGTGGACCTGCTCAGCCTAGGCAAGATAGCCGTGCTCAAGGACTGCGTCGAGCTGATCCCCCGCCTCTACGGCATCTCGGTCGACCTCGCGCAACCGGCGGACGAACCGTACATCTATCGATTGCTTCAGTGCCCGCACACGGTCGAGCTGTTTCAGGGCGAGAGCCGGGCGCAAAGGGCGAGCCTGCCGCGCAACAACCCCGATTGCTTCTACGATCTTGTCGCCCAGTTCGCGATCATTCGCCCCGGGCCGATCGTCGTTAGAACCATGCAACCGTATATGGAGCGCATCCTGAAGCGCCGGGCCGTCACCTACCCGCACCCGCTGCTTGAGCCGGTGCTGCGCCGCACCCTCGGCGTGCCGCTCTTCCAGGAGCAGCTCCCGCGCTTCGCTATGACCATCGCCAACTTCTCGGGCGGCAAGGCGGAAGAGCTGCGCCGCGCGCTCGACTTCCGCCGGTCGGTCGACAAGATGCGCGTGCTCGAAGCCAAGCTGCGCGCGGGCATGGACGCGAACGGGGTCGGCGCGCAGGCCCAGGCCGAGATTGCTAGTCCATCAGTTCGTTTGCCCCCTTACGGCTCCCCGGCGTCCCACGCCGCAAGCTTTGCCCTGCTCGCCTACGCGAGCGCCTGGCTCCGATATCACTACCTCGGTGCATTTACGGCGGCTCTGCTCAATAACCAGTCCGTGGGTTGTTACTCGGCGGCGGTGATCTTGAAAGACGCCCAGCGGCACGGCCTGAGGGTCAAGCCGGTCAACGTGCTGCGCTCTTCCTGGCCATGCACGCTGGAGCGCGAGCCGGACGGCGCGCGCCCGCGCC
>CAXTPL010000089.1:11663-13920 GCA_964246065.1 uncultured Acidobacteriaceae bacterium
CCCGCCCCGCCGCCGCCCCCCCCGGGGCGCCCCCCCCCGCGCCCCCCCCCCCACGCTCCGGCCCGGGCGGCGCGAGAAAGTAGCCCGAGGGCCCTGAGCCCTTGCACGGACGGCATAGCCCGTCACTCGCGCACAGCGGGCAGGTCTTCATGATGCGTTCCATACTTTGCCCTCCCGCAAACTTGTTCGGCTCGACAGCTTGATCGCTACCACCCAATTCACGGAGAAGAGAAGCCCTTGTATCTTGAATACCGTTTCTCCTCCCAACCTGAGGGAGTCGGGCTGCCACTTCGGTTGAAGTTCGAACAATCGGCGGAGCACAAGCCCCATCGACGGCGCGGACTTTCCCTGAGCCCGACCATCTCGCCAGAGCTACTGACAGGTTTAGGATCTAGCGCGGCTAGGAGGTGCAGTAAGCGTACCCAGGACTTCTTCGGAAGTCTTTCGGATGATGTCTGCGCGAGCAGCCAGGCGGAAGACAATCGTTCTGGTGAATGCTTTACTGCGCGGGGAGCTATGGGTTTGACGGAGCCGGGCTACTGTAGCCAGAAACAATCCCTCATATCCGCCCGGCTACGGCACCGGCGCGCTCTCTGCGGCCTGCCTAAAGTCGTAGCTGAAGAAGGCTCCTCTCAGCCCAGTACATCTTTTGCACTCACCGCTAGGAACTGCCTCTGTCAGCCAGCCGGCTTCGGCGATATCAGCTTGTCAGCGCTCCGCGCAGGGCGTAGAAGGCCGGTGTGGGCTGGTAATGTTCGTCGAAGGGCAGGGCTCGTTCGGTCCGAGTGGCGTGTTGGGCCTGATGAGCCTTGCTCTGGTTGAGCCAGGAGTGGTTGTCACTCAGGCCCCAGGTGAGGATGTCCGTGGCGCCGCCTTCTGTCACCATCGTGGTGACATACTGCCGGTAAACGCGGGCAACCGCTGCGTCGCGGGCCGCACTGTCGTCGTCGGCGAGGTTGTCGTCGTTGACGTCGAGCTCGGTGAGGAAGACCTTGAGGCCGAGCGCGCGGACGTCGCGGGTGAACTGCACGATGCCCGGGCCGAGCGCGGCGGTGGTGGCATCGAGGTGCGACTGGATGCCCATGGCATCGATGGGAGTGCCGGCAGCTTTGAGGCGCCGGAGCAGGGTGAGCACGGCGCTGCGCTTGGCGATGGCGGCGGGGCGGTCGTACTCGATGCCGTAGTCGTTATAGGTAAGCAGGGCATGTGGGTCGGCCGCACGCGCGGTGCGAAAGGCCAAGTCGAGGTAGCCTGCGCCCAGCCAGCGATACCAGGGTGAGTCGCGCAGGCCGTCTAGCTGGCCGTCCTGGACGGAGATGGCCTCGTTGACCACGTCCCAGGCGCGCACGCGGCCCTTGTAGCGGCCGACCACGGTGCGGATGTGGCTGGTGAGCAGTTGTGCTGCGCTGCCCGGGTTGCCCGCGGCAGAAAGCCAGTCGGGTACCGCCTCATGCCAGCATAGAGTGTGGCCGCGCACAGCGATGTTGTGCTGCTGGGTAAAGGCAAAGAGCGCATCTGCCTGGTCGAAGGAGTAGGTATCGGCAGCAGGGTGCAGGGCAGGCCACTTCATGGCGCCTTCTGCAACCACGATGCTGCATTGAGCGGCAAGCAGGGCGCGATAGGCGGCATCGGTGCGCAGCAAGCCGATATCGACCGCCGAGCCGAAGAGGCGATTGTGGGCGCGGGCAGTCCCGGAGAGAGAAGCCGGGGCCTCCCCAGTGCCCGGGATGCGGCTGGCCGCGGCGGCGCCTGCCCAGCGTGCGGCTAGCGAGAGCAGCGTGCGGCGCGTATACATGGCTGCCTGTCAGCTTATCGCAGGGGCCACTGCAAAGGGGCTTTTTCCCAGTTAGAAAAAACAGAATCGCCAGTTAGGTGGAGAGGCTAACCTATTGGCGCAGAAGAGACTCTTACTAAGCGAGTGAAAAGGAGCTCTGCTCTCCCATGCGATATTCCCGCACCCTTGTTCTTGCGGCCGTCTTTGCTACGGCTGCCGTGTCCGCCCAGGCTTCTGAAGTCAAAACGGACTATGACCACAAAGCCAACTTCAGCAGTCTGCATTCTTACTCTTGGGGCCAGGTAAAGACGAGTAATCCTTTCTATGTCGATCGCATCAAGCAGGAGGTAGACAAGGACCTGCAGGCCAAGGGTTGGCAGTTGATGCCGTCCGGGGGCGATGCAACCATCTTTGCTGTCGATAACGTGAAGAATCAGAAGCAGCTTGAGACCATGTACGACGGCATGGGCGGCGGGATGGGCT
>CAXTPL010000090.1:0-8947 GCA_964246065.1 uncultured Acidobacteriaceae bacterium
GCCGCGGTCTGCTTTACGCTCTGGCTTCCGCTCTTCCCTACCGGCGACGGGCCGGATATACGCTACCTGTGACAATCAGGACATCCGGGTTACCGTCGCACTCCGCGTGAGACTCGCTACCCTGCGGGTCTCGCCGGCTCGCAAAAGCAGGAGACAGTTCCGGATCCCGATCGTCTGGATCGTCTGGATCGTCCCGATCGTCCGGAAGGAGGGCGTGTCGTTCGGCTGAAACGACGCGCCCTCTTTGCAGAACCATCGGTGCGGGAGTTAGCATAACCCGCCTACGGTAAACGACCACCGATGCTTGCTAGGAGTCTTGTGAACCTGATGATGCGCCCTTCTCTTCTGCTTCGTCGCGCCAGCCTCGCGCTGGCGGCTGCAGCCATGGCTTCCACGTTCCTCACGCCCACCACGCAGGCCCAGTTCGGCGCTCGCCAGGCTAAGACGCCGCAGCCCTGGGATGACACACACTTGTCTGCGGACCAGCGCGCCGACCTGGTGCTGAAGCAGCTTACGCTCGATGAAAAGATCGGCCTGCTCCACGGGACCGGCATGGCAGGGGTCGGCACGCCCTCACCTGAAGGCCGCGACAACGATGGCGGCGCAGGCTACGTGCCCGGCATCGCCCGGCTGGGCATACCGGGCATCCAGATGGCTGACGCTGCCTATGGAGTCACCCGCAGCGGTGAAAATGGCCGCTACTCCACCGCTCTGCCTTCTGATCTGGGCGCGGCCGCCAGCTGGGATCCCAAGGCGGCCTACGAATACGGTTCGCTGATCGGGCGCGAACTGCGCGACCAGGGCTATTCGATGTCGCTCGGCGGCGGCGTCAACCAGACGCGGGAGCCGCGCAATGGCCGAACCTTCGAGTACCAGGGTGAAGATCCGCTGCTCGCCGGAACCATGGTGGGCCAGGTGATGAAGGGGCTGCAGGCGCAGTATGTCATTGGCGATATCAAGCACTATGCCGTCAACGACCAGGAGAGCGGACGCAACGCGGTCAACGCCGTGATCAGCCGTCGCGCCTTGCGCGAAAGCGACCTGCTCGCCTTTCAGATCGGTATCCGCGACTCCGATGCGCAGGCGGTCATGTGCTCCTACAACCGCGTCAACGGCGACTATGCCTGCGAGAACCGTTACCTGCTCACGGATGTGCTGAAAGGCGACTGGAAGTTCCCCGGCTTTGTGCTTTCAGACTGGGGCGGCACGCACTCCACCTTAAAGGCCTCGCATGCCGGGCTCGATAACGAGGAGCCATCGTCTTACCTTTACGGAGCCGCGCTTAAAAAGGCAGTGCAGTCCGGGCAGGTTTCGCAGCCCGAGTTAGACGACCATGTCCATCGCGTACTGCGCGCCGAGTTCGCGGCCGGCATTGTCGATCACCCGCCGGTCAAGGGTGTGGTCGACGTGATGCACGGGCTTGAGGTCACGCAGCGCATCGAAGAACACTCGATCGTGCTGCTGCGCAACGAGGGCAACCTGCTGCCGCTCGATCGCAACGCCGTGCACACCATCGCCGTGATCGGCCAGCATGCGGATGTGGGTATGATCTCCGGCGGCGGCTCGGCCCAGGTAGACCCGCCGGGCGGCAGCGCTATAGCCCCGCCGGGCGAAGGGCAGACAAAGTGGCAGGGTCAGGACTGGTTTCCCACCTCGCCGCTGCGGGCTGTGCGTGCCAACGTCCGAGGCGCCACGGTGCGCTTCAACGACGGCACCGACCCTGCTAAGGCAGCGGCCGATGCCAAGGGGGCCGATGTGGCGCTCGTCTTCGTGCACCAATGGGAGAGCGAAGACATGGACCTTGACACGCTGGCCCTGGGAGATCACCAGAACGCGCTGGTCGAAGCAGTCGCTGCCGCCAATCCGCATACCGTTGTGGTGCTTGAGAATGGCAGCCCGGTGCTGATGCCCTGGGTGGGCAAGGTCGCGGCAGTCGTAGAAAGCTGGTACGGCGGCAGCCGGGGCGCGGAAGCCGTGGCAAGGGTGCTCTTTGGCGACGTAAACCCAAGCGGCAAGCTGCCGCTAACCTTCCCGGTGAGCGATGCCGACCTGCCGCATCCCTCGCTGATCAAGCCGCCGCCCTCCTCCAAGCTCGACCTGATCGGCGTTACCGATGTGGACAGCTTTATGGCCAAAGCAGCCAAGGGCCTGCCCTCATTCGACCGTCCCTACGACGAAGGCCTGGAGGTCGGCTACAAGTGGTACGACGCGGAAAAGAAGCCGGTGCTGTTTCCCTTCGGCTTCGGCCTCTCCTACACCACCTACAGCTACTCCGGTCTCGAGGTCACTCCAGGGGCTGAGATTGCCGTGAGCTTTACAGTGAAGAACACCGGCACCCGCCCCGGTGAGGAGATCGCGGAGGTTTACGCCGGGCTGCCCCCCGGCACGCAGGAGCCGCCGAAGCGGCTGGTCGGCTTCAGCAAGGTGTTCCTCCGCCCCGGAGAAAGCAAGCAGGTATCCGTCGCCATCGATCCGCTTCTGCTTGAGATCTACAAGGAACAGGGCGAAGCAGGCAGTTGGGAGCGGGCGCCAGGGGAGTACACCTTGATGGTCGGCGGCTCATCGCAGGATCTGCCGTTGAAGCAATCCGTCCAGCTCCCCTGAGGCACGAGTTGATTGCGGCGGCAATGTGAAGCGTTGAGGCGACGGCACTTAGTCCCATTCTGGGACAACCGTGCGACGCATCCTGGTGCAATAATGGGAAACGCCAGAGGCCAACGGGTTCTGGCGTTTCGTCCCCGTTTGCAGTCCTTGAGGCTCCTCAATGCGTCCTTCCCTCACCATCCTCTCCCTCCTGAGTGCGCTGGCCCTTCCGGCGGCTGCTCACGCAGACACGATCGACTACTCGTTTCAGGCTCAGTACGGAAGCTACAAGGCAGACTTCAACTACGACACCTCCACCGCGATCACCGGCACGGCGAGCTACTTCACTCCAGGGTCCTGCACAACGAACTTCGGGGCGACCTGCAAGCTGGTCGGTCTGGGTCCGGATGGCAGCGGCAACGACGGGTTCCTGATGGACTTCAGCAACGGGCTCACCCTGGAAGGCTATTTCTCCAAGCCTTTCTCAGGCCCGGGCGTGTACCAGTCGTGGGCGACGCTGCCGGTGGGCGTCGATGCAACACTTAAGGTTACCGACGTCTCCACCGCTGTGACGCCGGAACCCTCCAGCCTTGTTCTCCTTGGCACAGGCGTTTTGGGCATCCTCGGCGTCGCGCGGCGCAGGTTCCTGCAGGCGTAAGCCTCCTGGCAACTCTGCACGCGCAGAAAAAAGGGTCATCCAGCTTGGATGACCCTTTCTTATTCGGCCTTTGTAGCGGCTCTATTCGCTGGCCGGTGTCGCTGGCCTTTTCTGCTGCCAGCGAGTCGCATCCAGCGCTGCCTCGTAGGCGAACTATGCCCTCCCGGGCAAAGGTACAGCCTGGGTTGCGGGCAGCTCCCTTCCCGTCGCCGTCCAGCTCTTCTCGGCTTCGGGAGCTTGCAGGTTCGGACGCGGCAGCACGCGCAGGTCAACCAGCTTGATCGTCGGCGTCGCGTAGCCCTCGCGCAGCGGTTCTTCGCGCATCAGCCCGGTGCTCAGGTATTTTTTGTTGCAATCCGGAAAAACGGTAGCGACGACGGGGCGAGCAGCACCGACGCACGCCGCCGCCCGGACCGCCGCGAGAAAGTTGCAGCCGGAGGAGATACCCACACCCAGCCCCAGGTGCGCTGCCAGTTTCTGCGCCATCAGGATCGAGTCGCCATCCGAGATGGCAAGGACAGGGTCGAGGGCATCCAGCTCCACAATGCGCGGAATAAACTCATCCGAGATCCCCTGGATACGATGCGAACCGACTTTGTAGCCGGTCGTCAGCGTAGGCGACTCGGCGGGCTCGACGGGGTGCACACGCACCCGAGGGCAAGCCGACCGCAGTGCCTGGCCGACTCCCATCACGGTGCCGCCGGTACCGACCCCGGCAACGAAAACATCCGGCTCGAGCCCGGCAGCCCGAAGTTGTGCGATGATCTCGCGACCGGTGCCAAGGCGATGCGCCTGCACATTTGCCGCATTCTCAAACTGCCGCGGCAGAAAGACGCCATCGCAACACGCCGCCCGCTCCTCGGTAAGCCGGATGCTGCCTAGAAAACCTCCCTGCTCGCGCGAAACCGAGCAGATCTCGGCGCCGTAGCTGCGGATCAGGTCGCGCCGCTCCTGGCTCATCCAGTCCGGCATGTAGATGGCTACGGGATGGCCGAGAGCCCGGCCAAGCGCCGCAAAGGCAATGCCTGCATTGCCGCTGGTCGCCTCCACTATCGTCTCTCCGGGCTCAAGACGCCCAGCCGCATACGCAAAACGCAATACATGGAGCGCCATGCGGTCTTTGGTCGAGCCGGTCAGGTTCAAATGCTCGGCCTTGGCATACACCGTGCCAGTGCGCCTGCCTTGCCGGTAGTCGATCGCAAACATCGGCGTATTGCCGACCAGTTCATCGAGGGCCGCGAGGCGAGAGGTGTTGGCAGAGCACGCTGAGCGGGAAAAGTTCACCCTTTAAGGCTAGTGGGCTCTTTGCCGCCTGCACAGCATCGATCC
Organism: uncultured Acidobacteriaceae bacterium; assembly: GCA_964246065.1. Classification (GTDB taxonomy): domain Bacteria; phylum Acidobacteriota; class Terriglobia; order Terriglobales; family Acidobacteriaceae; genus EB88. The sequence goes on from CAXTPL010000090.1 coordinate 4,571, forward strand.
TCGCAAAAACGCGCGCCTCGCTTAACATAAGGAAGGCAAAAGGCGATTTCGCTTTATGGAGGAACAGATGACCAGCCTCGATGCGCTCGATCACAAGATTCTGCACGAACTGCAGGCAGATGCACGCATGACCTTTGCGGAACTGGGCCGGCGCGTCGGGCTCTCGACCCCTGCTGTCATCGAGCGGGTACGCCGCCTGGAGGATGCCGAGGTGATCCTGCGCTACACCGCGCAGGTAGACCCGGCAAAGGTAGGGCTGCCGCTGCGGGCCTTTATCAAGATCACGGTCGGCGGCGATCGGCTCCAGCACTTCAACGGGCTGGCCCGGCGTGTGCCTGAAGTGCTGGAATGCCATCGTGTGACGGGCGCCGAAAGCTACATCCTGCAGGTGGCCGTGCGCGACCTGCAGCATCTGGAAACAGTAATCGACTCGCTCACGCCCTATGTCGCGACAAATACGTCCATGGTGCTGGCCTCGCCTGTGCCGTGGAAGCCGGTAACGCCGGCCGCGACGTTGAAGCGATAGCTCAGGGCAACGGCCCGGTCGTAAAGACCTGGTCGACGCGCCGGTCGGCCACCCGGTAGATGGCGAACTGGCGCTGCGTGGCTGGCTGCGCTGCGGGGGAGGCGGCAGAGGCTCCGCCTTTGCCCGTGGCGGCGTCCGCAGCCGTCGCTGCGGGGGCGTCCGCAGCCGTTGCCGCGGGAGCGCCGATGCCTCCTTGGAGCGAGAAGACCAGTTCCGCGCGACCGTCGCCGTCGGTATCGGCTGCGTCGACCAGCTGCATGGCGGGGGTTTCGGCCAGCAGGTCGCCTCGGCTTACCTGCTTGAAGATCACCTGCGGCTTGCCGCTGAAATCCGGCTGCGCGATGAGGGTGACATAAACCCGCTGCGAGGCTTCAGCATCGGTGCGCGCGCTGTAAACCAGCGTGGCGCCGGCGCTGAAAGAAAGCTCATACGCGGCAAAGTGTTCCTCAACCATCTTCGGCAGGGCCGCTTGGCCTGGCTCCGTATGCCTGGCGCGTGTGCGTGCCCTGGCCGCGGCGGCTGCGGCGGCAGGGCCAAAGCTGGTCTGCCTGGCAGCCGATGTTCCCGCCCTGGGAGCCAGCACCTGCGCAGCTGCCTGCGCCGCAAGGGTGGCAAGGGCGGCCTGCATGGCAGTGCCATCTGCCGGCGCTGCCCACCGGTACCCGTACTGCTGAGGCTCGTTCGGTCCCGCGTCAGACACAGCGACGATCTGCTGCATCGCCGGAGGTGCGCCTTCCAGCTTAAGCGGTCCCGCAGTTTGCCCTTCTTCGGCTGGGGCGCCGGCTCCGTAGCGCAAGTGCGGACGATCAGGATCGATTGCCGTGGGAGCAGCCGCAGCCGCAGCGTCGCGGGCGTGGTGCAGGGTGGGCCGATCCGGATCGGTCTCCCCTTTTCGCTCGGTAGACGCGGAGTCGGCGCTGTCCTCATGCTTGTGCAGGGTAGGGCGGTCCGGATCTACCTCCGGAGCCTTGCTGCTTGCCGTGGCCGGAGCGTCCGACCCCTCGTTTGCGCTGCCATCGCCCGCGCCTGGAGCAGGGGAACGGCGGTGCAGCGTTGGCTCCTTGCCGCTGCTGCCGGTCTCGGGGGCTGTCTCGGTACCGGTACCGGAGTCGGGGGCGGCTGCGGAGGCGGAGCTTGGTTGGGCGGCAGCGGGCTGCTTTCCGTCCGGCGGTGCAGCGACAGGATCGGTATCCGCATTCTTGTCTGTCGATGAGGCGACCTTTGTGCCACTCTCGTCAGCCTTTGCGCCAGTGTCAGCCTTGCTGTGGAGCGTGGGGCGTCCGCTGTCCTGCGCGCCTGTGCTTTTGCCGCCGGCAAGCGCAGGCAGCTGCTTTGACGGTTTGAGCTTTTTCGGCGGAGGCGGCGGCGCGGGCGGTTCCACCTTGCCCATCCCGATCCATTGGCCGTTCAGCTGCGCGGCAGCCCGCACGTCGAACAGCGCGGCCTCATCGCCTGCGCGTTCCAGCACGTACTGCGTCCCCGGGGCAAAGGCCAGCGGCTCAGGCCTCGCCAGGTACAGGCCGGCCGGCTGGTAGTGCTCTCCATCCCACACGGCGAGCGGCATTAGCCGGCTCGCATTCGGCTTGGTCAGGCTGCCGGTCCACTCCAGCACAGCGGTGGCGCGCAGCGTCTTGGGCCGGGCGGCGCCGGTGCCTACGGGGGTGGAGTATTGGGCGTGTGCGCCATACACACCCAGTGCTGCCAGGGCCAGCAGCAGCGCGCTCTGTTTTCCTGCAGATGTCATACTCTAGGCCTAGCTTATAAGACGCGCGGCGGCGGGGATTCGGCTTCCGCTGTCCGACTTGCGCAGGAGAAGACGCATGAGCCCGGTCGAAGTGCATGGCAAGGTCGCCGACTTCACGATCCAGAACCAGGACGGCGAGGCCGTTCGCCTGTCAGACTATGCGGGCAAGCCGGTAGTGCTCTTCTTCTACCCCAAAGCTGACACGCCCGGCTGCACCATCGAGGCATGCGGCTTTCGCGACACCTTTGCCAGGCTCGAGGCGGCCGGCGCGGTGGTGCTCGGCATCTCGCGCGACACGCCGAAAGCCCAGAAAAAGTTCAAAGACAAGTACGACCTGCCGTACGCCCTGCTCGCCGACGTGGATGAGGCGGTGTGCAACCAGTTCGACGTTCTCAAGGAAAAGAATATGTACGGCAAAAAGGTGAAAGGTATCGAGCGCACCACTTTTCTCATCGGGCCTGACCAAACGCTGATCGGCATCTTTCCCAAGGTCAAGCCTGAAGGGCATGCGGACGAGATTCTGGCCGCACTGGAGGCAGCAGAGTCAAAGGCCTGAGCTGCCGGCAGGTTTGTGCCGGGACAAGCCTGGGGGAGTGAACCCTCTTGCCTCCCCCTGGGCTTCTCGATCTCCTCTGGTACGTCCCTCCCGCCGCGGCTTTTGCGATACGTGCTCAAAGCGCCCGATAAGGAGATGCTCCCTGGCCGCTTTCCCCGCCTGCACACTGCAGACGCGTTTTCGCCGTTCGCCGTGCTACATTGGCTCCCGGGTTTGCAAGGGGGTTCTTTCATGTCGCTTTCTTTCTCGCGGGTTTGCCGGCCTGTGGCGCGCGTTGCCGTCGCCTGCACACTGCTAGGTCTTGCCGGTTGCATGTACCAGCCGGTGCCGCTGCCGCCGCCGGGCACCGGACCCTTCGGGCGCGTCCTCTTTATCGGCGACTCGCTTTCGGCCGGCTTTCAGAACGGTTCGCTCCTTGATACGCAGCAGCCGAACGGCTTCGGCAGCCTCGTCGCCAGGCAGGCGGGTTTCCCCATCTCCCTGCCGCTGATCGCCGCACCGGGCGCGCCCGCGGTGCTGCAGTTGACCAGTATCGGACCGCCACCAGTCTTGTCGCAGATGCCCGGCCTGACCACGGGCCGGGATGCGGCCGGCACCCAGCCGAGCGACATCGCCGTGCCCGGCAGCACGCTCCATGACGTGATCTATCGCACCCCGACCCTCAGCCCCTCAACCGACGAAGACATCATTACCGACCTCATCCTGGGTCTGCCGGCCGGCAACGTAGCTTCGCAGGTAGGCGAGGCTATCTCCCTGCAGCCGACAACGATCTTTGTGTGGGCCGGCAGCGAAGACGCCCTGCTTGGCGTGGACGCCGGCAATGTCAGCGGCATGACTCCGCTTTCGAGCTTTACGTCCGACTACACCACGCTGATCGGCGCGCTCAAAACCCACAGCCAGGCACACCTGGTCGTCGCAAACATTGCCGATGTAACAACCATCCCGTTTCTTACGCCTGCCGCCGAGATCATCAACGAGATTTCAACCCTGACACACATCCCAGGCGCGCTCGTCGGCTATGCGCTCGGCATCGCCCCAGGGGACCTGATCAACGGCCAGGGCCTGATCGACATCGAGGCGGAAGTCGCGGGGCTCGGCAAAGGCGGCACGCTCAGCCCGCTGCCGGGCAGCGACGTGCTTACGCCGCCCGAGGTCACCGAGATCCAGGCGCGCATCGACAGCTACAACGGGGTGATCGCGCAAACGGTGGCCGCCGCCGGGGGCACCCTGGTCGATGTCCACTCGTTCTTCAACGGACTCGTCGGCGGCATCACCATCAACGGCTATCACGCCACCAACAGCTTCCTGGGGGGCCTCTTCGGGCTTGACGGTGTGCACCCGACCAACACGGGCTATGCGCTGCTGGCAAACCAGTACATCACTGCCACCAACGCTGCCTTTCACCTGGCAACGCCGCTTGTCGATGTCGCTGCGATCGCGGCGACCGACCCCTATTTCGGGCCGAATATTCGGCCGGCCGGCGCCAAGGAGGCTCTCGCAGACAGCAAAGCACCGATGCGCATCCCGACCGAGGCAGCGAGGCGCAGCATC
>CAXTPL010000090.1:8957-12089 GCA_964246065.1 uncultured Acidobacteriaceae bacterium
GCCGAAGATGTAAGGAGCGAGCGAGCGGTGCGATCATGCAGAAAGCACCATGGAAGGCACACCGCTCGCTCGCAGCTTTTTTCTCCGTCCGCCTGACCAGGTGGCGGCCGCCCTGCTCGGCAAGCTGATCCTTCGCCGTTTGGAGGGCGAGATCCTTGCGGCGCGCGTCGTCGAAACCGAGGCCTACTTCAGTGCGGACGACCCGGCTGCGCATGCCTTTGCCGGGCGCACCGCGCGGACCGAGGTGCTTTTCGGCCCCCCGGGTCATGCGTATGTTTACTTTGTGTACGGCATGCACCACTGCCTGAACGTTTCCTGCGAGCCGGAAGGCCAGGCGGGCTGTGTGCTGATCCGCGCCCTGCAGCCGGAAGCCGGGGCGGCGACCATGGCGCGGCTGCGCGGGCTGGCGGCCGAAGCACCGTCGCGCCTGCTAACCTCCGGTCCGGGCAGAGTCTGCCAGGCGTTGGCGATTACGCGAGCCGGGCTCAACGGGGTCGACATGACCGATGGGGCGTCGCCCCTGCATTTTCTCAAAGATGCCTACCAGGTTCCGGCAGTGTCGGTGAGCGGGCGCATCGGCATCCGCAAAGCCGTTGCTTTGCCGGCACGCTTCTACCTTGCCGGCCATCCTTGCGTTTCAGGGCGTCAGGATCCTGTTATCGATCAGGCGGGTAGTACCCACAAACGCGGCCACCGCACATAGGGTGTTTGGAGCGACAGGGTCAACCGGCTGCAGGGTCGCGGGATCGACCAGGGCCAGGTAATCGAGGCGCACAGCCGGTTCGCCGGCAAGTACCTGGCGCGCCGCGCGGAGCAGCGTTTCAGCATCCGTGACTCCCCCTGCAGCCAACGCGGCGACCGCCGCGAGCGCGCAGCTTAGCACCAGCGCCTGTTGCCGCTCCCCAGGCGAAAGATAGCGGTTCCGCGAACTCATGGCGAGGCCGTCCGCTTCGCGCACCGTAGGGCAGACGACCAGCTGGAGATCGAAGTCGAGATCGCGCACCATGGCGCGCAGCACAGCTACCTGCGCCGCGTCTTTTTGCCCAAAGTACGCACGCTCGGGCGCGACAATGTGGAAGAGCTTTGCAACCACCGTGGCCACGCCGTCAAAGTGCCCGGGGCGCGAGGCTCCGTCAAGCAGGGAGCTTAGATGGCGCACCTGCACCCGTGTTCCCGCGCCTGCGGTGCCGGCAGGGTACATCTCGGCAGGTGAGGGAGCAAAGAGCCAGTCCACGCCTTCGGCCCGGAGCAAGGCGCAGTCTTCGGGAAAGGTACGCGGGTACGTGTCCAGGTCTTCGCCCGGGGCAAACTGCGTGGGATTGACAAAGATCGACACCGCCACCGCATCGGAGTCGGCCCGCGCGGCGCGCACCAGCGACAGGTGCCCCTCGTGCAGCGCGCCCATCGTGGGTACCAGCCCGAGCGTGCGGCCGGAGGCGCGAAGCCGCTGCCGGGCCGCGCGCATCTCGGGAATAGTCCGAAGGATCTCCACAGGGCGGCTCCTAGTCTTGCCCGGAGGTGCGCCCGGCAGCCGCGCTCGCCTCAAAGGCCGAACGGGTTTCCGCGTCCAGGTGGTAGCTTTCAGAGTCGGAGGGGAAGGTTCGCGATCTCACCTGGCCGGCGTACCCGGCGACGGCTTCGCGCATCAGCGTTCCGGCGTCGCCAAAGCGGCGTACAAACTTTGCGGGCGCTTGCGCGCTGAGCCCAACCAGGTCATGGAAGACCAGGATCTGACCGTCGCAGCCCGGGCCCGCACCGATGCCGATCGTCGGCACCCTGAGGCTCGCGGTAACACGCACCACGGCCGAGGCGCCTGCCGCCTCCACCGCCCGCGCCTCGGCCAGCAGCGTTTCGGCCGCGCCGAGCGTCCGCCCCTGCACCCGGTAGCCGCCCATGCGGTGCACTGCCTGCGGTGTGAGACCCAGATGCGCGACCACCGGCACCTCAGCCTCGCGAAGGCGGCCGATCAGCTCTGCCCTGCGGGGGTGGCCGCCCTCAATCTTGACCGCCTCGGCGCCGGCCTCCTTGACCAGACGTACGGCATTGCGTACGCCGTCGAGCGGGTCTGCCTCGTACGATCCAAAAGGCATGTCCGCGACGAGCAGCGCATGGCGAACGCCGCGGCGCACCGCGCGGGTGTGGTGCAGCATGTCCTCCATAGTCACGGGTAACGTGGATTCATAGCCGAGGACCACCATACCCAGCGTATCGCCGACCAGGATCAGGTCGATGCCGCCCTCGTCGAGCAGCCGCGCGGTCGGGTAGTCGTATGCGGTGAGCGCGGTGATCGGAGTCGCGGCCTGCTTGCGCTGCAACAGGGTTTCAAAGCTGATCTTGCTGCGCGTGCGCTCTCCGGCGGCTGCGCCGGGCGCTGCCTCGAGCGGAGGCGGCGAGTCAAGCGAGGGAAGAATACTCATCTGTGCGTCTCCAGTGCCGCTCCTCGGATAAAGGAGGATGCAGCCTGCCGCGACCGAAGAGGCCGAAGCTAGCCCAGACTATACCCCGTTGCGCAACACGGTCGAGGCGGCCGCACGCCTCCGTTACACTGGCACCGATGCTTCCTTTGGCAGAAACAACAGTTGCGGGCGCGCTCGGGCTGGCGGCGGGTGCAGGCTTCTACGCGGGCATGTGGCCGACCTCCCAGTGGTTTGGGCCGACGGTGCTGTGCGGCAAGGACGCCCAGGAATGCGCCTTGACCTTTGACGACGGGCCGAATGATCGTTATACGCAGGAGATTCTAGAGTTCCTGGCCAACTACCATGCCCGCGCCACCTTTTTTATGCTGGGCGACTATGTTCGTCAGCGGCCTCTGCTTGCGCGCGAGGTGCTGGCCGCGGGGCACCTGATCGGCAATCACACGATGAGCCACCCCAACCTGCTGTATGCCTCGGCCAAACGCGTGCGACAGCAGCTGCAAGACTGCTCGCACAGCCTGGAGGATGCCCTGGGCGCGCCTGTGAGATACATGCGTCCGCCCTACGGCGGTGGGCCCCCCCCCGGGTTGGGGGGGGGGGCGGGACGGGGCCGCGGCCGCCGGCACTCTCGGTTGACAGCACGGCGCCCATTGGGGCCGACTTCGATGCCGCCGCCAAGCCGGAGTTGCTGCAGCGACTGCGGCCGGGCGTGCTGACG
>CAXTPL010000090.1:12099-13592 GCA_964246065.1 uncultured Acidobacteriaceae bacterium
GGCCCTGGGCGCGCCTGCGCGATACCTGCGTCCCCCCTACGGCGGTCGCCGCCCGGCTGTGTTGCGTGCGGCGCGGGAACTGGGGCTTACGCCGGTGCTGTGGAACGCGAGTGGGTATGACTGGCGAGGCGGGATCCTGCCTGAGCAGATCTATGCCAACCTGCGCCGGAGCGTCGATCGCAACCGGCGCGCAGGTCGGGGATCGAACCTTTTGCTGCATGACGGTGCGCCGGGGGGCCTGGGAGCGCGGCGCAGCAGCACTGCCACCGCGGTACCTTTGTTGCTGCACCGGCTCAAGCGTGAAGGTTTCCGCTTTGTGACCGTCGATGCCTGGGGGTAGCTTAAGGCGGCGCTCCCCTAAACCCTCTTTACAATAGACAAGGAGACACAACAGACCAAATGGCACACATGGTTTACTGCGCACGCTACAAACAGGAGATGGAAGGGCTGGACGAGCCTCCCTTTGATTCCGACTTCGGTCACAAGATCTATAACAATGTTTCGCGCAAGGCGTGGGGCGAGTGGATCGAGCACCAGAAGATGCTTTTAAACGAGTACCGGCTGCAGCCCTGGACTCCCCAGGCGCAGGAGTTCCTGGTCGAACAAATGCAGAGCTACTTTTTTGGTGAAGGCGCCAGCCTGCCGCAGGACTACGTGCCGCCCTCGCACTGATGACCGGGCGCGTGGCGCAGGGGCCGCGCAGCAGTCTTCACTGGGCGGCCTTGCTCGCTCGGTGCTGTGGCCGCATCGCGCGCCTCGCTTTATGGCAGTCATGATCCGTTCACACACCCTTCATGGCGCAGCAACACATCCTCTCTAGCCTTGGCATCAGGCGCCTGCTCCCTTCCTTCTTCCTAAGCCGGGCACGTGGCGCGGACGGGCCGCCCTGATGCTGTGGAAAGTCGAGGAAGTGTTCTGTGTTCAGGCCCTATTCTGCCTCACCTCTCGTTGCAGCGAGTGCGTCTCTCTGTGTGCTCCTCACATCGGCCTCGGTTGCCTTTGCGCAAGCAGGCAGCGCGGCCACAGCGGCGATTAGCGGACGCGTCGTCGATGCTTCCGGCGCGGCTATCCCGGATGCGAAGATCGCGCTGACCAACCGCGACAATGTCACGCTGATGTCGGCCAGGAGCACCAGCACCGGCGCATACAGCATGATCGGGGTACCGAGCGGAGACTACACGGTTACCTACACGGCGGCAGGATTTTCAACCCTGCGCCGCACCCAGGTGCACCTGGCGCCCGGGCAGTCTGTCACGCTCGATGCGCCTCTGGCTGTTTCTTCGCTGCAGCAGACGGTCACCGTGAACGGCACATTAGCCGGTGCGACGGATATGCCCTCGCAGCAGCAGGTCTTCGAGTCAGACCAGAGCATACGCGTACTCGACCGCCAGCAGATGGATGTGGCCGGGCCGGTTGCCGGAGCGGCGCAGTTGATCGCGCTCACCCCGGGCGCCAACGTGACCGGCTATGGAAACACAGGCGCGACGAAGTAT
>CAXTPL010000091.1:0-13539 GCA_964246065.1 uncultured Acidobacteriaceae bacterium
GTTAGGCTTCGTCCCGCATGCGACTCCTTTACGCTGTCTTCGTCCTCAGCATTGCGGCCTTGCTTTGGGCTGCTTATGCTGTTGCCCAGACGGTGCGCAGGCACCGACGCGGCGAAGCAGATGCCGCTTCTACCCTCACGATCCATCCACCGCCGGAGCGGGACGTACGCGACGACCTTTAGACCCGAAGCAGAGCACCGCCGGCCCGGCTTGGGTCGGAGATGGAGAGACCAAGGCATGCCCCACCTGCACCCGACCCAAGCTGTTCCGCTCGCCCGCCCATTTGCCCCTTCGCTCCCCGCGCGACGCACCCTGGCGGCGCTGGCCGGCACCCTGCTGATCGCGCTTTGCGCGCACGTGGCCGTGCCGCTGCCCTTTACCCCCGTGCCGATGACCCTGCAGCCTTTTGCCGTGGTGCTGCTGGGGCTGCTGATGGGTCCGTCGCTGGGCGCGGCTACGGCGGCAGCATACCTGCTTGAGGGCGCGGCCGGCCTGCCGGTGTTTACTTCCTCCGGGCCGGTTGGCCTGCTTCATCTGGTGGGTCCGACAGGCGGCTACCTACTCTCGTATCCCGCGGCCGCGGCCGTCGCCGGCTACCTGGGGCGCGGGCGCACGCTGCTCCACACCTTTGCCGGCGCGCTTGCGGCAAACGCGCTGATCCTGGTTTGCGGCGCCTGCTGGCTCGCGTCTTTGACCCACCTGCCGGCCGCGGCGGTCATGCACCAAGCAGTGCTGCCTTTTGCCGCCGAGGATGGGGTAAAGATCGCTTTGGCTGCCCTGCTTGCGGCCGGCTGGCACCGCGCCCGCTTTGACCGGGCACACAGTGGCCCGGCCAGCTAAGCACCGTGGCCGGTACGTCCCCGCGGGCGCGGTATCCTGAGTGTGGCACTCAGTAGGAAAGGAACACCGTGACGACTACCACTTCTTCGCCGCGCGCCGAGACGGCCGATGCCGCAAAGGTGCGCGAGATCTCCATTGCGCACAGCCCCGACTCCGACGACGCATTTATGTTTTACGGCCTCGCTACCAACAAGATCCGCGTGCCCGGGTACAAGTTTTCACACGTCCTCTGCGATATCGAAACACTGAACCACAAGGCCCTGCACGAGGCCTTCTTCGATGTGACGGCGATCTCCTTCCACGCCTACCCCTACCTCCAGGACAACTACGCCCTGATGGCCTGCGGCGGGTCGGTCGGGGAGAACTACGGCCCCATGATCGTCGCTCCCCAGCGCTATTCGCTTGAGGAGATCAAGAAGATCAAGATCGCTGTGCCGGGAACGCTGACCACGGCGTACTTGACGCTGAAGCTTTTTGCCCCGGAGATCGAGACCGAGGTCGTTCCGTTTGACGAGATCATCCCGCAGGTGCTGGCAGGCAAATACCAGGCCGGGCTCATCATCCACGAAGGGCAATTGACCTACGGCAACAATGGTCTGCACAAGATCATCGATCTGGGCATCTGGTGGCGCGAGCAGACTGGGCTGCCGCTGCCGCTCGGCGGCAACGCCATCAAACGGTCGCTCGGGCCGGAGGCGATGCGCATCACCACGCAGGCCTTGCGCGAGTCGATCCAGCACGGGCTCGATAATCGCGAGTCCGCGCTTGGGTACGCGATGCAGTTTGCCCGCGACCTTGACCCCGCACTGGCGGACAAGTTCGTAGGCATGTATGTGAACGAGCGGACGCTCAGCTATGGCGCGGATGGGCGTGAGGCGATCCGGCGGCTGTTGGAGATGGGCCATGAGCGTGGAATCATCCCCGGGGTAGCCAAGCTGGACTTTATCGACTGAGCAACACGCTTGCCGGCAACACGCTTGCCGCCAAGGAAAGCCTCGCTCCTCGAACGGGGCTTTCCTTGCCTGCGCGTGCGGATGGATGTGTTCTGGATGTGTTCTGGCCTTGATCGCTCTGGGGGCCGATGGTGCGTCGGCTCGCCATGCGATGATAGGGTCTTGACGCACTCACTGCCACCCACCAGTCTTGGTCGGCTGGGCCGTGCGGCACGGCACCAGCCGCTGGCTGTGGCTGGGTTGCTGCTGGTCGCCTTGTTCCTTGCGCTGGCTTTGCTTGCGCCCTGGCTTGCGCCCTACTCACCCGCCTCGATCGATCTGCTGCACCGGCTTGCGCCGCCTACGCGTGCGCACCTCTTCGGCACCGATGAGCTAGGCCGCGACATCCTTTCGCGCATCATCTACGGGGCACGCATCTCGCTGATCGTGGCAACGTCGGTGGTCGCCTGCTCGCTCTCCCTGGGGCTGGTACTGGGCGGCCTGGCGGGGTATTACGGCGGCGTGGTCGATACTGCGCTGAACATCTTTGTGATGAACGCTTTTCTCGCGCTGCCGGGCATCCTGCTGGCGATCGCGTTTGTGGCGTTTCTCGGCCCCGGGCTGCTGAACCTGGTGCTCGCACTTTCCATCGGCGGCTGGGTAGGGTATGCGCGACTGGTCCGCGGCCAGGTCCTGGCTGTGCGCGAGCGCGAGTTTGTCGAAGCGGCGCGGGCGCTCGGCGCAAGCGACCTGCGCATCTTTACCCGGCACATTCTGCCGAACATCCTGCAACCCTTGATCGTTCAAGCAGCGATCGGAATGGCCGGCGCGGTGCTTGCCGAAGCCACCCTGAGCTTTCTCGGCCTGGGCGTACCGCCGCCGGCGGCCAGCTGGGGCGGCATGCTCAACGATGCGCGCACGCACCTGTTTGACGCTCCACACCTGGTCGTCTTTCCTGCCATCGCCGTGATGCTGTGCGTGCTGTCCTTTAACTTCATCGGGGACGCGCTGCGCGACTTTCTCGATCCCAGGACCCGCATCAGCATAGGACTATGAAGGTCGGGGTGATAGCAGATACGCACGGGCTGCTGCGAGCTGAGGCGGTGGCCGCGCTCGCAGGGGTCGATCTGATCCTGCATGCCGGCGATGTAGGCGACGCGGAGATCCTGCGCACGCTTGCCCGCGTGGCTCCCGTGACCGCGATCCGCGGCAATGTGGACACCGCAGGGCCTTGCGCCCAGCTGCCCGCAACCGAATACGTCACAGTGGCAGGGCACAACCTGTACATGCTGCACAGCGTCAACTCGCTCGATATCGATCCCGCGGCGGCGGAGGTTGCGGCAGTGATCTTCGGCCACTCGCACAAGCCTCTTCTGGAGCATCGGCGTGGTGTGCTGTTTTTCAACCCAGGCTCGGCAGGCCCTCGGCGCTTCTCGCTGCCGATTTCGCTCGGCATCCTCGAGTGCGATGCGGCGGGGATCAGGCCGAAGCTGATCACGCTGCCGGGTTAGTCGCGGATGCGTGGATTGACCACCACGTACAAGACGTCGGTCAGCAGGTTGACTAGAACATACGTGAGGCCGACAGCGAGGATGCAGCCCTGCACCAGCGCATAGTCGCGATTGGAGATAGCAGACACGGTGAGCTGACCGATACCGGGCCAGGAAAAAATCTTCTCAGTAACGATAGCCCCTGCCAGCAGGGCGCCGAACTGTAAGCCGACCAGGGTGATGATGGGGATAAGCGCGTTGCGCAGCGCATGGCGGTAGACAACGGCGCGCTCTGACAGGCCCTTGGCTCGTGCGGTGCGGATGTAGTCCTGCCCAAGCTCTTCAAGCATCGCGGTGCGCACCATGCGTGTGAGGATGGCCGCGAGCGCCGAACCCATGGTGGCTGCCGGCAGCACAAGATATTCAGGTCCGGCGGCGCCGCTTACAGGCAGCCAGCCCAGCTTGATTGAGAAAAGCAGGATAAGCAGCGGCCCCAGCGCAAATACAGGAAAGGAAAGCCCGAGCAGGCTGACGCCGCCGAGCAGATGATCCTGCCAGCGGCCGCGATTGAGCGCCGCTGCTACCCCGGCCGGGATCGCCAGTACCAGTGCCAGCGCCAGCGCTGCCAGCGTAAGGCTGACCGTATAGGGGTAGCGCAGCGCGACCAGGTGTGTCACCGAGTCATGCAGCCGCAGCGAGCTCCCCAGATCGCCATGGAGCACGCCTCGCCAGTAGTGAAGATACTGCGTGCCCAGTGGCAGGTCGAGACCGTAGCTATGGCGAAGCGCCTCCACATCCACCGGCCGCGCGCCCTCGCCGAGCATTTGCTGGATGGGATCGCCCGGAACGAGGTGGATGAGGAGAAATACCAGCGAAACGACCAGCCAGACCACCGGCACGGTGTAGAGCAGGCGCAGCAGGAGCGCACGCGCGGCACGGTTCACCGGCGGCTCCCCGGAGCGATGGCGAGCGGCGTGTTCTCGACGCGTACCTTGGCGATGCGATGCCCGTTCATCTCCGTAATGGTGAGGCGGCGGCCCTCGTAGTCTACGCACTCGCCGCCTTGCGGAATCCGCCCGAGGCGCGTGAGCAGAAAGCCGGCCAGCGTTTCTACCCCACCTTCGCGGGGCAGCCGCCAGCGCATCTGTGTTTCCAGGTCGCGCAGGTTCACTGTACCGTCAAGCACCAGCCCCTCACTCAGCGCCGGCAGCAACGGGCTGGTGTGCAGGTCGAACTCATCTTCAAGCTCGCCCACCAGCTGCTCAATGGCATCTTCCACTGTGACTAGCCCGACGGTGGTGCCGTATTCATCGACCACAATAGCAAGGTGCCGGCGGCGCAGCTGGAACTCCTGCAGCAGGTCGAGAACAGGCTTGGTTTCAGGCACCACCAGCACTTCGCGCATGACCTGGCGAAGCCGCAAGGCGGCAAAGGGAGCCGAAGCCGCACTCTGCATGCGCGCGGGCGCGTTGAAGTGCATCAGCCGGGCAATGTCTTTCGAATACACGATGCCCACGATGTACTCGGGCCCGCGTTCGGCGTCATAGACCGGGATGCGGGAATGGAGCTCCTCGACAAAGCGGCCGCTGGCCTCGTCGATCGGCATGGTTGAAGGGAGAGAAACAATCCTTTGGCGGGGCGTCATGATTTCGCGCGTGGGCACATCGGCCACCTCCACGGCGCGATGGATGAGCGACTCCTGAAACTCAGGAAGCAGGCCGCCCTGGCGCGCAGCGGTAGCGATCAGCTTGAGCTCGTCGGGCGAGTGGACGGTGCCGCCCTCGTGCGACAGCGGCGCGCGAAAGAGCCGCAACACAGCAGCAGCCGAGGCGTTCATCAGGCGCACAACAGGCCGGGTCATCTGCATAAAGGCCAGCATGGGCCCGGCCACCGCAATGGCGAGGTCGTCGCCGCGGCGCAGGGCCAGCGACTTGGGCACCAGCTCGCCGAGAAGTACGTGACAGTAGGTGATGAGTGCAAAGGCCAGGGGGGCGGCGACCAGGTGCGCGTAGATGCGATGATGCGGCAGGCCGCCCATCAGCGACAAGACGATGCCCGCAATGGTCGGCTCACCCACCCAGCCAAGCGCCAGGCTGCATAAGGTGACGCCGAATTGCACCGCGGGAAGAAAATCGTCAAGCCGCTGCTGCAGCAGCTGCACGGCGCGGGCGCCCGGCACCCCTTGCGCGATCAACTGCTCAAGCCGGGTGCGCCGCATGCTGACCAGCGCGAACTCCGCCGAAACAAAGAAAGCATTGCCAAGGATCAGGGCGACGATGGCGACGAGCCGGAATAACAGGAAGCCCAGCATTGGGGTAAGTCTACGTCATGCCGAAGAAGTTGCCCGCGGCTCGGCGCAGGCCACGGCAGGGGCAAGCCGACGCACCCGGTGACTGCGGTGCGGACCTTGGAACCGGGCGACGCGTGGCTGCGTACAAAGCTGCAGGCGAGATTGGCCGCGACCTCGGACGGGGTATCCTGAGGGCGCAGCTTGGCGGGAGCTGCCGGTACGGGTCTCGTCATTGTGCCGCGGGCATGCGCATGGCCGTGTTTGCGGCGGCGTATTTGCGGCGGTGTATTTGCCCCACGGCGGGTGTGCGCCCGGCGAGTTTGCAGCCGGCAAGTTTGCGCCCGGCAAGGAGAACTGATGATGCGCTATATCGTGACAGGCGCGGCGCTATGTGTCGCATGCTCGGCTGCGGCCCTGGCTGCGGACGGAACCTTTGAAAAGCGGCTGCCGGTCCATGGACCGGTGCTCCTCTCTGTTGAAACGGGCTCGGGATACATCCACGTGCAGCCCGGCCCGGCAACCGAGGTGCACGTGGTGGCGCATGTGCACGCGGGCAACAACTGGTACGGCGGCGGTTCGGCTGACGATCGCGTGAAACAGGTGCTGGCGAACCCTCCCGTCACGCAGGCGGGCAACATCATCAGCATCGGCAAGGGTCTGGCGGTGCACAACGTTTCGATCGATTACGAGATCACCACGCCGCGCGGCACCGACCTCCGTGCGGATACGGGCTCGGGCGACATTCGCATTGTGGATGAGGGTGGCCCTGTGAAAGCGCAGACCGGCTCCGGATCGATCGACGCTACCGGGTTGAGCGACCGGGTCAACCTGGAAAGCGGATCGGGCAGCATCCACGCCGGCATGCTGTCTTCGCTTGAGGTAAAGGCGCAGACCGGCTCAGGCAACATTGAGCTGCAAAACGTGCAAGGCTCGCTGTGGGCCAACACGGGCTCAGGAAATATCGTTGCCAGCGGGCACCCGTCTGCTGGGTGGAAGCTTGAGACCGGCTCAGGCAATGTGGAGCTGAGCGTCGGCGGAGCGCCGTACACCATCGACGCCGAGGCCGGTTCCGGCAACATTGAAACAGGCTCGCCTGTGGTGAGCGAAGATACGAGTGACAAGCACCATGTGCAGGGCAAGGTAAACGGCGGCGGCCCGCGGGTGCGGGTCGAGACGGGCTCGGGCGATATTCGCGTTCACTGAGCGGGAGCCTCCTGCCCTGCGCGGTCGCAACGGTGTGCCGCCCGCAGTTTGGAACGGGAACCGTCGGCGGTATCCTAAAAGGATGTTCGAGATCCTCCGTCCCCTTCCGTTTGCCCGGCTGCGCCTGCTTGTCTTTGACCTCGATGGCACGCTGATCGACTCAAAACAGGACCTGGCCAACTCGGTCAATGCCATGCTGACCGCGCTGGGGCGGGCGACGCTGCCCCACGATGTGATCGGCAGCTACATTGGCGACGGTGCAGGGATGCTGGTGCGGCGCGCCCTGGGCGACCCCCGCGATGAGCAGCTCGTAGCCTCGGCTCTCGAGCTTTTTCTGGAGCACTACCGCGAACACAAGCTTGACCATACCTACGTGTATGAGGGCGTACTGGCTGCGCTGCATGCGCTGGAGGCGAGCAGCGGAGGCGCGACCAGGAAGATGGCCGTGCTCACCAACAAGCCCGTCGTACCTTCGCAACAGATCTGTGACGCACTGGGGCTGGCGCCGTACTTCTTCAAGGTATACGGCGGCAACAGCTTTTCGACGAAAAAGCCCGACCCTGCAGGTTTGCGCACGCTGATGGAGGAAGGGGGCGCGGGAGCCGACGAGACTGTGATGATCGGCGACTCGGAGACTGACATACTTACCGCACGGGCTGCCGGTGCCTGGAGCATCGGCTGCCGCTACGGACTTTCACCACACACGGTCGACGCGATGCGCGAGCAGGGTTTGCTCGACGCCGTGGTAAGCGCGCCCGCCGAGTGGCTCCCGGCGCTCGGAGCCTTTTAACGAACCGCACACTCGGCGCAAGCTGGATGGGACCCCTGTATGGATTTTGAGTTAGTCAGCGATTACCAGCCGCGCGGCGATCAAGGCCGCGCGATTGCCGAGCTAGTTGAAGGCACGAGCACCGGCGAGCAGCACCAGGTTCTGCTTGGAGTGACCGGGTCGGGCAAAACCTTTACCGTTGCCAAAGTTATTGCGGAGCTCAACCGCCCGGCGCTCATCCTTGCGCCCAACAAAACGCTCGCAGCGCAGCTCTTTCATGAGTTCAAACAGTTCTTCCCCAACAATGCGGTTGAGTACTTTGTAAGTTATTACGACTACTATCAGCCCGAGGCCTACATCCCTTCGGGTGACTTATATATCGAGAAAGAAGCCACCATCAACGAGGAGCTGGATAAGCTCAGGCTTTCGGCCACACGATCGCTCTTTGAGCGTCGCGACGCCATTATCGTTGCGTCGGTTTCGTGTATCTACGGCCTGGGCTCGCCTGAGGCCTACTACGGCATGCTGCTCTTCCTTGAGAAGGGCCAGCGCATACGGCGCGAGGATATTACCAAAAAGCTGGTCGAAATTCTCTATGAGCGGACCGACGGGGATTTCCGCCGCGGTACATTTCGCGTGCGCGGGGACGTCATCGAGGTATTTCCGACCTATGACGAGAGCGCGTATCGCATCGAGCTTTTCGGCGACGAGGTCGACGCGCTTTCGCAGATCGATCCACTCTTTGGGACGGTCAAGCAAAAGTACGCGCGCCTGCCTATCTATCCGAAAAGCCACTATGTTGTGCAGCCGGAGCGTAAGAAGACGGCCGTCGAGACGATCCTGGCCGAGCTTCAATGGTGGGTAGCGGAGCTTGAGCAGCAGGGGCGTATGGTCGAGGCGCAGCGCATCAACCAGCGCACCCGGTTTGATCTCGAGATGATCAAGTCGATGGGCTTTTGCCATGGAATCGAGAATTACTCCAGGCATTTTTCAGGGCGCTTGCCGGGCGAGCCGCCGCCGACGCTGCTGGATTATTTTCCGCGCGACTTTCTGGTATTCATCGACGAGTCCCACGTGACCGTACCGCAGCTGCACGGCATGTGGCACGGGGATCGCTCGCGCAAGCAGAACCTGGTCGACTATGGGTTTCGCCTTCCGTCGGCAACCGATAACCGGCCGCTGAAGTTCGATGAGTTTGAGAACCGCGTACACCAGACGATCTATGTTTCGGCCACCCCGGGGCCGTTTGAGTTGACCAAGTCGGCGGGCGTAGTGGTCGAGCAGATTATCCGCCCGACGGGGCTGATCGATCCCGAGGTGGAGATACGCCCGATCCGCGGCCAGATCGATGACCTGCTGGCGGAGATACGGTTGCGCGTGGAGCGCAATGAGCGCGTCATCGTGACGACGCTCACCAAGCGTATGTCCGAAGACCTGGCCGGGTATTACACCGAGGTCGGCGTCAAGTGCCGGTACATGCACTCGGAGATAGAAACGCTGGAGCGGGTAAAGCTGCTCCGCGACCTACGCAAGGGTGAGTATGACGTGCTGATCGGCATCAACCTGCTGCGTGAAGGGCTTGACCTCCCGGAGGTGTCTCTGGTGGCGATCCTTGATGCAGACAAGGAAGGCTTTCTTCGCTCCGTTGGCTCGCTGATCCAGACGATCGGCCGCGCGGCACGCAACCTGCATGGGCGCGCGATCCTCTATGCGGACAAGATGACCGACTCCATGAAGAAGGCGATCGAGGAGACCACGCGCCGCCGCGAGGTACAAAGGGCCTACAACGAGGAACACGGCATCACGCCCGCGTCCATCATTCGGACCACGGATATGTCGCTCGCCAAGATACTCAAGGCCGACTACGCCGACCTAACCGAAGAGTCTGACGAGATGCCGGAGTTTGCAACCCAGGAGGCGCTGAATACCCACATCGCGAACATGGAAAGCGACATGCGCGAGGCCGCAAAGAAGTTCGAGTTTGAAAAAGCGGCGAAGCTGCGGGATACGATCGCGAGTCTGCGGACGAAGGAGTTCTTGTTTACGTAGCGCTTGGCTTATGAGAGTGCTAAAGAGGGCGGCCCTGCGAGGCTGCCCTCTTTTGCGCGGTTCCATGTTGTTCGTTAGAAGGTGATCTTTCCAAACACTTGGAGGACTCGGCCGCCGACCCCAGCCGATTGGAAGGAGCCATACGGGCTCGTGGGAGGAGCGAGAATGGAGGATGCAACACCGACGTTTCCGCCATTTACATCGCTTGACGGATTAGAGAAGTTCGGGTGGTTGAAGACGTTGAATGCATATGCCCCGATCTGCAAGCTGGCTCGCTCTGTGTTAATGAACTTCTTGCTGAGCGCAAAGTCAGAATCAGAATAGTGCGGGCCAGTGAATGAGTTTCGCCGGATGTTGCCAAAAACGTTTTGCGTCTTGCTTGTCTCGAAGTTACTCGCGCTGAAGCAAGGCGTGGTAAAACCGTTCCCCTGGCAGTTATGTTTAACTGTTGCGCCCGGAGCCAGCGCCGCGAGTACCTGCCCATTACCGAGAGTGCCACCGCCAATACGCTGTGCAAGTCCTCCATTGATTACAGAAAAAGGCTCACCGGAGCGCCAAAACGTCTTGCCGGAAAACAGCCAGCCACCGGCTACAGTGTTCACCGCCTTGCCATACCGCTGAATGTAGGGCATTTGATATACATAATCAGCCGTTACATCGTGACGGATATCGTAATCCGCATTCGAATAATCAAGGGCTGAGACGCTGTAGGGGGAAAGTGCCTGAGTGATGGACCCAAGGTTGTAGTACTCCCCCTGGCCACCATTTGAAACATCGTCCATCGCGTGGCTGTAAGTGTAAGTCACCTCACCGGTAAGACCACGATTGTCAGCGTGCTTGTAGGTGACCGAACCGCCTTGGTAGTTCGAATTGGCTTCGTTCTGGTAAGCATTTACAGTAAGAAAGCGTGGATCGGGTGAGGTCGATGGCAGCCCACCAAAGGTCGTGCCCGCTGGAAGCGAGGAGCTAAGGGAGCCATTCACCTTGGAGTTCTGGATCAGCTCATCGTATCCATCATTGCCAACATAGCCGATGATCACAGCGTCATTCGCGCCGAGCTGCTTCTGCACCTGCAGGTTGTACTCTATGTACTTCGCCTCGCGCCAGCTGTGAGGAGCTGTTACAAGATTGGGAGGAGTAAATGGCACTCCTGCGCCGATGCCGCCTAGCGTTGTCGCGATCTGATTGGCTGAAGCGCCGGAGGCAAAGCCCGACTGTATGGCGAGATTGGACTGTGCAGCGTAGTATGGTGCACTCGTAGGCGAGCCTGCAGGAGCGACGTCGCCACTCAGTACGGTGGCGCTATAGAGCTGCGGAAAGTTTTGAATGAGGCCGTCGAGGAAGGTAGCGGCAGGCAGATCGCCGAAGAGCCCGATGCCTCCTCGTACGACAGTGCGTCCGTTGCCGGTCAGGTCGTAATTAAAACCGAACCGAGGCTGCGGTATCACACTTTCAATACCGCTAAACACGTCAGGAAGACCGGCGCGAATCGACTGGTTGTATGGGGTGTTCAGGCTGATTCCAGTCTGAGGGAAAGCCCCGTTGTAGCGTGCAAAACAACCGTTATTGCACAAGGGGTTGCCGGTGCGGTCAAAGCGTATCCCGAGCGTGGTGCGAAGACGTGGATTGACCTGCCACTCGTCCTGAAGGTAGACGCCGATGTTGTAGAGCGCAAGATATGCCGTCTTCTGCGTGGCGAAGTTTTGCGCGTATACAGAGTTCGAACCGGTGACCTGGCCATTGGCAAAGTCGGCGAGAGAAAAGAACTCGTAAAGCCCGTTCTCCTGCGACTGCGCATCGTAGTCAGAAACATCATCACGGCGGAAGTTATAACCCGCCCGGATTGTATGCTTACCGCGTATGTAGGAGATATCGTCTACAAACTGGTACTGGGTGACGTTGCGGCCCTGAGGAAAATAGTAGGGCGCACCGAGGTTGCCGAAATCCGTTCCGGTGTTGATCGCTCCGTCAAAGAAGTACAGGTACGTTGGAAACTGAGCAAGAGTTGCAGGCAGGTTCGCAGAACCGAAGAAGGCGGTGTACCAGTTTGCCGCGAAGATGAACTGATTTGTCAGGTGTGGCGTCAGCACAAGCGTGTCATTGAGTTGCCCTTCATAAGCCGGTTGCGAGGAAATAACGTTGAAGGCGGGGCTGACAAAACTCGTTGAAGTCGGTTGTGTACCGCGGTCTAACTTGAAGCGTCCAAAAAGCCGCTGTTTATCGCTGATGTCGTAGTCGACGCGCGCCGTAAACAGGTACTCCTTGTTGACGTTTGACGCGCTTCCTTCGGCTGCCGTTTCGCACGATGTATCTACACCGAACACTCCTGTGCTGCCGCCCCCCACTGGTGTACCTGCGAAACCGCCGCAACCCATGTTGCCGGTTGAATCTTGAAGTTGCCCGCTGCCTGTGGTGACCGGTTGTGCGTTCTTTGCGCTTGGAGATGCATTGTAGAGACCGAATGCCTGGTTATACAGGGGCACTGAATCTGCGGGCACATGAGACAGCGCATACGCCTGAAACGCCGCAGAAGGAAATACGGCTTGCCCTGAGGCTGGCAACACGTAGCGCAGACCCTCGTAATCGGCAAAGAAGAAAAGCTTGTCCTTGAGGACAGGCCCCCCGACATTCGCAGCCCACTCGTTGGAGATCGCCTTTTGCCGCGGAACGCCAGCATTGTTACGGAACCAGTCGTTCGCATTCAGCACATCGCCGTTGTAGTAGTAGTTCGCCTGCCCGTGAAACGCGTTGCCGCCGGATTTGGTCGTGTAGTTGATTATGGCACCGGCCGCGCGACCATATTGCGAGCTGTACCCGTTCAGCACCACAGAGGCTTCCGATACCTCGCCTTGCCCAAGCGTCAGATTTGAAGAGCCCGAGTTGTTCAGGTTTAGAAACGGATCTTCATCGTCAAAGCCATTCAAGACATATAAGTTGGATGTGCCGGGTATTCCATCGGCGCTGAAGTTGCCGTAGGCGCCCCCAGCGTTGACTGTAACGCCGGGAACAGTGTATGCAACCGTGGTGATATCTCCACCGGGCGCTGGAAGATTCTGTACTTGCTCTTGGTTGAAGGTGGTGATCAAAGCGGGAGATTGCGTGTCGACAAGCTGCGCCGCCTGCGCAGAAACGGTGACATCCTGGGTCGCACCGGCGGGGCGTAATGTGAGATCAAGACTCGGCGACTGACCCAGCAGTACGTTCACGGTCGTCTCAGTCTTAGACATGCCGGAGACCGACGCGGTAACCAAATACACGGAAGGCTTCAAAAGAGAAAAGGAAAAGCGACCTTGCTCGTTTGCCGTTGCAGTGGACACTGCTCCCGTAGCCTTGTCGGTGATCTTCACCGTTGCTCCCGGAATCACGGCCCCGGACGAATCCATGATGCTTCCACTTAGGGCGCCGGTGGTAGCGGTTTGGGCGGATGCAACGGGGATCAGCATCGGCAGGGACAGCGTGGTTCCGGCCAGAACGGCGGAGGCCAGAACCGCTGTGGCGAAGCGGGTGAGGCGGCAGGAGTCTTTGCTCATGGAGACTTCGTAAGCAATCTTTCTGCCAATCTCGCCGCGGTAACCCTCTCATGCACATTCCCATGAAGGAGCCACGGATGTTAGGCATCGCGCCTCAAACCATTCTCACTGTGGCTTAAGCGCGGGTACTCGTCTGCGAGAAGGTATGCTTTTCCATAGAGCCCTTCGTGAATCTGGATGCTTCGCGTGTCGGAGACTGCATGCTCATTGAGGGCACTCGGCAGCTCCAACACAAGCGGTTAGAAAGAGGAGCAGTGAAGCTATGAACACCCTGCTACGCGCACTTACCCACCTGCTGGTCGCCCTTTGGCTGGGTGGCGTGATGTTTTTCCCTGTCGTTGCCTTTGCGGCATTCTCGTCTTTGCCCGATACGCATGCGGCGGGTACGGTTGCGCGGTTGTGCCTGCACACCCTCCATGCGGAAGGTTTGGGAGCC
>CAXTPL010000092.1:0-697 GCA_964246065.1 uncultured Acidobacteriaceae bacterium
TGCTCCGGGCGCGGCAGGGGTGGGCAGCACCATCCACGTGACCACAAGCGCGGTCGTCTTCAACCAGGCAACCGGCGAGGCAAGCACCGACCAGCGCGTTGATTTCGCCCTTACCCGCGCCACCGGCTCTGCCACCGGGGCGTCCTTCAATTCGAAGTCCGGGGTGCTCGTGCTCGACAAGGATGTCGCGCTCACGACCTCAGCTGCAAACGGGGCCGGGCGCGAGGCCGATGCCCTTATCCATGCGGCCCACGCGCAGCTGCTGCGCAGCTCGCACCAGGCTTTTCTGATCGAGGCCGACAGCACCTACGACGGCGAGCACACAACCGCCGACCAGGCCGTGGTGAACTTCCGCCAGGATGGCTCGGCCGAGCACATCGATGCGCGCGGGCACGTTCACCTGGTGACAGACGACGGGGCCGAGGTGCACAGCGCTTCTGCTGTGATCGACCTGAATGGACAAAGCCGGCCCGAGGTAGCCAACCTTGCCGGGGGCGTCACCTACAACGCAGACAGCGGCGGGACGCGCATGCAGGGCACGGCTGTGTCGGGCACGCTGCGCTTTGCCAGCGCGGCGCCGGCCGGGCCTCTACCTTTGCCCGGACGTCCGTCGCCGGCTGGGCGTCTACCTTTGCCCGGGCGTCGGTCGCCGGCCCGGCGGCCCGGACCGGGCGTCCCCGCGACAGCCGCCCCCCCG
>CAXTPL010000092.1:707-6525 GCA_964246065.1 uncultured Acidobacteriaceae bacterium
GGTGACCACCATCGGCGGCGATCAGCTGCTGGCCACGCTGGCCGGCGGTCGCGAGCTCAAGATGCTTGACGGCAAGGGCAATACCCGGGTGGTCGATCGCGCACCCGACGGAGCGGAAAGCACCAGCACGGGCGACCTGCTCCACGTCACCTTTGTCCCCGGAGTTGCGCATGGTCCGAGTCTTGCGACGCAGACGCAGATTCAAAGCCCGAACCAGACCCAGACCCTGAAGCAGACCCAGACCCAGACCCTGGCGCGAACAACGCCATCGCCGGCCCGTGGACACCCGGCCGGCTCTTCCACCGGCGGAACCGCGCAGGTGGAGGCCGCTGTGCAGACCGGCAATGTCACCATGGTGCAGACCCCGGCTCCCGGCGCCAAAAACGCGGACGGCACGCCCCAAGCTCCCATGCGCGCTACCGCCGCGCGGGCGGACTACGAGGGGGCGACGGCCGTGCTGCACCTGACCGGCGACCCGCGCCTGCATAACGACTCCCTGGCCTTGACGGCCGACAAGGTCGACTACCACCGGGACAGCGGGGACGCGACTGCGTTCGGCAATGTAAAGGCAACCTATGTGCAGCAGAGCGGGCAGAAGGGCGCATCCGTGCCTGCACTCGGCGGCGACGGTCCCGTACACGTGGTCGCCGATCACGCGCAGATGACCCGGGCCGACAACCTGAGCATCTTTTATGGCACGCCGACGGCGCAGGCCCGCATGTGGCAGGGCGCCGATGCCGTGGCCGCGCCTGTGCTGGAGCTGGCGCGCGATCAGCAGACCCTTTACGCTCATGGCGCTCCCGGAGAGCGGGGCGCGGTGGTCCATGCGACCCTCGGTGCCCGGCAGGGCGCGGAGGCCCATCCTCCGACGAACCCATCCCAGCCCGGCGTTTCCGCCGTGCTTGCAGCTCCCATAGCTCCAGCGGCCTCCGCAGCGCAGGCAGCGTCCCGCTCGGGCGGCCCGAGCCGGCTGGCAAGCGCCACCTTGCACTACTCAGACAAGGACCGCCGGGCCGATCTCCACGGTGCGGTGGTGGCCGAGCAGCCGACAGGGGTGGTTCACGCCGATGAGGCGCAGGTGTTTCTCACCCCGAACATCCCTGGTAAACCTTCGGGTGTGGACCACATGGTCGCAACCGGCAACGTGGTGATCACGCAGCCGGGGCGCCGCGGTACGGGAGCCAGGCTTGTTTACACTGCGGCTGACGGCCGCTACGTGCTCACCGGGAGCTCGCAGCAGCCGCCTCGCGTCACAGACGCAGAAAAAGGAACCACTACCGGCGCCGCGTTGATTTTCAAGGGGGCCGATGATAGCGTCGAAGTAGCCGGCCAGGGCAGCCCCGGCATGACCACGCGCACCGTCACCGACACGCACAGCCCCAAATAGATGCCCGCCCTTGCCTAGCATGCAGAAGCTTTCTACTGAAGAGATTGGCAAGTCCTACAAAGGGCGCCAGGTGGTTCGCGGCGTTTCCATAGAGGTGAGCCAGGGCGAGGTGGTTGGGCTGCTGGGGCCGAACGGCGCCGGCAAAACGACTAGCTTCTACATGATGGTCGGCCTGGTCACCCCGGACGCCGGTCGCATCCTGGCCGACGGGGTCGACATCACCCGCGTGCCCATGTACCTGCGTGCGCGCAACTATGGCATCAGCTACCTGCCGCAGGAGCCCTCGGTCTTTCGCAAGCTTACCGTCGAGGAGAATATCCTCGCCGTGCTTGAAGCCCAGCCGATTGCGCCCGCGGAGCGCCGCGCGCGGACCGAAAAGCTGATCGAGCAGCTTAACCTCAACCACATCCGCAAGACCGATGGCTACGCCTTGTCGGGCGGAGAGCGGCGACGGGTGGAGATAGCGCGCTGCCTCTGCATCCAGCCCTCCTTTATCCTGCTTGACGAGCCGTTCTCCGGCATTGACCCGCTGGCGGTGGACGACCTCCAGGAGATCATCTACGACCTGAAGGCGAGCGGCATCGGGGTGCTGATTACCGATCACAGCGTGCGTGAAACGCTTTCTGTAACCGACCGCGCCTACATTATCAACGAAGGCAGGATCTTCCGCGACGGCACGCCCGAAGAGCTTGGCAGCGACCCCGAAGTACGCCGTGTGTACCTCGGCGAAAACTTCTTTCTCCGCTAAGCGCAGTTTGCGGTGGAACAAGCAAGCGGAGGCCTCAGAGCGTGTACTCTTGCCCCTCGGGCGCGTACACGCGTACGTGAGCGCTCCATCATCCGTCAAGTGTCCGTTCCATTTCCGTGCGAGTACGATGGTGCTTTCCCGTGGTGTAGGAACGCTTGGTAGCCGCGTCTATCTTTTGTAGACTCAGGGCTACCAACCACATTCCATCCGAAGAAGCGGCGCCAAAGGTAGCAACGACAACCCATGGTCTCTCTCCAGCCCAAACTCAATCTGAAGGTCTCGCAGCGGCAGATCCTGACGCCGGGCCTGATGCAGATGGTCAGCGTGCTGGCGCTGAACAAGCTTGAGTTGAAGGACATGATTCAGGCCGAGATCGCTGAAAATCCTGTTCTGGAAGAACTGGAAGAAAACGTACCCATGCTCGACCATGTCGTCGAGCCCGGCACGGCGGCGACGGCGGAGGAGCGGGACAAGCCCGATCCGTTTGAAGAGATCGACTTCGGCTCCTACTTTCAGGACTACCTGGACCCCGGCTTTCGCTCGCCGCAAAGCTTTGAGCTCAACGAAAAGCCTTCGCTCGAGAACTACTTGTCGCAGCAGGGATCGTTGAGCGACCACCTGAGCTGGCAGATCGGTTCGCTCAGCTTGGCTGCCGAGGTGCGCGCCGCCGCGGAATACCTGGTCGGCAACCTCAATGAGGATGGATACCTGTGCACGGGCGACGATGAACTACTGGAAGGCTACCTGGCCCAGCTTGCCGAGGAACTTGCGCCGCAGGATGCAGTGGCGCGCGCTGCGCAAACACTGGCCCTGGCACTGGCGCTTGTGCAGGGTTTGGACCCGCTGGGCGTGGCTGCGCATGACCTGCGCGAGTGCCTGATGCTGCAGCTGCGGGCCGCGCGGCAAGCGCTGCTGCGGGCCCAGCGGAAGCTCGACGCTGCGCGCTCCGCCGGGCGGCAGGAGAGCGTCTATGAGCAGGATGCATACGACCTGCCGCACGAGACGCCCGGGCCGGCCGGCTCGTTCGGCGAAGGCTATGAGCCGGTCCACGCGCGCGCCAGCGACGAGGCTGCCTTTGAAGATCGCCATTCGGCCAGGAACGGGAACGGACACGGGAACGGACACGGGAACGGATCGCGGCCGCAGGGAGCCGCGAACGGCATGCACGCCCAGGCCGCGGTTCCCGACGGGCCGGGCTCCATATTCGAGCTGGCGGAGCGGATCGCTGATAAGTACCTGCATCTGTTACAAAAACGCGATCTGCGCGAAGTAGCCAAGGCAGCCGGCTCAACTGTCGAGCAGGCTCAGCAGGCCTTTGATCTGATCCGCACGCTCGATCCGCGCCCGGGGCAGCGCTTCAATCGTGTGGACGCGCGGCTGATCGAGCCCGATGTCGCGTTCGTCAAGCGCGACGACGAGTACATCGCGGTGATGGAAGACGAAAGCGTGCCCACCCTGCGGCTCAACCAGGGATACCGCCGCTTGATGAAGCAGCCTTCGGCCGAAAAAGAGGTCAAGGACTATGTCAAGGAGCGCTACCGCTCGGCCCTGCAATTGATGCGCAACATCGAGCAGCGGAAGAACACCATCCTGCGCACCTGCGAGGTCATCGTGCGGCGGCAGCAGGAGTTCCTGGAGCGCGGCGTCGAGGCGCTGCGCCCGATGATGATCAAGGAGGTCGCCGAAGAGATCGGCGTGCATCCGTCCACGGTCTCCCGCGCGGTCGCAAACAAGTATGTGCACACTCCGCAGGGTGTGTTTGAGCTGCGCTTCTTCTTTTCAGAGGGCGTCAACGGGCCTGAAGGCTCAGGCACCCCGCTGCTGCTGCTCAAGCGAAGGGTCAAAAAGCTGATCGAGGACGAAGATCCGCGCAAACCGCTTACCGACGACGTCATTACGCACATGCTGCAAAGCGAAGGAATCGACGTCACCCGCCGCACAGTAGCCAAGTACCGCGAGGATTTACGCATCCCAAGTACACATCAGCGCCGAGTGCGCGGCTAGCAACTTCGCTGCTCAGCTGCCGGCCAAGTGGAGTAGACTCAAGGCTTTCAGCGGCGAGTCTCTCGTTTTCCTCTGGAAAGGAGTTGCGGGATGGAAGTGGAATACACCGGAAGACAGGTGGCAGTGACCCCGGAGCTGCGCGCCCTAGCCGAGCAGGCCTTGGAGCGCATTGAAAAGCTGGCAGGCAAGGCAGCCAGCGCCCAGGTGGTCCTGACGACGGAAAAGTACCGGCACACGGCCGAGGTCAGGGTCCAGACGAGCCTGCAGGAGATCGTAGGCCTGTGCGAGTCGAACTCGATGGAGACCGCACTCCGCGGGGCGCTTGAAAAAGCCGAAGCGCAGGCGATCCGCGCCAAGGAAAAACTCAAAGCCCGCAAGCACCTGCCGGTAGGTGACAAGCTTTCCGTACAGCCGGGGCTCGAACGGCCGAGCAAGGCCGCCCGCACCGTGCCGCCCAGCACCCCGTCCTCCGGCACGCCGTCAGCTGCAAACGGCCGCTCGAGCGGGGCCGGGACCGGGAAGCCGCCCAGCCGAAAGCCTGTGGAGGCGGACGGCGAGCCGCACGTCGTACGCTCGATCGACGCGGTAGCCCTGCGGCCGATGAGCCTGGAGGAAGCAGTCAAGGAAGCCGAGTATCGCGACCGCGATGTCTTTGTCTTCCGCAACGGCGGGGGCCAGATCAAGATCCTGCATCGCAAGCCCGACGGCTTGATGGAGCTGATCGAGCTGCCTGCGTAAGCTGCCGCAGCCGCTCAGTGGGTGCGCAAGCGTGGGCGGGCTGCCCCTCCAGGCAAGGCGGCCGCCGCCCATGGGAACGCCCGGAGTTGGAGCCCTTGGACGAGCAGCACATAGGAATGGACAAACGTGACGAAGAGCCCCAGGCCGGGCGCGAAGAGAGCGAACGGCCCCGGCTGCCTGACCGGCAGATGGTCATCCTGACCGGCCTTTCCGGCTCAGGCAAAGGCTCGGCCTTGCGCGCCCTTGAAGACCTCGGCTTCTACGCGGTCGACAACCTCCCCATCGATCTCCTGCCGGAGTTTGCGGAGCTGGTGGCCCGGTCAGAGGCGGGGCCGCGCGCCGCCATCGTGATCGACGTACGCGAAGGGGCGACGCTGGAGCGCTTTCCGGCAACGCTGGCCGCACTGCGCGAGCGGCTTGAAACCACGGTGATTTACCTGGCGGCCTCGCGCCCGGCGCTGCTGCGGCGCTTTTCCGAGACGCGCCGCCCGCATCCGCTGGGGCGCGAAGACCGTGTCGACCTGGCCATGGACGAAGAGCGGGCGCTGCTTGACCCGGTGCGCAATGTGGCTGACATCATCATCGATACGTCCTCCTTCAACGTCCATGAGCTGCGGGCGTACGTGCAAAAGCGGTTTTCGGGCACGAGCGACGGCAAAAGCCTGCTGATCTCTTCTTCCAGCTTTGGCTATAAGAACGGCGTTCCGCTCGATGCCGACCTGGTCTTCGACGTTCGCTTCCTGCCGAATCCGCACTTCATCCCGGAGTTTCGACCGCTTACCGGACTCGACCCGCGGGTCGCTGCCTATGTGCGGCAGTTCCCGCAGACCGGCCAGTTTCTCGACAAGGTAACCTCCATGCTGCTTTTTCTGCTGCCGCACTACATCCACGAGGGCAAGAGTTACCTGACGGTGGCTTTCGGATGCACCGGCGGCCAGCAC
>CAXTPL010000092.1:6535-13498 GCA_964246065.1 uncultured Acidobacteriaceae bacterium
TCGGTGATGATCTCGGAAGAGGTAGGCGAGCGGTTGGCGAGAGAAGGCTACAAGGTCAAGATCGCGCACCGGGATATGCCCCGCTAAAGGAAGAGGCCCCCCAACAGCGCCGGTGTATGCGCTCGCCCGGGGTATGCGGGCACAGGCGCTCCCGCGTCTTCGCCACCCGGCTTACGCGCGCCCTGGCTTACACTGGAGGCGTGATCGCAGTCCTGACCAGCCCGGACCTGGACCCTGCCTCCTTCGCGGGCCGCGAGCGAACCCTAGCCTGTTCCGGTCTGCGCCGATGAGGCGCATCTTTCGGCTGCTGGGCTACCTGGCTCACTACTGGCTCCAGGCGCTGGCCGCGGTCTTGCTGATGGCGGCCGTCGGGCTGCTCGAGGCCTTTCGCGTTCTGCTCATCGGGCCCATTTTTGACAATGTGCTCCATCCCGGCGCCTCGCATCGCGCTGTGCCGCTGCTCGCTGCCCTCGGCACCCGTTTCCACTTCGATCTGAGCACCGTTGTGCCGCCCATCTTCCACAATGAGTGGACCATGGTCGCCTTTGCGCTCGTCGCCTCAACGCTGCTGAAAAGCGTGTGCGACTTCGCCGGAACCTACCTGGTCAACTACGCCGGCTTCGGCATGATCACCGACCTGCGCGACGACCTGTACGAAACGGTTCTGCGGCGCTCGGTCTCCTTTTTCCAGAAGCACGCGACCGGTACCCTGCTTTCGACCCTAGTCAACGACATCGAACGCGTGCAGTACGCCATGTCGTCGGTGCTGTCGGACTTTCTCCAGCAGTTCTTTACGCTCATCTTTACTGCCGTGGTGGTGGTCATGCTGGGCGGCAAGCTGGCCTGGCTGCTGCTTATCTTTGTTCCGGTCGTCATCGGGTCGGTGCGCAAGATCGGCCGCAGCGTGCGCTCGACCACGCGCGGGGGTCAGGACAAGCTGGCGGAAATCCAGAATATCCTCCATGAGACGATCACCGGCAATCGCATCGTCAAAGCCTTCAACATGGAGCGGTGGGAGCTCAAGCGGTTTCGCTCGGCGGCTCGTCGCTTGTTTCGTGCAAACCTGCGCTCGGTGCGCGCGCAGGCTCTTTCCTCGCCGTTGATGGATGCCATCGGTGCAGTCGCCATCGCCCTGCTGCTGCTGGTCGGTCGCGGGCGCATCCAGCGCGGCACCATGACCGAGGGAACGTTTTTCACCTTTATCGTCGCCTTGTTCAAGCTCTACGACCCTGTGCGCAAGTTCGCGCTCTACTACAACAACTTTCAGCAGGCCCTTGGCGCCTCGCAAGAGATCTTTCGCTTTATGGATGAGGTCGACGACCTGGTCGAAAAGCCGCGAGCCTTCCACTTGAAAGGCTTCAAGCAAAAGATCTGCTTTGAGCAGGTGAGCTTTGCCTACAGCAGCGACGAAGGGGAAAAGGAAGTCCTTACCGGCATCGATCTCGAGATCCAGCGTGGCGAGGTCATCGCGCTTGTCGGCCCCAGCGGCGCCGGCAAGTCGAGCCTGGTCAACCTCATCCCGCGCTTCTTCGACCCCACCGGGGGGCGCATCTTGATCGACGGACATGACCTGCGGGATGTGTCCATTCGCAGCCTGCGGGAGCAGATCGGCAAAGTGACCCAGGAGACGATTCTGTTCAATGACACGGTGCGCAACAACATCGCTTACGGGCAGCCGGACGTGCCGCCGGCGCGCGTTGAGGCCGCTGCACGGGCCGCGCTCGCGCATGAGTTTATCCTCGCGCTGCCGGACGGGTACAACACGCCGATCGGCGAAAAGGGGTTTCGCCTGTCGGGCGGCGAGCGTCAAAGGCTCGCCATCGCCCGCGCCCTGCTGAAGAACGCACCCGTCCTGATCCTCGACGAGGCGACCTCATCGCTCGATGCGGAAAGCGAAGCGCTGGTGCAGCCCGCGCTCGGCAACCTGATGGAAGGCCGCACCGTGGTGGTCATCGCGCACCGGCTGTCTACCGTGCGCCGGGCTACGCGCATCGCGGTTATGGAGCATGGCCGCATTACCGCCATCGGCACGCACGACCAGCTGCTGGCAAGCTCGCCAATCTACCGGCGGCTGTACGATCTGCAGTTTGCCATTGTGCCTGAAGAGGCCGTGCAGGTGACCGCGTGAGCGGGCCCGGCAGCGATGGCCTTCTTGCGGCGGCAGAAGGCGTCGCCGGCGCCGTTGTCGCCGCGCCGGTCTGCTCCATGACAGGCTACGCGCGCACTGCGGGCCGCATTGCCGATGCCCTGAGCTTTACGCTGACGCTGAAAAGCATCAACCACCGCTACCTGGACCTGCAGCTGCGCCTGCCGGCGGGGACCGAGGGGTTGGAGGCCGCGGTTCGGCAGCGGCTCAAGATGCAGCTGGTGCGCGGGCACGTGGAGTGCGTGCTGATGCTCGAGCGCAACAAGCCCCAGGCTCCCGCCGCGCCGGGGCAAGCTGAGAGCCCGCGGCCCCTGCCGGTC
Source organism: uncultured Acidobacteriaceae bacterium (assembly GCA_964246065.1). Lineage (GTDB taxonomy): Bacteria > Acidobacteriota > Terriglobia > Terriglobales > Acidobacteriaceae > EB88. The sequence continues at coordinate 9,002 of CAXTPL010000092.1, forward strand.
TTCGACTCCGAGGCTGTGGCCGCCTACGTCGCGGCCTTTCGCGCCATGCGCCTGCAGCATGGGCTCGACACCGAGCCTGACCTGAACGAGATTGCGCGCCTGCCGGGCATGCTGCTGCTGGAACCCCTGGCACCCGCGGGCCGGCTGACCGATCTGGCGGACGAAGAGGCTCTTGCGGCTGAAGTTCTGGCCCGGCTCGATGATGCGCTGCTCGCCCTGCGCGCCATGCGCGCCGAGGAAGGCCGGTCGCTGGCCGGCATCCTGCGTGACGGACTGCTGCGGCTTGCGGAGATGGTCGAGGAGGTGGCATTGCTGCGCGCCTCCGTGCAGCAGGCGCACTTTTCCCGCATCGAACAGCGGCTGCGTATGCTGCTCGATGGTGCCCTGGACCGCGACCGCATCCTGCAGGAGGCTGCGCTGCTGGCCGAGCGGTCCGACGTGGAAGAAGAGGTCGCGCGCATGCGCACACACATTGAGCACTTCCGCTCGCTCCTCGGGGCAGGCGGCGAGGTAGGCAAGAAGCTCGACTTCCTGCTCCAGGAGATGAACCGGGAAGCCAACACACTCTTGTCCAAGACCGCCGGGGTGACCGGCAATGGGACCCGCATTACCGCCTGCGGCCTGGCCATGAAGGCGGAGATAGAAAAAGCGCGCGAGCAGGTGCAGAACCTGGAGTAAGGAGCCCCAGGCACCGGTCAGCATCTCGTTCAGGGGCGAGATGCGCTGACCGGGCAGCGAACCGGGCCCAGGCGGGGCTGGCTCGCGGATGTGGTCCTGCCGACTCAGGGTGCTGGCCGGTTGCACCGTGCTCGGGTAACCTGCTAACAGCCGGCGGCAAGGAGCTTGCGCGCGGCCCAGGAGCACACAGCCAAGCGTGGCAGGCATTCTTTTCATCCTTTCGGCGCCCTCGGGCTCAGGCAAGTCGACGCTGGTCTCGCAGCTGCGCTCGCTGGTTGAGCAGCTGGACTTTTCCATCTCCTACACCACCCGGGCGCCGCGCGGCTCCGAGCAGGAGGGGCGTGAATACCACTTCATCCCCGTGCAGCTGTTCCAAAAGATGATTGCGGCCGATGAGTTTCTGGAGTGGGCCGAGGTCTTCGGCAACTACTACGGCACGGCACGCCGCTCGCTCGAGCAGGCCACGGCGCATGGCAAAGACCTGCTCCTCGACATCGATGTGCAGGGGGCTCGGCAGGTGCGCGCGCGGGTGCCGGGTGCGGTCAGCATTTTTATCCTTCCGCCCAATCCTCACGTGCTTGCTACCCGCCTGCGCAACCGCAGCCGGGCCGAGGGCACCATCGACGCCGAGGTCATTCAACGAAGACTGGACAAGGCGCGGCAGGAGATAGAGAATTACTCGCAATACAGCTATGTACTGGTGAATGACGTCCTTGACGTGGCTGTCGAGGAGTTGCTGGCCATTGTGAAGGTGGAGCGCCGCGCCCGCTCTGAGCAGCCCCCGGCTACCGAAGACGGGGAGCAGCTGGAAGCACTGGCGCGCCATTGCCGCCAGTCGGAAGCCGGCACAGCGTTGGCTCCGGTGCTGGCATCGTTTGGACTCGCCCGGTCGTCCTCCTAGCAAGAGCGGCGGAGCCCGGGGCGCGAACCAGGGAGGGAAGTTATGGACGGAGAGCAGGACAAGCCGGTCCGCGTCGAGCACTCGTTCGACAGCAACTTTCGCTATGTCATTGTGGCTGCGCGCCGGGCGCGCCAGTTGCAGAACGGCTCGCACCCCCTGGTGCAGTCAGCCTCCGCAAAAGCGTCCAAGATCGCCCAGCACGAGATCTCGGCGGGCATGGTGGCGCATGTGCGGCACGACACGCCTGTGATCAAGCCGGAGCTCCCTGCGCCGGAGATCCCTAAGTTCGTATAGCGGGCCCGGGAAGGCGGCGACAGCCCGCGCCGGGCGCGTGTGTTGCGTACCGTTTTTGCACGGGCAGCTCGCCTTGGAAATGATAGGCAGGCAGAAGCCGGGCAAACCTCATCGTACAATCGAGCGAGAAGGCTGCCGGCATCCTTGCGGCCACCGAGGTGCGATTGAAGATCACGGTCGGGGTCACAGGGGGCATTGCGGCGTACAAGGCGGTTGAGCTGGTGCGCGAGTTGCAGCGCAGGGCGCTCGACGTGCACGTCGTGATGACAGAAGGTGCGCAGCGTTTTATCCAGCCGCTTACCTTTTCCGCGCTCACCGGCCATCGCGTCATCACTTCGCTGTGGGAGTCGGAAGGTACGGAACCGGCTGGCCCGCAAGTTTCGACCATCGACCATATCGACATGGCACAGACCAGCGAAGCGCTGGTTGTCGCCCCGGCGACAGCAGACACGCTGGCCCGGTTTGCGCATGGCCGCGCCGACGACTTTCTTTCGACCCTGTACCTGGCGACGACGGCTCCGGTGGTGCTGGCGCCGGCCATGAACGTGCGCATGTGGGAGCATCCCGCGACCCAGGCAAATGTAGCCCTGCTTGCCGAGCGTGGCGCCCTGATCGTGCCCCCGGCCAGCGGCGAGCTGGCTTGCGGTATGGTGGGCGCAGGCCGGCTGGCGGAGCAGGACAAGATCGTCGAGGCGGTGCTCTCCGTCCTGCATCGCCACAACGACCTGGCCGGGCAAACGGTGCTGGTGACCGCCGGCGGCACGCGCGAAGCAGTCGACCCGGTGCGCTTTATCGGCAACCGGTCAAGCGGCAAGATGGGGTACGCGCTGGCAGAGGCGGCGCATCGCAGGGGAGCGCGTGTGCTGCTCGTCTCAGCGCCTACCGCGCTGCAACCCCCGCCCGGGGTCGAGTTCATCCCGGTCACCACGGCCGAGCAGATGCGCAATGCGGTCTTCGCGCGGCTCGCCGAGGCGACCATGGTCATCAAGGCTGCGGCCGTGGCCGACTACAAACCTATCGTGCGCGCCGAGCAGAAGCTGAAGCGGCAAGGCCCCTTGGTGCTTGAACTGGAGCCGACCGAGGACATCCTGGCCGAGATTGTGCAGCGGCGGGCGCCCGGAGTGCTGGTGATCGGCTTTGCCGCGGAGACGCAGGATGTGCTGGCCCAGGGGCGCGACAAGCTGCTCCGCAAGGGCGCGGACGCGATCGTGCTCAATGATGTTTCGCGCGAAGGGGTCGGCTTCGACGCGGATCGCAATGCCGCCACCTTTCTTACGCGCGACCGTGCCATCGATCTTCCGGAGATGTCCAAGCGGGCTTTGGCTGTACGGATCCTGGAGGAGGTGGCAGCGCTGCGGCGGCCGCAAACGCTGATTGCCGAGACGGGCAGCTTGTCGAGCTTTCCCGTCCGCGCCCAGTAGGCTCCGATGTCGAGGCGTGGTGCGCCTGAGTCCGAGCCCGATGCCTTGCCGGCGGCTCTGCTCCAGGCACGCATCGCGTTTCTGCGCGATCTCGGCATCTTCGACCTGTACCGTCGCTCCACTGGAGCCGAGTTGCTCCTCGCGCCGCCCAGCGACTGGCAGCAACCGCCTTCCCAGGCTCCCGCGCCGCCCCGGCCCGACCTTGTTTCCGGAGCGACTGCGCTGCAGGCCGGCGACGCCCACACCCCCTTGCTTGAAGAGGAAGCCGTTATCGCCGCCCGCAAAGCTACGCCGCTGCCCGTAATCCAGTTCACCCCTGGCCCCCGAATCGCCCGCGCAGCCCGCGCCGGGGTGCTGGCAGCGCTGCGCGCAGAGATTGGCGACTGCACCCGCTGCCCGCTCGGCTTTGCCGGACGCCAGACCGTGGTCTTTGGCGACGGCGACCCGAACGCCCGGCTCTTTTTCGTGGGGGAAGGCCCCGGAGCGGATGAGGATGCGCAGGGCGTGCCCTTTGTCGGCCGCGCAGGCCAGCTGCTCAACAACATGATCACTGCCATGGGCCTGGCGCGGGAGCAGGTCTACATCGCCAACGTCGTCAAATGCCGCCCTCCGGCAAACCGGGTTCCCGAGCCGGTCGAGGCGGTCACCTGCTCCCAGTTCCTGCTGCGGCAGATCGACATTGTGCGCCCGGCGGTGCTTGTTGCCCTTGGTTCCACTGCGGCCACCTACCTGCTGGGCGGCAAAACTCCCTTGAGCGCCTTACGCGGCAAGGTGCATGCGGCGCATGGAACCAAGCTCATCGTCACCTACCATCCGGCCTATCTGCTGCGCGATCCCCGCCAGAAAAAGGAAGCCTGGACCGACCTCCAGCTGGCCATGAGCGAACTGAAGACGGCAGGCGACAAGAGCGTAGCGGCAGGCGACAAGGCGTAGCGGAAGGCTGAAAGGCGGAGCGGCAGCCTTTGTGCGCGACACGCAGGTCGATTGCCCCACGCCGCTAACCCCATCCCCATCCACCCTGCGGCCGGTGCGGCGCGAGTCCCTCAAAGGCAGAGCCAAGCTGCGCCGCGGCGTCCCTGCAAAACGCCTGAACCATTGTGAAACATCGCTGTTTTCTCCTCGTATCCCGCGCTGCGGAATGGTATACCGTGGGGAGCCAAGCATCGGGTGTCTGCCCGCGAATGCTTGTTTCTCGCCGAGTTC
>CAXTPL010000093.1:0-13476 GCA_964246065.1 uncultured Acidobacteriaceae bacterium
GCACTACAACAGCAACTGCCGTCCCTTCGCATGGACCGCAACAGCAGACTCAATCCTTCAGAAGCTCGCAAGACTTTGCTCGCGAATATCTGGGACAGCACACTAGGAAGTTGTTGAAAGAGGCACATTGGGCGGCAATGCACAGGGTTCGATCGTCTGATGGAGTAAGCGTGGAGACGAGCAGCGGCAAGACGAGATGTTCAGTTGCGTGACATTGGAGCAGCGAGTTCCTGCGGATCATCCGTTGCGCGAGATTGGTCGGCTCGCCGATGAGGTTTTGCGGTGGTTGAACGCGGAGTTCGACGCGCTGTACTCGACCTCGGGACGGCCCTCCATTGCGCCGGGGTATGTGCTGGGGTCGCTGTTGCTGCAGGCGTTCTACTCGGTGCGGTCGGAGCGTCCATGCCCGGGCCGACGAACCAGCAGAAGAGCAGGGTACAGTCCGACTGCTCCACCAGCTGCCGGTCGAGAACCAGTACCGGCCTGATCGCCGCCGCCATGGCCACCACCGCCGATCGCGTTGGAGCAGGGTATCTGCATCCAGACCGTGAGCAAGTGGTGGCGTCGTTATGCGGCCTCGGGACCAGACGGGCTTCTCGATGAGTCCCCATCCCGGCCAGCCGCGCAAGCTCGGCGATGCCGACATCGAACGAGTGATTGTGCGCACGCTGGAGAGCAAGCCGGACGGGGGCACACACTGGTCGACGCGCTCGATGGCGCAAGTCACGGGACTGAACCAGTCCGCGATCAGCCGCATCTGGCGCGCGTTCGCTCTCCAGCCGCACCGGCAGGAGCACTTCACGCTCAGCCGCGATCCGCTCTTTATTCAAAAAGGTGCGCAACATCGTCAGTCTTTACCTCGATCCACCCAACCACCCGACCGCGCTCTGGTGCTTTGCGTAGACGAGAAGAGCCAGATTCAGGCGCTCCGAACGTACCGCACCTCTGCTGCCGATGCGTCCCGGACAAGCCGAACGGCGTGCCACGACTACCTGCGCCATGGCACCACCAGCCCTTTGCCGCGCTCGACAGCAAAACCGGCAAGGTCATCAACCAGTTACAACGCCGCCACCGATCGCTGGAGTTCCGCAAGTTCCTCAACACCACCGAGGCCAACGTACCGACCCACCTCGACGTGCATCTGGTGATGGACAACTACGCCACCCACGAGACCGCCGCGATCCAACGCTCGATGGTGCGCCACCCGCGCTTCCACGTCCACTTCAAACCCACTCGGCAAGCTGGCTCAATCAGGTCGAGCGCTTCTTCGCCGCGCTCACCGAAAAGCAGATCCGGCGAGGCAGCTTTCGCTCCACACAACAACTGGAAGCCGCCATCCGACATTACCTCGACCATACAACGCCCAGCCAAAGCCGTTCCGATGGACAAAATCAGCAGACGACATTCTCAACGCACTCGTCAAGTATTGTGAACCCACTAATGACTCACCACACTAGGGACCACAATGGTAATATGAGTGAGCGTTGCCCGTTCTAGAAAGATGCTCACGACGCAAATTGGCTGATGAGGAGATCTCCTTGGAACCGCTGCAACGCCGCGATGTACTGAAGCTGTTAACCAGCGCAGGAGCGGGCATGATAGCGAGTATGCGGGTTGCCAAAGCGGCCCTGCTACCAGCTACCTCGACAACAGCCCGGCCATTAGTATCTCAGTCGCGCCATCCCTTCAAGAACGCGGCGCCCCTTGCTCCGAACGCTTTCTACACGCTGCCCCTTGGGTCGGTCAAGCCGGCTGGATGGCTACGCAAGCAATTGGAGATTCAGGCTGCCGGATTGAGTGGCCATCTTGATGAGACTTGGTCCGACGTGGGACCAAACAGCGGCTGGCTAGGCGGCACAGGCGAGTCGTGGGAACGCGGTCCATACTTTGTGGACGGATTGTTGCCGCTTGCATACCTTCTTGAAGATGATCGGCTGAAGGCCAAAGCGCAAAAGTATATTGAGTGGACGTTGACCCACCAGGCCGCAAACGGGATGATTGGGCCGACGAGCAACGATGATTGGTGGCCACGCATGGTCATGCTCAAGGTGCTAGCTCAGTACCATGAGGTGTCAGGCGATCCTAGGGTGATCCCGCTGCTCTCGCGGTATTTCGCATATCAGCTGAATGCTTTACCAACGCGGCCGCTCCGAGACTGGGGGAAATTTCGCTGGCAAGACAATGCGCTGGTAGTGATCTGGCTCTACAACCGCACCGGCGATCCGAAGTTGCTCAAACTTGCGCGGCTGCTGCATACACAGGGTTTTGACTGGCAAGCAGATTTTGCTGATTTTAAATTCACCGAACCGATCACGCCTGAGGTGATCAAGCTGAGTGAACACAACGGACTAGGCGACACGGCTCTTGCCTCTCACGGCGTGAACAATGGCCAGGCTCTCAAGGCTGCGCCTGTCTGGTCGGTCATCTCGGGCAAAGAGTCAGACCGGGCTGGCATAGCAAATATGTTGTTCCTCCTCGACAAATATCACGGGCTTCCGAACGGGATGTTCTCCTGCGACGAACACTTCGCCGGCAGAAATCCTTCGCAGGGCTCCGAGTTGTGCACGGTCGTTGAAACCATGTTTTCACTTGAGCAGTCCCTCGCGATCCTGGGCGACGCGATGCTGGGCGATAGGCTCGAAACGATCACCTTTAATGCGTTGCCCGGCACCTTTACAGATGACATGTGGGCGCACCAGTACAATCAGGAGCCTAATCAAGTCGAGGTAAGCCTACATCGCCATCCATGGACGACGGATGGCCCAGAGTCCAATATCTACGGGCTTGAACCTAACTTTGGATGCTGTACGGCAAACTACCATCAAGGCTGGCCTAAGTTCACGGCGAGCTTATGGATGGCATCACACGATGACGGTCTGGTTGCGGCGGCTTACTCACCTTGTGACGTCAACACGATCGTCGATGGAACCGCAGTACACATCTCGGAGCAAACGGAATATCCCTTTAAGGGCCGCGTAAGCATGGCCGTCAATCCTGCTTCTCCCCTGCATTTTCCTTTGCGGCTGCGCATCCCTGCATGGGCAGATGGAACGACGGTTCACGTCAACGGGAAACCTGTCGCCGGCGTGAACGCTGCCCAATTCGTGAAAGTCGACCGTAGATGGGAATCGGGCGACCTGGTGGAACTCGTTTTCCCGATGAAGCCTAGAGTTTTAGCGGGCTTCCACGATTCCGTTTCGATCCGGAGAGGGCCGCTGGTTTTCTCGTATCCGATCGGCGAAGACTGGGTCAAGCTTCGTACGCAGGGTATGACCACGGACTGGCAGGTGTTTCCCGCTTCCCAGTGGAACTATGCACTCGCCTTGGAGGAAGACGCCGAAGGAGAGATCACTGTTGCAGAGGCGCCGCTTGGTGGTAGCGCTCCCTTTGCGCTTAACGGCTCTCCAATCAAGCTGCAGTTGGCCGCGCGCAAGGTGCCTTCGTGGCGGGCGGTAGACGGTGTTGCCGATGCGGTGCCACAGAGTCCGGTAGAGAGTAAGGAGACGGAGGAAACAATCACCCTGGTTCCTTATGGCGCCGCGAAGCTGCGCATCACTTCCTTTCCTCGTCTGAAAATCTAACCTACCGAGGAAGCGTCCAAAAGCAGCTCGAGAGAACAAGATACGAGCTGCGGATCAGAGAAGCCTTACGGCCGCGGAGTAGGCGCGCGCGCGTTCTTGCCGATCTCCTGCACTCCGGTAAGCTCGTCGATAACTATAAATCGATTGGCAGGCATACCGGTAAAGTTCTGAGTTATGCCGCTAGGCCAGCGGACAGTGAGGTCGACCGTCGCCGCCCGGCCTAAGCCGAAGTGCAGACGCGGATCGTTGCTTGAGAAAAAGCTACTCTGGCTCAGCACCTCCTGCGCGTACAGTTTACCCGCATACTTTGCAGTCACGCGCGCGCCAATCGCCGACCGGTTTGACTTACGGCCGATCAACTTAACCTGAATCCAGTGCGCTGTCGCCGAGGCAGGTAGATCATTCCGCAAGAGCGACGGCGGCTCATTCAAGTTGACGATCAAGACGTCTATATCACCGTCGTTGTCGAAATCACCGAACGCACAGCCTCGGCTACAGTGCGGAGCAGAGATGCCTGGCCCGGCCTCCTCGATTAACTCGTCGAAATGACCGTTGCCTAGGTTACGGAAAACCACTCGAGGAGTCTTGTCAGGATAAGCAGGCAACTTCGCCGCGACCTCCGGATATACGCTACCTGTGACAATCAGGACATCCGGGTTACCGTCGTTGTCGAGGTCGGCGATCCCCACGCCCCATCCCGTGAACCTCGTTTCCACGGCTAGCCGCGCGGCTGCGGTCGCGTCGTCGAAGTTACCGTTACCCAGATTTCGATACAGCACACTTGTATCGTCGGTAAAGTGAGTCTTAAAGATATCGAGGCGACCCGTGCCACTCGTGCTGCCGACACTTACGCCCATGCCCGCCTGTTCAACGCCGTCATCACTCAGGGCCACGCCGCGGTCAAGCGCTTCCTCGCGAAAGGTACCGTCGTGGTTGTTTATGAACATGACGCTGGGCACCGAGTCACAAGCAACGTAGATGTCCGGCCAGCCGTCATCGTCAAAGTCCGCTGCGACGACAGTCATTCCGTAAGTTTCCTTCACCTTGCTTATCCCGGCTGCATCGCTCATATCAGTAAAAGTGCCGTCACCATTGTTTCTGTAAAGCCAATGGCGGCCATAGGGAAGTCCGCGTGGGCCGCAGTTCACCGGAATGTTGTGAAAGTTACAATTGACGTTTGCTCCCGGAGTGGGTACTTTCTCTACGGCGAAGTCGATGTAATTGGAAACGAATAAGTCAAGATGTCCATCGCGGTTGTAATCCACAAAGCTGCAGCCTGCGCCCCAGCGTACCTTTCCTTCGGCCGACAAACCGGCTTGTTGAGTGACATCACTGAACGTCCCATTCCCGTTGTTACGGTATAGCCTGTTTTGGCCCCAGTACGTGACGAACAGATCTTCAAAGCCGTCATTGTTGTAGTCGCCGACGCACACGCCGCAGGCCCAGCCTGTATGCTCGAGTCCTGCCTCTTGGGTAACATCAATGAACGTACCGTCGCGATTATTCTTGTAGAGCCGATTCGTTGTACCCGGCGGAGTATGTTTCAGGCGTTGTCCACTTAGAATAAAAAGATCCATCCAGCCGTCGTTGTCATAGTCAAGGAACGCACAGCCACAGCCAATCGCCTCCAAGATGTAGTCCTTGTGCCCGATCTCTCCATATATAACCGGTGCATGGAGCCCAGCCGCTTCAGCGACGTCCGTGAAGCGCGCGGCAAAAGGTAATCCCATAGTCTTCACTCGCGCCTGCGGCAGCACTCGGCGTGTTGCCACGCCCTGGCCGCCGAGCCGATCTACCATGGAGAGGGTCGCGCTGCCGAGCAAAGCTTTCAGAGTTGCGCGCCGAGTCGGCACTACCGCGCTCCCTGTTCCACGGCAATTAGGTGCACACGGTTGCGTTCCGCTTCCTTCTTCCGGTCGAGCTCTACAGCCTTGCCCAGATCATCAGCAATCCGTGCAGCATCCTCGGTGCGACCCGCTCGGCGGTATGCGGCGATAAGCTGGTTGAGTGAGGTGCGATCGGCGGGATCCTCATGCACACCCTCTTCCAACTCAGCAATGGCCTCGTCCGTTTGTCCCGCCTTTAAGTCCAACTTACCCAATTCTCCATGCGCCACGGCTAAGTCAGGCTTAAGAGCAACCGCACGCACAAGCAATCTGCGCGCCTCATCGAATCGAGGCTCGCCAGGCGCCACGCCTTCACGCACAAGAACATCGGCGAGCAGGTAATTAAGCGTTCCCTCGTTTGGGTGTTCACGCAGACGCGAGCGGACAAGCTTTTCAGCCTCGGGCAGCTTGCTGCTGTCGCGCAGCAGCACACCCCGTCCTACAGCTCCAAAAAGCGTAGAGGGCTGCATACGATCCGCCCGCTCAAAATCGGCACTAGCTGCATCATTCTGAGCCAACTGCGCCCGCACTGCGCCCCTTAGCGTATACAGCGCAGCAGAGGTAGGATTCTGAGCCAGGGCGGCGTTCAAAACGCTGAGCGCTGCTTCAGGCGACTGATGCTCGACACTGATAGCCGCAAGGTCGATGTAATTGCGTTCATCCTGCGGATCTGCTACGGCAGCTTGCCTCAGTGCTACGATCGCATCCTCAAGCCGCCCGCAACCATTGTAGGCGGCACCCAGTAGATTCAAGGTACGCGGATCTGTCCGCAGCGGCTCCAGCAAAGCGACTGCATCCGCAAACCTGCCGTCTTGCACGTAGGCCACAGCCCGATCAAATGCAAGCTCCATCGACTCTGGATGTTCGAAAGCCAGACGCTCAAACAGCGCAATCGCTGCAGCATTGTCTCCGACTGCCAGCATACACTTGCCGTACTGCTCCTGTGCCGGAACATTGCCGCGTAAAGCTTCCCCCGCAAGGGAGAAGTGTGTATTGGCCGATGCGCAGTCCTCTCGTTCAAACGCCAGCACCCCCGCCATAGCATGGGCAATCTGGTTCTCGGGAGCCACAGCAAGTAGCCGTTCCAGATACCGTTTAGCACGCCTGTCATGCGCGGTGTACGCTTCCTGCGCCGCGGCTTCCAAGACGGGAACGGATTGATGATTTGATCGTAGAGCCTGATCAAAGCTCGCCAAGCTTTGCGCGCTACGGCCCAAGCACGCAAGCGCAACGCCGCGAGTCATGAGGAGCTGAACGTCCCCGGGATGCAGCTTGAGTTGTGCGTCCGCGACCTGCAGCGCATCAGTGTAGCGGTGATTGGCAAGCGCTTGCCGAAGCTCGTCGCCGGCCTGCGCCTGGATACCACTTGCGCCTGCAAAAGTAAGCGTGGCGAGGGCGACGCTGCAGATGACGCGGCACTGTAAAGACGAGACCATCTGTCTACCATTGTTACAAAAAAGGGCGTACAGGGCGAACCCCTCACGCCTTTGAAGCCCGGCCTTTCCGTTAGAACTCGAACCGCGCGCCAAGCTGAATGATACGCGGCTGCAGGCTTGACGTGGCTTGCCCGAAGGTACTGTCGGCCAGGTTGTAGTCTAAACTATTGAAATTGGTATGGTTAATGACGTTGAAGCCATCAACACGCAACTGTAAGTTGGCTTTCTCTCCGCCTAGCCAAGGCAGCTTGTTGTTCTTAAGGACGCTGGCGTCCCACTCGAACAAACCGGGGTTCCGGAATGTATTGCGAGACTCGTTCCCTTCGGTACCGGCAAGGGGAGCCGAGAAGCCATTGGGCTCCTGTATTGAAACCGGTACGCCCGCCTCTGTAACAGTGATGTTATGCGTTCCAAAGACCCCGCCAGGGCGCGCGTACTGATTGTGCTTGAACTTATGCAGGGTGCCTGGAAGCACGCTTGGGACATCCTGGTTATAGCCATCCGCGTTGTAGTCGCCGCAGGTCACAGATTGGATCTGCCCATTTAAAGCGCAACCGCCATCGTTTGCGCCTCCAGCCCAAGCTGCGTAATTCTCGGCTGTCCATGGGGTACCAGATTGTGCGATGAAGAGCGATGTGATCTGCCATCCACCTGCGACCTGCTCCAAACCACGAATCTTAGGAGAAGGGAGCATGTAGGAGCCTGCCAGCTTAAAGTTATTCGGTTCATCGAAGGAGGAGGCCCCGTAATAGCCAGTGCCTATGGCGTGTTGGTCGGGAGGACAGTCGGTCCCGTTGTTGAAGACGTAACGCGTGTCGCAGGTACCGTAATCGAGTGCATGCGACCAGGTATAAGAAGCCTGGTAGTCGACGCTCTTGAAATGCTGCTGTAGCGCGAAGATAACACTGTTGTAATTTCCCTGATCAAAGTTCCCGGCATAAGTAATGCTGCCAAAGCTGGGATTGAGACGGTTGAGCGTACCGCTGTTTCGGATCAGGTCGCCCGCGGTACGGTTGAAATCCGTTCCGCTGAGCTGATTCCAAGAGTAGGAACCGGTGTAGGTAACGCTTGCCACCGCCCCCAAACCAAACTGTTGGCTTACACCCAGGGTATAGTTCAAAGTAGGCGGCGTTGAAACGTTCGGATCAGTACCGGCCACGCTGGCTGCTGTGCCCGGAATGCCGCCTCGTGCGTCAAGTCCGGAGGCAGGGAATGCCGGATAGGTAAACCCATATGGATAGCTTGCGCTTGTTCCGAACTTGTAGATGGGCGAGGTGGGATTGTTTGTGTTCTGACCGAAAACTGGCGTGATCCAACCAGGCGGGTTACCTCTCTGCTGATCCAGTACTTGACCCAAACTGATTTGTTCGTAGTAAATCCCGACTCCGCCATGAATAGTCATGTCGCGCGCCTTCGTCGGCGCGTAGGAGAAACCCATGCGAGGCGCCCAATTGTTGCTCTTAGCAGAGTTGAAAATGTTCTTACTGCTACGAATAAACGCGTTCGCAAACTGACCGTCGATCGCCGCTGGCGTTGCTAGCAACTCAGTGGAATTTACCGGGATGGCATTCGCGATCTGCGTGTACTCCGGATAGAGAAACGGGGAAGGATTGCCGAAATCATCCCAGCGGATTCCCAGCTGCAACGTTAAGTTCTGCAGAACCTTCCAGGAGTCAGAAGCGAAAATGCCGTAGTTATTCACTTGTGCGCCGAACCGAAAAGGCTTCAGGGCTCCGGTGAGCGGGTCGAGAGCAGCGTCAGTTTCCTGGTAGACCTTATCCTGCACAAAGTCGACTAAGCCCTTGTTAAATGAAAAGGAGGGTCGAACATAGTTGCCGGAAAAGTCCGCCGAGTCGTTGCCGTGGCTGATCTGCAAGCCTACCCGTATGTCATGCTTCCCGCGCACATAGGTGACCACGTCCCGCCAGCTGTACTGGTGCTGCGCGAAACTGCCTGGCCCAAAGCCGCCACCAAAGGAGTTGATACTGTACGCATTGTTAATAGCCAACTCGGGCACCTGTGATGTTGGCGAGGTGCGATCGCCGAATACCCGTTTGTAGCCGAAGGAAGCCTCGTTTAACAGGTTCGGTGTAAAAACATGAGTGTAATTTGCCGAGTAGAGCGCGCTGTATGTAGGCTGTGTGCTTGAGAAGGCCGGCCGGGGATCTATAATCTGCGGCTCGTGGTCGATATGGAAGTAGTAGGCGTAGAACCGGTCCTTGCCTCCCCTGAAATTCTGATCAAGTCGACCGCTGTACTGCAAGCCATTATTAAAAGGCGAGGTAGATTGGCTAACATTATCGATAAAAGGAATCGTGCAGCTCCCCGCCGGCGTGACGCACTGCGTACCCAGGTCGGCCGAGGTGTAGTACCTGACGCTAGTACGATTGACACCCACCGTAGGGTACTTAGTGAGTGCTTGCGTACCGATTGTGTTAGGCAGTGTTTGCTGCGCTAGGGCTACGAAGGCCGGGTCCTCGCTAGCGAAAAAGCTGGTGCCCGCCGGTAATGTAGAGGCCAGTTTTTCGACAGATGCAAAGAAAAAGGTCTTGTCCTTATAGATTGGGCCACCCAGGGTTGCCGAGTACTCGAAACGCTTGTAAGGCTGGATGGCGCTACCTGGAGCGGAAAAGTAGAAGCGCGACTGCAGATCCTGATTGTAGAAACTGATCTCGCCCGTGCCATGGAATTTGTTTGTTCCAGAGGCAGTCGTCATTTCCGTAGTTACGCCGGCCCCGCCATAGAAATCCACCGCAAAGGTGTTGGTCTGGAGCGCGATCTCGCGCAGGGAGTCAGGGTTCGGCGTGATGTTGTTGGTGCCGCCGGTGATATTGCTGTCCACCTCGATGCCGTCAAGAACATACAGGTTCGCGCCAAAGAAGTGCCCATTGGCATTGACTGCGGGTGTTTCCTCGTTCTGAAAGTTGTCTAGATTTTGTGAGTAACCGCTCACACCCGGAGCCGCGTTCACCAGGTTGAGAGTGCCTCGGTTCTGAAGGGGCAAAGTACGTACCTGCGCCGTGTCAAGCGTTGTCTGTACCCGATTCTCTTCCGGATTCAACGCCGGGCTTTGATCGCTCACAGTGACCTGTGTGCTCTCATTGCCGACTGCTAACTTGATGTCAACGCCGGCAGTCTGCTGAGTCGTAAGCTGGGTGGCAACCTGCGTCATCTGGAAGCCGGTGGCTTTCACAGCTACGGTGTACGATCCAGGAGCCAGACTGCTAAAGGTATACGTACCCGAGCTTGTTGTAGTAACCGTCCGGACCTGCTGCGTCTCTGTTTGTGTAAGCGTGACTGTAGCATTCGGCACAACCGCCCCAGAAGGATCGATGACGGTGCCCTGCAGGCTCGCGCTGAACTGGGCTACGGCTGAAGAGGTAACGAAGAGGCCCGTCAGGCAAAATGGAACGGCACGCAAAATCAGGAGGCCTGCGAGGATAAGCTGCGGCCTTCGGTTGGCTCCGCTCGATCTTAAAGTCTCTTTGCTCATTACGTCCCCCAAAAAATACACGTCACTCAATCCTGAATCTGGCCGAGCGATAAGAGTGTACTGGAGCTATGGTCGGTTTCGCAAGAGGGGCACCCTTGCGCACTTTGCAGAGCTTCTTAAAAGAAGCAGGATTTAGGAAACGCAGCGAGAAAAGGCACCCGCAGGAGGCAAGCTACTCACCAGAATCCAAAACTTAGCGGAGGCAGGTTGAGGTTGTAGCCTGGATGTGGTTCTTTGGAGCAGAAAAGGGAGCTGCGCGGTGGCACGCAACGTACACGGAGAAGTCTCCAGCTCAAGGCAGTGGTCCACATCGCAGTTTAGCGAGCGATCGACAAAGGAAGCGACCCCAGAAACACGCGACCGCACGGGTCCTAAATTCTTTAGAGAACGCCTCGTCAAGACGACATCAAACAGCTTGACTGTCGGTAGATAACTCGGCTTGCCGAAGCACTAGCTGCGTGGCATCTTCGGACAAATCAGGCGGATACCCATACTTAGCAAGCAATCGGCGGACGGTTCGCCTCAGCCCTGCTCGCACCGATTCCCGCTGAGCCCAGTCGAGCTTGGGCATTTTCTTAACCATCTCCGCCAACTCGCGCGCCATAAGTCGAAGCGTATCGCTCTTCATAGCCTCTTTAGCCGAGCCGTTCTCCGCCAGGGCATCATAAAACGCCGACTCCTCCGTCGTCATACCGAGTTCTTGCCCTTGTCTCTGGGCCTCGAGGAGGTGTTTAGCCAAATCCAAAAGGTATGTGATGACCTCCGCCGTCGTGATCGCCTTGTTCGTATAACGCACCATGGCGTCTTCAAGGGCAAGGCGAAACTTCTTGCTTTGCACCAGATTGGAGCGCTCCGAGACTCGTATCTGATCCGTCAGCAGCTTCCGGAGGGTTTCCAGCGCGAGATGTTTCTGCTCCAGTGCGGCCACTCGCTGCAAAAACTCGTCTCCGAGGACATCCAGACGTGCTTCATCAAGGCCCGCCGTAGCAAAAAGGTCGATCACTCCTCCAGCGCTGACGGCTCCGCCAATCACTTGTCTCACTGCCAAGTCGATGTCGTGCTGCCGTGAACTAGCAAGGTCCTCCGGGGCGTCGGCTAGACGCTTGCGGATCATTGCAGCGACATGCTGGAAGAACGCCAGGTGATCGACCACCTCTTCTGTCTCGATGCGAGGTACCGCCAGCGCAAAAGCGCTTGAGAGCTCCTTCACCAGCTCGCGCAAACGCTGCCATCCGTCTACCTGCGCGAAAACATGGTCGGCTGCGGCCAGGTAGATGCGCAGCGCCGCTTCCGGTGCAACAGAGAGGGCTCCCTCGTAGTCGCAACCATGAAAGAAGTCACGTAGCTTTTCGTAAGCTGCTTGCATGGCCGGCACCGCCTCAGCCTGGACCTCGCGGACCGCCTCGCCCGTGCCCCCAGCCCGCGTGTACGTGGCAAGAGCATCGGCTAGCTGATCCACCAAGCCCAACAGATCGACGATGAGGCCGCCTGGCTTATCGCCATAGACACGGTTAACTCGCGCGATCGCCTGCATCAGGTTGTGTCCAGCAAGCGGTTTATCCAGATACATGGTGTGCGCAGGCGGGCAGTCAAACCCGGTCAGCCACATGTCGCACACAATCGCTAATCGGAAGTCATCCCCAGGATCCTTAAATCGCTCCGCCATTTGCTTCCGTGCGGCCTTGCTGCGGACATGGCTACGCAGTGGCTCCGGGTCGTCGGCGCTCCCGGTCACGATCACCTTCATCGCCCCAAGGTCATCGTCTGCATGGTGCCATTCAGGGCGCAGGTCCTGGATGGCTTTGTAGAGGTTGGCGGCGATCTCGCGACTCATCGTCACGATCATTGCCTTGCCCTCCATGGCGGCACGACGCTTCTCCCAATGCTCCACAATAAACGCGGCGATAACCTCCACGCGGGCTGGCGCGCCAACCAGCCGTTCGAGGGGTATCCGAACGTTCTCTTCAACATCCTCTCCGGTTGCGTCTGCTTTGGTAACTTGCTCCACCACGGCAGCGCCCGCAGTTGCGCCCGCATCGTCCACTGTTAGCTTCACAAGGCGCGACTCGTAGTAGAGAGGCATCGTGGCGCCATCGAGCACTGCCTGACGAATGTCGTACACGTCCACATAGTCGCCGAAGACATGGATCGTATTCTTGTCCCCGCGCTCCAGGGGCGTTCCAGTAAAGCCGACAAAGGTCGCGTTAGGCAAGGCCTCACGCATCCAGCGAGCGCCGCCTTCAACGAAGCCGTACTGACTGCGGTGCGCTTCATCGGCGATGACAACCACATTTGCTCGCGAGGATATCTCGCCGTGCTCCTCAGCAAATTTGTAGATGGTCGTGAAGACGACACCCCCGGAGGCACGGTCAAGTAGCTCCTTAAGATCGTTCCGCCCTTTCGCCTGTACGGGTGCTTGCCGTAGCAGTGCACGACCGGCTGCAAAAGTTGAAAAGAGCTGATCGTCCAGGTCGTTACGGTCCGTCACCACCACGATGGTCGGGTTCTGCAAGCGCGGTTCGCGTACAAGCGAGCCTGCGAGCATCAGCATGGTCAGCGACTTGCCCGAGCCCTGCGTGTGCCAGACCACGCCTCCACGTCCATCGCCGGTGCCGAGCGGCGCCCTCAGGCTGACAAACACACTTTCACGGGCTTTGCGTATAGCGCGAAACTGGTGATAACCGGCGATCTTCTTCTCGATCGCCCCACGCTCGTCCTCTTCAAAGGTGACACAGGTCCGCAGGTAATCGAGCAGCAGCGAGGGTTCGAAGAGGCCGCGGATTAGAGCCTCAAGCGTTGGCTGGCCACCTTCTTCTGATCGCCATGGCATAAAGCGGCTTGGGCCGCTTGAAATTGAGCCAACGCGTGTCATCAGTCCGTCCGAGGCGATCAGGCATAGGTTGGGCACGAAGAGATCGGGCGCCACCTCCAGGTAGCGCCTGAGCTGATCGATTGCCTGATTGAGGTCCGCACCTGCATCGGTGGGGTCCTTCAGTTCGATGATGGCGATGGGCAGGCCGTTCAGAAAGACGGTGAGATCGGGACGGATCGCCTTGCCGGAAGCTCCGGTGAGGGTGAGC
>CAXTPL010000094.1:0-5706 GCA_964246065.1 uncultured Acidobacteriaceae bacterium
CGCGCACGCCGACCGGAAAGCCTGCCGTCGGTTGAGCGGTGGTACGTGCGTCCGGCACTGGCGGCACAGTCCGGTACGGCGAAGTGCCTTGCAAGCGCGCCGCCAGGCACGGTTCGCAGAAGACCACCCCTGCTACCGAACGCGCACATTGGGAACAAAGCGGCTTCCCGCAGTTCTGGCAGAATGCGGAAACAGGGACCTCGGAATGATTGGCGCAGTTCATACTTGGATCCTTTCCTGGCTGCGCAGGCCTTGTTCCGGGCTGCGCACGCCTTGTTCCTGGCTGCGCAGGGCTTGTTCCTGGGTGCCCTGCCCGTGCGACGCGCGCGAGCGGCAAACCACGGCTGCTCGGTTGCGGGCACCCTCCGGGCTGTGGCGAGAGAAAGCTACCTCGAGCGGGGAGCCGCGCAGGATGTCGCCGGCTCCGCTGCCGCTCGAGGCATGGCCTCCCTGGCCGCTGCCGCCGGAGCTGTGCTTTTTCTCCTGCGCCCGCCCCGGCTCCGTGCGTGCGGGAGCCGGTTCGCCGATGGGGGGAGCGTCGCCGCGCATCTCGCGCATCTTCGACTCAACCTCATAAACCACGCGCAGGTTTTCATAAAAACTCACCACCTGCTTCTTGGTCCCATAAAACGACCGGCTCACGTTTGCCTGCACGGCCTGCGGGCGCAACTCGGCCGCGTGCACCGAGGTCAGCCGTACGCCGGACACGCTGAGGGTGAGCGCGATGGAGAAGAAGGCCATCGCGGCCGTCATCAGCAGCCGCGCATGCTGCGAGGCTGCCTGCGGCAAGAGCGGAACTGTCCATCGGGCGCTCGGCGCCCCCGCGATCTCGAAGCCACTCCCTGCCGCGCGGGGCGGCGCACCCTGGGTCTGGGCCAGGATCCTTGGGAGCAGATCGCCAGGGGCCGGCGGCGTCTGCTTTCCGAGCATCCCCAGCCAGCTCTGCCCTTGTCGCGCCCGGTCCAGCAGTTCCCCGCACCCTGGGCAGCTGCGCAGGTGCTCGGCAAAGGCCGCTTCCTCGTCCGGCAAGAGCAGCCCTTCCGGCCGGTCCAGCTTTTCCGCCAGCAAAGCCTCGCAGCTTTCGCAGTCGAGCCCGGCGGGCGATCTCCGTGTTTCGTCCCGTCCGATCAAATCTGCCATCTCAGCTCACCTGTGTCCGTTTGCTTTCGAGCAGCCGTGCCAGCTCCGCGCGGCCCCGGCTGATCCGTGATTTGACCGTGCCCTCGGGTACGCGCAGTACCTGGGCGATCTCCTTGTAATCCATGTCCTGCAGGTCACGCAGGATCACCGCTTCCCGCAACTCGGGCGAAACGCGGGTGAGCGCCTGCTGCACCATCGTTTCCAGCTCCCGCTGCATGGCATGCTCCTGCGGGCTGCGGCTTCCATCCTGCAGATGCAGGGCAGCCGCATGCGGGCGCGCTTCCGGCTCGTCCCAGCCTGCGTCGATCGAGTCGGTCACCCGCTGGTGCTTGGATCGGCGGAAATGATCGACGAGCAGGTTGCGCGTCATGGTCGTAAGCCAGGTTTGAAAGCTGCCGCGTGTTGCATCGAAGCCGCGCAGGTGGCCCCACACCTTCAGGAAGACCTCCTGAGTCAGATCTTCCGCATCATGCGATGAGCCCGTAAAGCGATAACAAAGGCCGTACACCCGGCCATGATGCACCCGTACCAGTTCGGCCCAGGCGGCGCTGTCGCCGTGGAGGCAGCGCTGCACCAGCGCCTGGGCGTCGTCAAGCGCCGGTGTGCCAGGCCGGGCAGCCGTGGCTGCCTTGTCGCTGCCCCAGGCAGGAGCGATGGCAGCCTTGGCTGCGACCAAGCGTCGCATTGGTCCTGTGATCACCGTGCGAGCCTTCCCGCTGCCGCCGCCGTTCAAGCAACCCCACGCCAATGTCGCTGCCGCGCTCATGGCCTCTAGTACGCAGCGACGGCGAGCTTGGTTCCCCCGCCCGGTTCATCAGCGGCTTTCTGGGGCGCTCCAGCATAGCGCACGCTCCCGGGGGCACCCGGCGCAGACGCAAAGAGCAGGCCCAGGGCGGCCTGCTCTTTGCTTATATCGAGGCGCAGAAAGGCGTTAAGCCACAGCGAGCGCCGCGACCTGATTGGCGTCGAGCACCGTGCCGATCGCATGCACTACCGAAGCGACGCGGACTGCGGCCAGGATCAGATCCTCGGTCACGCCCTTGCCCAGCAACACCTTTTCATGCGCATCCACGCACTTGCCGCAGCCGTTGATGGCGGAAACGGCGAGCGACCACAGCTCGAAGTCCACCGGATCGACCCCGTGCGTGCGCAGCACGTTCATGCGGAGCCGCGCCGGCATGGTCTGGTACTTTTCGTTCGAGCTGAGGTGCGCGAACCGGTAGAAGATGTTGTTCATGCCCATTACGGCAGCGGCGGCCTGCGCGGCTTCAAAGGCCTGAGCAGAAAGGTGCCGGGCGCCTTCTTCAAGAGCTTCGCGGGTAAGCTCGGCCGAGCGCGTGGCCATAGCCGAGGCCACCACGGTGCCCCAAAGTTGTTGTTCGCTGAGCTCCGTGTTCTGACGGATCAGCGTGGAATAGTTGAGCCTCAGATCTTTCGAGTAATCGGGCAGTGCGTCGATCAAAGTATCGATGGCCATCCTCTTGTCCTTCCTTGTTCTTTGTTGCCGCTTGTCGTCGTAGGGAGCGGCCTTCCGGAGGCCGCTCCCCAGGCATCAAGCGCCGATGGTTTGCTGGCCCTTCTGCCAGTTGCAGGGGCACAGCTCGTCGGTTTGCAGCGCGTCCAGCACGCGCAGCACTTCCTGCGGGTTGCGGCCGACCGACAAGTCCGTGACGTAGACAAAGCGAATGACATTTTCGCTGTCGACAATAAAGGTGGCACGCTGCGCCACGCCTTCCTTCAGGTCCAGGATGCCGAGCTGCTCGCACAGGTCACGCTTGATATCGGAAAGCATGGGGTAGGGCAGGTTCTTCAGATCGTCATGGTTGTTGCGCCAGGCCAGGTGCACGAACTCAGAATCGGTGCTGGCGCCGAGCAGCTGGCAGTCGCGGTCGGCAAACTCCTGGTTGAGCTTGCCAAAAGCCGCAATCTCGGTGGGGCAGACAAAGGTGAAGTCCTTCGGCCAGAAGAAGTACACCTTCCATTTGCCGGCGAAGCTCTGGTCGGTGATGGTTTCAAAGGCTTTGTCCCGATCGCGGGAAACAACGGCGGTCACGGAAAAGGAAGGGAACTGCTCGCCTACGGTAAGCATGGGGCTCCTATGGACGCAGGGAGGCGCAAGCCTGTGCGTGCCTGTTTTTTAAAGCTAATGCTGTTCAATAGCGCTCAGCATGGGGGCTGAGGCGCGGGGACTCCGCTCGCCGGGTAGCGGGAGAGAAGCTTGTGGATCAGTGCAGGGCTGGCTGCTTCGGCAAAGCCGTTTCCGGGTTGAGGGATGCCTGCTGCGCCAGCTGGCATGCCTGGCATAATCCCAGTACATCGACAGCCAGACGCTTGACCAGAAAACCGCCCGGGAGACGATCTTCAAGATGTGCGAGGCCGAGCAATGCTGCGTCGATATCGACTATGGACTTGCACCCGGTGCAGACCAGGTGGTGATGTTCTGTATGGTTGGTTTCCACCCGCATCGAGCCATGGTGGAGGCTGACCTGGTGAAAGATGCCGCTTTCAATAAACAGGTGGATGTTTTTGTACACCGTAGCCAGCGAGATGGAAGGGATGCGCCGCTTGACCCGGGCGTATACCTCCTCCGGACTGGGGTGTCCGTCGATGCCCGTGAGCACCTCGTAGATCACCTGGCGCTGGTGGGTGACCGCAAGACCTGACTGCTCGCACACCTTGCGGAACTGGTTGGCTTCCTGCTCTGTCACAACTCTAAGTCTAACGATAATAGTTATTAAATGTCAACGATTGTCGAAGGGCCGAAATGCCTTCCCGTTTCGGGAAAATGCACACGAAAGTCCTGAACAGCTTCACCTTCCATGCCGATAGGTCCCATACGCATTCGCAGCATTCGCACCTGGTCCAGAACCGAAAGGAAGGACTCCCATGGTTGAAGCAGTGTATGGCGCACATGTAAGCACGTTCGAAGAAGCATCCCCGGTTCCCCAACCCATCGAGATTACCCGGTCTGCGGGGCAGACCAGCGCGGCAGGCGAGCCCAGCCAGGACACGGTCACACTCTCTCCTGGCGCTCAGGCACACGATCTGCTGCACCAGGGCCAGACCATCGCGCAGATTGCCGCCTCGCTCGGAACATCGATCGAAACGGTGAACTCCTACCTGGGGATCATCCCGATCACCACTACGAGCTCCTCGGCTGTATCCACCTCGACGCTGAAGGCGGCGGCGAGCCTTCCTCTGCTGAAGGCCGGCTAAAGCTCGACCGGAGCCAGGCCACGCTGTTTCAGCGAAGATCGACCGCGATGATTCGAACCTCCGGGTACGCTCCGTCCCATTGATCGGTCACATGGTCGAAGATGAGGCGGAATTCGCGGGCCGCGCCCGGCGTCAAGGGTGCGGCGCCTACCGGTTGCGTGTCCACGTAGGGCTCGCGGGTGCGGATCAGGTTCAAAGGCATGGTCTCCTTCTGAGCGATCTGGTGGAGCGCGTTGCGGAAGGCGATCTGCACGGTGATCCCCCGCACCGTTCTGCCACCGCTATTCCGGATCTGCCCATCCAGGTAGGTCACCTTGCCGCCGGAAAGATTGGCGGACTCGCTCATCTGGATGCCGGTAAGCGGCAGCTGCGCTGCGTATGCGTCCGGAGCTGCAAGCCCGGCGCCGCCTGGGTTGGTGTCGGCCTTGCGACGTCCGGCAAGCAGGAGCGCGGCGAGGACGAGCAGCACCGCCACGGCCGCAATAATCCAGGGCAGAGGCGAGCGCGGTTCGGCCGGCGCTGCCCGGCCCTGCAGCGAGATTGGCTCCCGGCTGGGCCCGGGGCTAGGCTCCCGGCGGGCCTCGTGCTCACCGACGGAATGGTCGGAATGGTCGTTCGGACGCTCGGGCATACCGGCATCTTATCTCCTCGGTCTCTATCGAAGCCGGTGCGGGTGCGATTCAGGCAGGCTGGACCCTGCACGTTGGCCTTTGGTAACTCCCCGGAGCAATTTTCACCAACTTTGCACGCCCAGGAACCCCTCGGATCAAGCACACTGCGTCTAAGCCCCGAGAGACAAAGAACGAGAGAGTTTCGGGCCTTTCCGAGGTGCTCGCGAAACTTCTCACGATCAAACTGCGTTTCCTGGATGGACCGCTCCGAAGACGAGGATCGCCGATGCCTTTGCACACCGATACCCATGCCCTCCACAGCAGGCTCGGCGCCATTCACCAGGACGCGGTGTACAAGGGCGCCATCCTTGCCGCTGCCATGCTGGTGTTGCTTACGGCTTGGTTCTAGTTTTCGGAACCAACGCAGCGGCCACTCAGCTGAACTGCGCTTTTTTCTCCTTTCTCCGGTAGTCGTCTCCTGCAAGTCGTACCTCCACGCACATCTCGGCCAGGCGCGAAAGCATGCGCTCCCCGATGCGATCCCCCAGAGTTTCGGCAGCCACACCTTTGTTCGCCATTTCGAGATCAGAAGCCGGCGCCGTGGCCGGTGCCACAGCGGATACCGCGGGAGCGGGCGCCCACCCGACCGGTCGGGGAGCCGGTTGCTCGTCCGGTCTGCCTGCCTTGCTGCGGTCCTGCGATCCTGTACCCAGCATGGAGTCCATCGAGAAGATATGTC
>CAXTPL010000094.1:5716-9829 GCA_964246065.1 uncultured Acidobacteriaceae bacterium
GATATGTCCGAGCAGTGCGGGATGGTTTTCGAAGTCGGCTGCGGGGGCAGCTGTGGGCGAAGTGGGCGGCGCCGAAGAAGCGCTGCCGGTTTCCCCTTTCCTGCTCTGCTTGGCCACTGCCAGAGCTGCTCTTCCAGCCCGCTCATTCGGGTAGTTGGTCGTGATGATGGTGGTTCGGTTGTCGTTATACCGGCGATTCAGAATGTGCTCGACGATATCGGAAACCCACTCCGTTTTCTTGGCCGAGCCAAGCTCATCAAGGATCAGCACCTCGGCGTCAAAGACCGGGGTAAGGACCTCGAGCTCGGTGATC
This sequence comes from uncultured Acidobacteriaceae bacterium, assembly GCA_964246065.1. Lineage (GTDB taxonomy): Bacteria > Acidobacteriota > Terriglobia > Terriglobales > Acidobacteriaceae > EB88. Next base: position 6,030 of record CAXTPL010000094.1, read on the forward strand.
GGCACGTTGGGATTGTAGGAGTGGTGGATGGATTTAAGCAGCTGCCGGTGATCACAAAAGAGTGCCTTGACACCCTGCTCAAGCACCAGGGCCTGCAGAATGGCGACCGCCAGGTGGGTCTTCCCGGTTCCCACACCCCCGGTAAAAAGCAGCCCGGTGCCCCGCGGGATGGTGTGGTAGTTGGCAACGAAATCCCTGGCGACACGCTTCGCCTCTGCCAGGCTGGCGTGCGCGCCGTTATACAGCTTGTAGCTCCCGAGCGTGCATCGCTTGTAGCGCTCCGGGATGCCGCTGCGCCGATGCAGCTGCTCGTTGCGCAGCGACACGCGGCACTCGCAAGGGTCGGCTAGAAAACGACCGTCTGGCTGCTTGTTCACCAGCATGCCCATGCCGTCGCATTTTTCGCAGGTTTGCCCAGTCATCGCCGTACCCCCAAGTTCCTAGTATTTCATTCCGCCGGGGCCCATCTTTTGGATCGACGCGGTCTGCGGTACCATCAAAGAGACACTACTCCCCGCTACGCGACCCGCCAAACAGGGTTGCGCCAGGGGCAGCTGCGGTCTCAACTCTCAAGGAACGCAGGAAAGGGCACTCCCGATGGCCAAAGAAGGCATCCACCCCGGTTACAGCGAGATTCAAGTCAAGTGTGCCTGTGGCACGAGCTTCCCCACCCGTTCGACCCACAAGGGCGATATCCACGTAGAAATCTGCGCCGCCTGTCATCCGTTCTTTACCGGCAAACAGAAGCTGGTCGACACGGCAGGGCGCGTCGAACGCTTCCGCCGCAAGTACGCCAAGTCGGATGCGGCAACGACGGCAGCCGGCAAGTAGCTTCCGCGTCTCCTCACCTGTGGAGCAGGGCCCTCGCCGAGGCGGGGGCTTTGCTGTTCTTGAGGGCCGCTCAAGATGCAACGCGATACCTACATGAAGAAGAGCTGGGATAACCCGACGATCCACTCCATGCCGGTCCACGGGCGTGTGCCTGCGGGCTTTGCCATCGGCGGGGTTGCGGTTGCGCCTGCGACCGTGCTGGCGCCGATGGCCGGGGTCACGGATACGGTATTCCGCCGCTTCATCCGCAATGCGAGCCTGTTCAGTTCTGCGGGCGAGGCGCGATCAGGACCGGGCGTCGCGAGCTCAGAACCAGCGCCGTCGGTCGATCAACCGATTACCAATCGGCAATCCGGATGCGGCCTGGTGATGACGGAGTTCACCTCCGCCGACGGCCTTGCGCGCATGCGGGAGATCAAGCGGCGACGGTACCTTACCTTCTACGAGGATGAGCACCCGATTGCCGCCCAGATCTTCGGTTCCAATCCGGAAACGCTGGCGGAAGCTGCGCGCATCATTGAAGGGACCGGCTTTGACACGGTGGATTTGAACCTGGGCTGCCCGGCCAAGCGTGTGGTTGCCTGCAATGGCGGCTCCGGGCTGCTGCGCGACCTGCCGCTGATCGGCCGGATCTTTGAAGCGGTCCGGGCCGCAGTCGCCATTCCCTTCACCGTCAAGTTCCGCATGGGCTGGAATGACAAAAGTATCGTCTGCGTAGAGCTGGCGCGTCTTGCCCAGGAGTGCGGCATCCAAGCAGTGGCGCTGCATGCGCGTACCCGGGAGGACGGCTACTCCGGCCAGGCGCGCTGGGAGTACATCGCCGCCGTCAAGGATGCGGTGCGCATCCCGGTGATCGGCAACGGCGACATCCGGACGCCGGAGGATGCCTGCGCCATGGTCGCGGCAACGGGGTGCGACGCCGTGATGATCGGCCGCGCCGCCCCGGCCAATCCCTGGATCTTTCGCCAGATCGCGCAGTACACGGCCACCGGGGCGTATGACCGGCCGACCGAACTGGACCGCCATCGCTTGATCCGCGGCTACTTCAAAATGCTGCTCGACGACGAACCTGCGGAGCGCATGGGCTTGAAGGATGGACCGCGCGAGGCCCAGGGCAAGATGAAGCAGTTTGCAAGCTGGTTTACGCATGGGGTGGCAGGCGGCGGCGCGCTCCGTAAGGCTATCTACGAGGCAAAGACCGGCCATGCCGTGCTCGATGCGGTCGAGGGCTTTTTTGAGGCGCGATTTGCTGCGGAGGCTGCCGGCGCTATCGGCTTAGAAGAGCCACTGGGCGACGATGCCGAGCCTGGCACGAACTCCGAGGTCGGGGCGAGCGCTGCCTGGGGCTGACCGCCGCGTCCCGGCCTAAGTGCCGGCCTGCCGTGCGCAAGAGCTGGCAACCGGTCGATCAGGATCCGGAGCATCGCGGCCCCTTCCGACGCCCGGGCCATGGAGTGGAAGCGGTGGCCGCGGCTCAAAGCCGGTAGTACTCCCACACGGCGGCGAGGTCAAAAACAAGGCCGGCAATCGGCCCTTCGCCCTCAAGCACGCTGTTCTCGACAGTCACGATGGGCTTGCCCGGCCGAGACACGAACACTGTTTGCCTGTAGGGATCGATAAGCCACGCGAGTTGAGCTCCGTTCTCAATCCATCGCTCCATCTTGCGCCGCGTCGTTGTGAAGCGGTCGGTTCTAGACAGCAGCTCGATGATGAAGTCAGGGCAGAGCGGGAGGAAACCCTGCCGATCTTCGCGAGTCACTGCTGCCAGTCTTTCCGCCGTCACGTAGGCGGCATCGGGGCTAAGCATCGAGCCGTCTGGCAGATGGAAGCCGGCATTGGAGTCGTAGACGCTGCCCTGCCTGTGCTTCTTCCACCAGGCGACGAGCTGGTACGAGATCTCGGCATTGGCTGAGCTGCTTTCGCCGCCTGCGGGGGCATTCATCTCAATAAGACCTTCTCTGGTCCGCTCGACGCGCAGAACCTCATTCTCCAAACAAAAACGGAACAACTCTGCATCGGTCATCGGCGGGTCGATAACCAGTCTCCGGGGAGTGGTGAGCGCATGGAAAGGGAGCAGCGTGCCCATAGGTGTGAAGCTTACCGCAAAACCTTCGGCACAGTCAGCAGGAGAACCTTTGGAGTCGGCGGGGAGAATGGGGAGCGCCGTCGCGTACACAGCTCGGATGGGTGTCGCACGCGTGAGGCAAGGCAGTGGGTCGCCCGGTCTAGCGACCGCGTCCAAGCGGACGGTGCGCTCACCGCTTCGAGATCATTGCCGCCTTGTAACAGCGAAGCACGCGACCACAACTTCGGCATCGCGCTCAGCAGGCCAACCAGCGATGCTCTTCCGACTTACTTCACCAGGTCGCCCAGGACATGCAGCCGCATGAAGTTGGTCGCGCCGGTCCTGGTCTGCGTGCCGGCCACAATCCCCACGATGTCGCCCCGGTGCGCGAATTTGCTTTGTTCGAGCAGCTGCTCGACCGTTTCGATCATGTGCTCGGTGGGCGCGGACTTTCCGCAGGCCATGGGGAAGACGCCGCGCAGAAGATTCATCCGGTGGATCACGCTCGGCACCGCCGACATGGCGATGACCGGCGGCTTGGGGCCGTACTTTGAGAGCAGGCGCGCCGTCGCGCCGGTCTCTGTAAAGATGGCGATGGCGCGAATATCGAGGTCGACGGCCGCGTGCGCCATCGACTCGCAGATGGACTCGGGCACGGTAACTGAATGGCTGCGACGCTGTGGGCCGGTATGCGAGGGGAAGTCCCGGATGTGGGCCTCGGTCTCGACCACAATCTTGGCCATCATCTTGACGGCCTCAATAGGGTACTTGCCGGCGGCGCTTTCGGCCGACAGCATGACAGCGTCGGTACCGTCATAGATAGCGTTGGCGACGTCGGACGCTTCGGCGCGGGTGGGGCGCGGGTTCTCGATCATCGACTCGCGCATCTGGGTGGCCGTGATGA
>CAXTPL010000094.1:9839-11740 GCA_964246065.1 uncultured Acidobacteriaceae bacterium
ATCGCCGGGACTTTTTCCGGCGGCATTTCGACGCCGAGGTCGCCGCGCGCGACCATGACCCCGTCGGCGATCTCGAGGATCTCGTCGAGGTTTTCTATCGCCTGCGGCTTTTCGAGCTTGGCGATGATCCAGGTATCGGCGTGCTGGGCCTCGATGCGCTCCTTGACTAGGCGCACATCTTCGGCATTGCGGACAAACGAGAGGGCAATCGCGTCCACGCCGGCCTGGATGACAAAGTCCAGATCGATCGCGTCTTTTTCTGTCAACGCCGGAACCTTGACTGCGACCCCGGGCAGGTTGATCCCCTTCGATTCGCCGAGGATCCCGCCATTGATCACCGTGCATTCCACATCTTCGGCGCCGGTGTCGGTCCCGATGCGGAGGACGTGGAGCTCGATCAGTCCGTCTGAAAGCAGGATCCGTGCTCCGGGTTCGAGATTTTCAGCGAGCGTGAGGAAGGTGGTGCTGATCAGATCGGTTGTTCCAGGAATGTTGCGCGGAGTAATGGTGAGCTTTTGTCCGGTTTCCAGCAGGATCGGCTTGCCGTCGACCAGCTTGCCTGTACGAATCTTGGGCCCCTGCAGGTCAGCCAGGATACAGATGGGCTTGGCCTCTTCTTCGGCAACCTTGCGCACCATCTGGATCAGCTCCAGCTTTTGCGCGTGCGAGCCGTGGGAAAAGTTCAGCCGGGCCACATCGAGGCCCGCGCGGACCAGCGCACGAAAGGTTCCCTCAGTATTGGAGGCGGGACCCAGGGTAGCGACGATCTTGGCGCGGCGAAAGTGATCCCCTGTAGGCTGTCCGCCGCTGGTCATGGTGCCCGGAACGCTCGCTTGTATCTCCATCAAATTCATCCATCCCCCAGGGCAGATCAAAAGGTCGCCAGGTGTTCCAGTCTTTTCCGAACAACAACCCGCTCGATTCTATCGCCTCGCCCGCGTGGTAGGCACGCCGGCTGCGGTCAGCGGCCAAGCTGCACGGAGGGCGTTTCTTCCGGGAAGCCTACCGGGGCCTGGCTGCCGTCCGGCAAGACTGCCGGCCAGCGCGACGTGGCATGGAGCAGGGGATACACCTGCGCGTTGAACTCGGCGCCGATCAGCACGGCGAGCGAGACGATATACAGCCAGACCATGGTGGCGATGCCGGCGCCGAGCGGTCCATACACGATGGAGTAGTTGGCAAAGCGAGTCACATACCAGCCGTAGAGCATGGTTGAGGCGAACCAGCCCAGGGTGGCCACCACCGCGCCCGGCAGCGTCCAGCGCCAGGGCGGCCGGAGCGAGACCCCGAAATGGTAGATCACCATCAGCACGCAAACGCTGCCGCCCATGGCAATCATCCAGCGGGCGCACCGCCAAAGCATCAGCACCAGCGGCCGCAGAGTATGGTCGGCGTTGTCGATCATCCATAACTCGATCTGGTGGCCGAAGACGACAAAGGCCGTAGCGAAGAGCATGGGCACAAGCGTGGAAGGGATGAGCGCAAATGCCACCAGGCGCTCCCGCCAGAAGCCGAAACCGCCGCGCGGCAGCCGGTAGGCGCGGCGAAAGCCTTCCATCAGCGACAGCATGACGCCCGCGGCAGCGGCCACGGCAAGCGCTCCGGCTGAGAGCAGCAGCCGATGCGAGCGGCCTGGATTGGAGTCGAAGTAGTGCTGCGCCAGCGCCATCGTATCCGACGGCAGCAGGTCTACCAGCATCGAACGAACATCGCCGCGCACGAACTCAGAAGTGGGCGCTTTGGCAAGCAGCGTGGTGCCGACCAGCAAGGCAGGAAAGAGGCTCAAAAGCTGCGAATAGGCGGCGGCCTTGGCAATGGTGAAGGCATTGTTCCCAAAGGCTTTCCAAAGGGAGCGCCGAAGGTCATTGGTAAATGCCCGAACCATATGCCCTGAGACTACC
>CAXTPL010000094.1:11750-13460 GCA_964246065.1 uncultured Acidobacteriaceae bacterium
AGACTACCGTGAAACCTATACGGCGGCTAGATGCACCCATGCTGTCGGCCATTCCGATGCTGCTAGAGTGAAGAGATGATCAAGGGCATGACATTGGTGCGTCCGGCGAGCACCCCGGCTGTGTTTGACCGGCTGGCGAGCTTCCTTGAGGCGCTGGGCCTGGAGCCCGGCCGGCGGTTTGAAGACGAGCGTAGCCGCGGCTGCAGTTTTCGCGCCCCGCTGGGTACGCTCGAGATAGTGGACGGCCTGGTTGAGGGGTTGGACGCAACCCCTTCCGGCGCTGCGGCGGAACTGTTTCTTGAAGTGACGAGCCTGGAGGCGGTGCGCGATGCCGCCCGGCTCTGGCTTGATCGGGTCTTTGGCGCTGAGGAGGGTGCACGCCGGCTGACTCCTGTGCAGGAAACCACCTGGAAGTCCCGGCAGTTTTCCGTTGAGCCGGTGCCCGGTGTGCCGTTGGTGGTTTGGGAGTGGGCAGATCCGCTGCAAGGGCGGCCTGCGGCTTTGGAGGGCGACCTGGTCGCGACCGGGATGCGCTTCGGCATCGTGGTGGCGCGCTGGAACTCGGTCATTACCGACCGTCTGCTGCAAGGGGCGCTCGATGCGCTGCTGCGCTCCGGCGCCCGGTATGAGGATGTGCGCCTCGTGCGGGTGCCCGGTGCGTGGGAGGTGCCGGACGCTGCTCGCAAGCTGGCCGAGTCGAGCACCGTCGATGGCATCGTCACGCTTGCGGTCCTGCTGCGCGGGGAGACGGCCCACTATGAGGCTATCTACAACGAGGTATCCCGCGGCATCGGCCAGTCGCAGCAGGAGACCGGCATTCCGCACGCCTTTGGCGTGCTCACCTGCGAAACGCTCGAGCAGGCGCTTGACCGGGCCGGGCTGAAGGCCGGCAACAAAGGATTTGAGGCGGCCTCAGCCGCGATCGAAATGGTCTCGCTGCATCGCAAGCTCGCCGGCCAGGCTGCCGCAATGCCGCAGGGTGTGGCCGGGGCCGCGCAGGGTGCGGCCCGATGAGCGTGACCACAGGCAAGCGCCGCAAGTCGCGCGAGCTGGCAATGCAGATGCTCTTCCAGGCCGACATTGGCAAGCAAAGCCCCGAGCAGGTACGCAAGACCTTTTGGGAGGCGCGCGATGCGGTGGACCCGGACACCCGCGGCTTTGCCGAAGACCTGTATCGGGTAGCCAACGTGCGCGAAGAAGAGATTACCGACACCATCGAGAAACACTCCGCGCACTGGCGCATGGAGCGCATGCCGGCCGTCGATCGAAACGTGCTCCGCATGGCGATTGCCGAGCTGATCGGCTTTCCGTCGACCCCGCCGCCGATCGTGATCAACGAGGCCCTGGAGATTGCCCGCCGCTACTCGGCGCCGGAGTCGATCAACTTTCTAAACGGAGTGCTTGATGCCGTCGCCAAGTCGCGCCGGGCGGCCTGGCAGCCTGCCGAGGGGCGGCGATGAAGCGTTTTGCCGGGCATATGCCTCCGGGGCGCACCAGTCCGCATCGCAAAGGCTATGCCGATTGGTCTGCTTGCTGCATGAGAGGTTTCCTTCCTTTCCAATGCCGGGTGGCAGTGGCAGCCTGCCTGCTCGTTGTTGCGGGCTGCGGCCGCACGCCGGCGGGCAGCTCCGACGCGGCGACGGGCGCCGCTCCCATCACCCAGCAAGGGCCCTTGACGGCTTCTCCTTCTAAGCTCGCGACCGCACGGGA
>CAXTPL010000095.1:0-13280 GCA_964246065.1 uncultured Acidobacteriaceae bacterium
GCGCATCACCAGGACAAACAGAACAACCACGAACAGAATGGCTGCGGTCACTCGCACGATCAACACTGTATCCATTTGGAGCTCCTTTCCCGCCCGGGAGCGTGGATCCTTACGTCGCCGCGTACGGCGCTGTATGCAGGCTCAATCAGAGTTCTCACGAGCTTCACTGTTTCTCAAGCGTCGCAACACTAGCTAAACACTGTTTTCGTGGATCGCCACCCGCAATCGAGGGCTTTGGTTACTCTCGTCAGTCCACTTTGGAACAGCGTCGGAGCGCTTCTGCACGCTATTTACCCATGGTGGACAGCCCGCGCGAGATAGTAAGTGCCGCCGGCCCGAGCAACACAATAAATAAGCTGGGAAAGATGAAAAGAACGAGTGGGAAGATAATCTTGACTGTCGTTTTGGCAGCCATTTCTTCCGCCGCCTGCCGCCGCTTCAAGCGTAATCCATCTGCGAAGTTGCTCAAGGCTCTCGCGATCGGGGTCCCGAACCGTTCTGTTTGCGTGAGCATGTTGACGAATGCATGCAGGTCGGGCACGTCTACACGCGAGAGCATGTCCTGCCAGGCCTCCAGACGGGGCTTCCCGGCCCTTTGCTCCTGGTTGATCTGGAGCAGTTCGCCGGTGATCTCCGGGTGGCTGACGGAAAGCTCCTGGCCGACGCGAAGCATGGCTTGGTCGAGGCCGAGGCCGGCATCGACGCAGATCACAAGGAGATCGATTGCGTCAGGAAGGCTGCGGCGGACCCGTTCGCGCCGTCTGCGGACAAGCTGCTGCAGCAGGATGTCCGGTACAAGGTAGGCCACTGCCGGCAGCGAGATCATCCAGAAGCCGCGGTTTGAAGGAACGAGCGAGCCGGCAATCAGGCAACCGACCGGACCGAGCACCCGCGCCGCGACGTAAAGATCGACCGCGAAAGCACCTCGATACCCAGCTTGGGTAATGCGGCTGCGCAGCGTCGCTGTCTCAGACAAACCAAGGCGTATGCGGAAGCTATGCACCCGCTCTGCAGCGAATGTGCTCAGCTGATTGAGAAGTGAGACCCGCTCCTTGCTGCGGCGGTTTTGCTCCGTTACCTGGAGCATCCGCCGAAAGGCGATGCGCGTTCCGCGAGAACTCGCGTAGGAGAGCACCAGGATGAGAGAAAAGAACAGCGTGAGTCCGAGTGCAAACATCAACAAGAGAGTCATGGGTGTGCATCCTTGGTAGGGAGGCGTGGATTAAACCTTTACGTCCACGATACGGCTGATGAGGAAGGCGCCGACCGCGATCAGGCCGCCACCGGCGTACAACATCTTCTGCCCTGAAGGGTCCGTAAAAAGCAGGTGCGAATAGCCCGGGCTGATTACGTTGATCATGGTGAGCAGAACCAGCGGAAGCAGGCTGAGAATCCAGCCGGTAAGCCGGCCTTGTGCGGTGTAAACGCGTACTTCGCCCTGAATCCGGACGCGCTCGCGAATCACGTGCGTTGTGCGATCCAGAATCTCGGTCAGGTCTCCACCCGTTTCGCGCTGTACAAGAATCGCGGTGATCAAAAAGTGGAGGTCGGGTGAGGGGATGCGATCGGCCATTTCCAGGAGCGCATCGCGGAACCGCAGTCCGAAGCGCTGCTGCTGGAAGACGCGATCGAATTCGCCGGCAAGCGGCTCGGGGGATTGCTCGGCGATCACCTCGAGCGAGGCGCTGATCGAGTGGCCGGCGCGCAGGGAGCGTGCCATCAGGTCGATCGCGTCGGGCATGGCAACGCTGAACTTTTTGAGCCGTTTGCCGCGTTTGTATCGCAGCAGAAGGATGGGCAGCACTGCGCCCGCGCACGCGGCGAGAATCGCAACCGGTGCTATGGAGATAAGCAGCAGGCTCAACACAAACGCTCCAAAGCCGCAGGTCATGCATTGGAGCAGCACGCTGCCTACCGAGCTCTGGCTGCCCGCATGAAGAATCAGCCTGGACAGGGTCCTCGCAAGCTGGAACCTGGAGGCAAACTCACCCACAAATACGGAGAAGCCTGGTCGCTCGCCCTCTGTGAGGTCCAGCAGGGGCGCTCCCGTTTTCATGCTGACCGAACCGTCGCGAATACCGGCCAGGCGAAGCTTCAGCGTTTTGGAGATGTGCCTGGATCGCGTACCAGCCAGCATGATGCTGAAGCTGATCAGCAGGAGGAGCAGAAAGGTTCCTAGCAGCACGAAGGGTCCTCCACGGCAGCCATCTTCCTCAGACTTCCACGATTTCTTCCGCGGCGCTTGCGTCGAGATGAATCCCGGCTGCCCGCAGTCGGTCCGAGAACTTAGGGACGATGCCGGAATAGACAAACCTTCCTTTTACTCGCCCGTTGGGACCAAGCCCCTGCTTTTGGAAGACATAAAGATCCTGCATGCTGATCAAGTCGCCCGCCGTACCGGTGATCTCGCTGATGTGCGTAATGCGTCTGCTCCCGTCGCTCATGCGCGAGACCTGCACAATCAGATCCACCGCAGAGGCTATCTGCGCGCGCACCGCCTTCTCTGAGAGTGCCAGCGTGCCCATCATGGCCATGGTTTCCACGCGGGCGATGGCATCGCGCGGGCTGTTCGCATGCACGGTCGTGATCGATCCGTCATGGCCGGTATTCATGGCCTGAAGCATGTCAAGCGCTTCTTCGCCGCGGACCTCGCCAAGGATGATGCGGTCGGGCCGCATACGCAGCGCATTGATGACCAGCTCGCGCTGGCGAATGGCGCCCTTTCCTTCAAGATTGGGCGGCCGGCACTCCAGTCGTACGACATGCTCCTGCTTTACCTGCAGTTCTGCCGAATCTTCGATCGTGACGATTCTTTCCGCGGAGGAGATGAAGCTCGAGATGACATTGAGCAGGGTCGTCTTTCCGGCGCCGGTGCCGCCGGAAACGATGATGTTCAAGCGGGCCTTGACGGCGCCGCGCAGCATTTCGAGCATCTGGGGCGTCAAAGCTTGAAAGCGAAGAAGATCCTGCGCGCCAAGAGGCTTGGACCCGAAGCGTCGAATCGAGAGCAGTGGGCCGTCCACGGCGAGCGGCGGAATCACGATGTTGACGCGCGAGCCGTCCAGCAATCGCGCGTCCACCATCGGCGAGGACTCATCGATGCGCCGTCCGACCGCAGAGACGATCTTGTCGATGATATGCATCAGGTGTGCGTTGTCTTTGAAGACGATGTTGGTCCGTTCAATGACGCCGCGCCGTTCGACATAGACCTGGCTAAAGGTATTTACAAGAATGTCGGAGACGGTGGGGTCCTGGAGCAAGGGTTCAAGAGGGCCGAGCCCGAATACCTCGTCGAGCACTTCCTTGGCAAGCAGGTCGCGGTCTGCCGCACTGAGGGGAACGCTTTGCTCGCCCACCAGCTGAACAATGATGGCAAGCAGGCGCGGACGGCCGCTGACCCCGTCCGCCTGGATCAAGGCCAGCTTCGATAAATCCATCCGCTTGATCAGCTCGTTGTGCACGGCTGTTTTCAAGACGTGTCGTGCTTCATCGGTGAGCACCGCCGTGACGCGCTGTTCGGCAATGGCGACAGGCTTGGAGGGCGGCGTCATGTACAGCGATACTTCAGACATCTGTGTCTCCCTGCATTGGAGTTCCGCATCCCGCGCGATGCTGGAGAGTCCATCGGCAGATTGCCTGAATCCGTTCAGTTCCTCCCGGGCAGTTCCGCGCCATAAAGCGGATCATGGCTGTCGAGAGAGTTTTAGGAAGCCGAACCCGCGCTTCTTGACGGCCGGCTTTTCTGGAGCGCTCCCATGCACAATCTGGTTGGACCAGCTTAAGAGTTGCTGGGTGAAGAAAGATTTCGCTGACGGAAGAACCGGCTTGCCTTCATTGATGGCGCGCATCAACTCCAGGTAGTTGTTTGCGATACCGACCGAGACAGGGAAGCGAATTGCTTTCTGAATCTGCGACACATTCAGGGAGTCTTCTGCCGTGGAGCGATTGAGGACTAGCCTCAGCTTGCTCATTGCCAGGTCGGTAAGGCTCATGCTTTCAACCAGCCTGGCCAGGTCACGCAGCGAAGCTACGTCCGGCGTAGAGACCAGGTAGATTTCGTCCGCCAGATCGATGATCGAGACCTTGGCGTCCTGGTAGCCTACCCACGAGTCGACCAGGATGTAATCATATTCGCGGCGAAGAAAATCCATGACGCGCTCGAGTTCATCCCCTTTGCTCTCGTGGTGGACAAGAGAAGGTGTCTCCGGCGAAGCAATCACATCCAGCCCGCTCTCATGACGGATGACAAAGCCGTTCAGCAGTTCCACGTCAAGGCGATCTACGTTGCGGAGCAACTCGTCAAAGTGATAGCGAGTATCTTTAAGGCCTAAGTACAAGGCGACATGGCCAAGCTGATGTTTGTGGTCGATGAGCAACACTTTCTTCCCGTGTTCCCTCACTAGAAATGTGGACAGGTGCACGGCCAGGATCGTTGTGCCTACGCCACCTTTGGCTCCGAAGAAAGCGATGACGCGTCCGGTGCTGCTTCCCTGGCGCAGATCGGCCGACATCTGCTCGCGAAAGCGCTCAAGCGCGGACTGCAGCTCCGGCACCTGCACCGGCTTGCTGAGATACTCGGTGCACCCGGCGCGCATGGCGCGCAGAAGCAGCTGCGCATCCAGTCCGCTGCCGACGGCTACGATACTGATCCGTTTGAGGAAGATCTGCTGTAATCGTTCCGCGGTTTCGAGTGCGAGAGCGCTATCCTTGTCAAAGTCCACCAGCGCAACGCAGGTATGGGCGCTTTTCAGTGCCGGTGAAAACTGAGGCCGCTTATCCGCGGAGATATAGTCCCGAAACTCGCCGAAGAAGACTGCGCCATCGAGCTTCTCAGCGCTTGCCGTCGCTGCGCTGACCACCCCTTCGTCAGCACATACACAAAACACCGCCTGCGTCGGTCTATCCAGCCTGCTCGATTCGCTCACTTGGTTTCCGCCTTTGGCGCCGATGTCGCCGGGTCGGCTGTTTTCCAGTCCTTGTGCATGGCCGCGTCGAAACTGTGCGTCTCCATCACAGGAACCGCCATCTTGGGCTCGACGATCTTTTGCGCATCATTGAGAGGGTCAACCACGTGTGCGGTAACAAGAACAACCAGTTCGATGATGGAGTGCTGAAAGCTCTTGGATCGAAAGACCTGGCCGAGCAGAGGGATGTCGCCGATCGCCGGAACCTTGTTGACGTTATCCGTCACGCGATGGTCAAGCAGCCCGGAGACGACAAAGCTTTGACCATCTTTTATCTCCACTTCTGTTTCGGCTCTGCGGGTGGAAAGAGCCGGAATGGTGAAACCCGAGATCGTGACCGAATTGCTATAGTCCAGTGTGCTGACCTCGGGATTGACCTTGAGATGGATCGATCCGTCGGCGTTGACTGTTGGCGTAAAGTCAACCTTGACGCCGTACGGCTTGAAGGTGATGGTGACAGCTGTTGCACTGCCCGTACCGCCCTGCACGATCGGGAAAGGGAACTCGCCGCCGGAAAGGAAGCGGGCCTGCATGCCGCTCATCGTGGTCAGCGTAGGCTCTGCGAGCACTTGGAGGATCTGCTTCTGCTCGAGGTCCTGCACATTCACGCCGACGTTCAAGGCCGAGTTGAAAAACAGGAGATTGAGCGGGTCGGTAAGGGTGATCAAGCCTCCACCTGAGCCAATCGGGTTGGGGGTAATGGTCGTCTGGCCAAATTGTGCCGTGCCCGTGCTGCTGGTGTTCTTCCCCCCGGAGAAAAAATTGATCCCCATCTGCTCCAGTCGAGTCCGGTCTACCTCGACGATCCGGAGCTTCAGTTCGACCTGTTTTCCACGCGCCGGCGACACGCGAATCGAATTGACGACATCCTTGGAGTAGAGGGACGCCAATTTAAAAGCCGTATCAGAGACGGCGTCGGCAGGGACCGTGCCGGAAAGGAAGACCTTGCTGCCGCTTGCATCCACATGGACGCCCGAACCGGGCAAGGCTTCATCGAGCGATCCGCGTAAGGCCTCCGCGTCCAAATCCGAGGAGATGGTGTACAGCCGATGCCCGCCGCTGGTGTCCCAAAGCACCATGCTGCTCACGCCGACGGCCTTGGCGGTAAGGACCACCTCGCGCTGGCCGGAGGTGTAGGACTGCAGTACCGAAGGATTGCCGACATAGATGCGGCGCAGCGGCTCGGCCGAGGTAAGGACTACCGATCGACCAACGGGCACGTGGAGTGTATCTCCCGCCGCCGCCGCCTGGATCGTGGGCCGCCCACCCTCGACCGCAGGGATCGCTGCAGGGTCTTGTCCCGGCAGTGTGGGAGCGTATGCCAGTAGCACCATGGCTGCCATGTGCGTCAGCAATGTTGTAGAAAACCATTCAGGACTCAGTCGAGGCTTCAAGGCTGCCCACTCCCTGCCTGTTTATTGGCGTTGTCGGTACCCAGCACGGTCTCTATCCCGGCCGGAGCGGTGGGTGCGGCGTGGTACAAAGGTCGCGCTATCCGCGGAATGGACGCAGGCGGCGCCGGCGGTGCTGCACCGGAAAGCATGGAAAGAAGCATGGGTTCGTTCTTCGGCTGTTCCGTATCGGCGCCGTTGCGAAGCACAAAGTGCACCATCCCCAGGGTGCTCGCAAGGACCGCCCGCTCCGACTCTTCCGGACTCAACAAGAGCGTCACCACGGTGGTGGTGGGTGCCGGCTTTCCTTCAGGATCGGGCTGGGCTCGCTGCCCTACTGCGATTACTTGCGCGTTCTGGAGCACTGTTGCCGTTTGCGGGTCTCCGGAGCTCGCCGCACGATAGGTGACCAGGACGTCGACATGCGATCCGGGCGTGAGGAAGCCTGCAACACCCGCGACCTCATCGGAACGCAGAGCCAGGGCGCGCATTCCCTCCGGGATCTTCCCGGCCAATCCGGCTCCCGCGCCGACGGCGGATACATCCCTGTCGAGTATCGGCTGGCCGGCCTCCATGGGATAGAGCACTGCCCGGCCTACAAGGTCGGACGGCTTTTGAAACGCTGTACGCAGCGGCTTATTGCCGGGCCAGGAGACTACCTCAAGACTGGAGAGCTTAAGTATCTCGCCGGTCTGCAGGGTGTGCGATGGCGCTGCGTAGAGCAGATCAGCGACCGGCGCAGGCGCCATGCCCAGCTTCATCTTGCGGGCAAGAAGATAGGTGCAGCCCCCTGAGATGACCAGCGAGAGCAGGAGTGCGACCACGATGCGATGCTGCTTCACGCGCGCCCTCCAGTCCAGACAACGGTTGCGAGGGCGGCCAGGCACCCTGTAGCAATCGGCAGGGCAAAGGGCAGCCTGAGCGTCTTATCGTTGCTCAGGTTCATCTCAGGGTGCGGGGTAAGCCCGCGGCGGCCATGGTGTTGAAGAAGACTGCCCACGTTGCGAGCCGTTTGTCGCAGGCGTCCGTGGTAGCCGGCAAGCCCCAGCGCGTATACGGCGCCTGCGAGCACGGTCGTCAACAGCAGGATTGCAAGAGGGGCAGGGCCGAGCATGGCGCCGACCGCGCCAATAAGTTTGACGTCTCCCGCGCCCATGCCTCCTGCCAGAAAAAAGAGCAGGAAAATACCGCCGGCCGCGAGTGCAGCCAGCGCCGAGGAGCCCAATTCGCTCCAGCCTCCCAGCGCGCAGTGCAGCATCAGTCCGGCAGCCAGGCACGGGCCGGTGAGCCGATTTGGGATACGACGCTCCCGCACGTCATACACAGACGCGACGGCTGCGCAAAGCAGAGCCAGTCCTGCAAAAAGAAGGTGTTCCGTTGGAGCTGCCATCATGCGCACCGAAGCCTGCGATCTATCCTTCGAGAAAGGTCCGGATTCCTCCGGGGGAGCATGCTGAGGACAAGAGCAGGGCCGGGCTGCGAGCCGAAGCCGCGAGCCAATCGGGTGCGAAGGGGTGGTCTCCTGAACACGGTGGAAACGGTCGATCTGTGTCGTCTGGAAAGGCGCGACTTAAGATCGAGAAAACGAATGCTGCGACCCCGGACTGCCCAAGAGTGGACCACAGCAACCTGCTCTTGGATCGAACGCGGTGGTAAAGACCCCAGTCCTTCCCGCTGTTGCCAGGCCGAGAAGGCGGAGGGGGGACGGATGGTAGCGTCGGCGATAAGACCGCGCTTAGACCGCGTTTGTGAGCTTGCTTGCAACGCTTGTGAAAGCATCTCCGACAGCACTGCTCAAGGTGCCCATGGCCGTGATTGCTCCCAAGCCGATCAATCCTGCGACCAGGGCGTATTCGATCAGGTCTTGTCCCGACTCGTCTCTCGCAAAGGCGAGAACCAACTGCTTCATATTCTTCATGGCGGCGTTTCTCCTGTTGAGTTCCAGCGTATTGCTCCCTCGGCCATGAGGACATCGTGGCGAACTGCGTGACGAGATGAGCGTTGCCTGGATTATCGACAACTACGCCAGGAACACTACATGACGGTCGTAACCAGGAACCGTTTCAGAGCTACCCAGAAGTGTCTTGAGCCCTGCTTGACGATGTCGGCAAGCCCCATTTACCGAATGCATAAGCGATAACTGCGCTTTCCATGCGCGTTTCGCGCAAATTCCTGATTCGGAATGCCGCGGTACCAAAGTGTTGCGCAGCCATGGGTTCCGGCGGAAAAGGATGGCAAACCGCGCTAGCCTCATGCAAGCACATCGGCAGATCAAGCTCAGGAAAGAGAAAGGAGGGCGCACCCGGGATGAGCACGGCTGTTATAGCGAAAGCTCCACTTCATTCGCGTCTCCGTACGCTCGAACAGCTGCTTAGTTTTCCTGCTCTCCTGTTGTACGTGCTCGCAACCTGCGTGTTCTTGTTTGTTCCGCGCTCGATGGCAGACCCGGATATCTGGTGGCATCTGCGCAACGCACAGCTTCAGCTCCAGACGCATGCCTTTCTGCATCGCGATCTTTATTCGTTTACCGTCCCCAATGCTGTCTGGATCAATCACGAATGGCTGGCTGAGTTGCCCTTCTACGCAGGCTGGCATCTGTTCGGCGCAACGGGGCTGTTTGTTGTTACCGCTCTTGCGGTCGAAGGCATCTTTGCAGGTGTCTTCCTGCTTGCCTACAGGTACAGCGCGAGCAGCAAAGCCGCACTGCTGGTTTGCGTTCCAGCTGCCTTTTTATCGACGGTCTCGTTTGGTCCCCGCACCCTGCTCTTCGGTTGGATTTGTCTTGTGCTGGAACTTCTGCTGCTCCAGGCTTGCGCGCTCGATCGGCCTGGCGCCTTCAGGCGCGCCCAGTGGATGCTGCCCTGCCTCTTCATGATCTGGGTGAACACTCACGGCTCATGGCTGATCGGAATGGTTCTCCTTTCTGCTTTTATTGCCTGCGGCTGGGTGAGCATAGAAGCGGGCGCGATCTCCGGCCGCGCCTGGAGCCGGTCTCAGCGTCGTGCGCTTTCCTGCGGTGCGGCTTTAAGCGCGATCGCCCTGTTTGCAAACCCGTATGGCTGGCGTCTAGTGGCTTACCCGTTCGATCTGGCATTTCGGCAAAAGCTGAATGTAGCCAACGTGGAGGAGTGGGCATCGCTCAACTTCCACGCTACCCGGGGGCATGTCTTGCTGGCCTGTCTGGTCCTGCTCTTCGCGGCGCAGCTTTTGCAGCGCCGCAGATGGGCGCCCTATGAGTTGGCCTACCTTGCCATCGGCGTATATGCGTCGTTCACCTACACGCGATTTGTTTTTCTTGCCGCCATCCTGATCTTTCCTTTGCTGGCGAAGGAGATGCACGGCCTGCCGCCGTATCGAGCCGCAAAGAACAAGCCCTGGCTGAACGGGTTGATTGTGTGCGGGCTCCTGGTGCTGGTCCTTCGGCATCTTCCGGCCCATGCGGATACAGCGGGCGACGCAAGCAAGCCGTTCCCGGAACGGGCCCTCCCGTTTCTCGAAAGCTTTCATCCGGAAGGACCTGTCTTCAACGATTTCCTGTGGGGCGGCTACATGGAGTGGCACCTGCGCCAGATTCCGGTCCTGATCGACTCGCGCGTTGACATCTTCGAGTATGGCGGCGTGCTCAAGGACTACCTGGATGCGGTGCGGCTGCAAAACAGCCTCGCCATCTTAGCCAAGTACAAGATCCGCTACGTGCTTTTCGAGCCCGATACGCCGCTGGTGTATCTGCTCAAGCACACCGGTGGCTGGCGGGTCGACTACCAGGACGCGTCCACGGTGCTTCTCGAACGGTTGGACCCGCATGGCGGCTAGCAGCCTGGATCTCGCTTCGGCTTCCAACCCCCGCTGCGTTCGCCCTCGGTGGCGCCCTGCGCTGGGCACTCGCGTGCCGGTCACGGCGCTGAAGCTGCTTGCCACCGTCCAGGTCGTCTGGTTTTACCTGGCGCGAACGCAATCGCAGATGGACTTACGGCGCTTTGAGCTGGGGCTGGAACGCACCCCGTTTCAGTACCGTCTCCTCCTCATGCTGCCCTTGCGCTGGGCGCATCAGGCAAGCCTGCTGCAAGCGGCTGGTCAGTGGCTCACGCTGCAGCGTGCCTGGTTTCCCCATGGGGTACGCCCCGAGGGCATTCTCGAAGCGGCGATCAATATGCTCTCGGTCTTCGCGACGGCCTGGGCAGTGGAGCGGATGTACCGCCGCAGCTCCCGGACGCAGGCACTCGCTCCCTTTGTCTTTGGACTGGTGCTCCTCCTGGTCCACAGCACCTACTCCCTCATGACCTACCACGCGCATCGCTTTCCTGCGGACATGCCGGCGATGGCCTTCTTCGCATTGGGGAGCTACCTGATCTACACAGAGAAGCATCCAGCCTGGTTCGTGCTGATTTTTGTGCTCAGCACGTGCAATCGCGAAACATCGTTGATGCTGCTTCTGCTTATTCCTTTGGCTAGAGGAGCGGGCCGCGGGCAAAGCTTCTGGGCACAGGCCTCCAAGGCTTCCACCTTTCTCCTGATCGCGGTCATGGCTGCCTTCTGGCTGGGCTGGCGCCTGTGGGTCGCTCACCGCTTCGCCGCCAATGCGTCTGCGGCAGGTCCGCGGCTCCTGCTCAACCTCGCGACCCTCTGCATCCCGCTCGCGTGGCCCCAGCTGCTTGCCGCTGGAGGGTTTCTGCTGCCGGCTATGCTTGCGGTTCGGCGCAGGCTGCGGGATCCCGTACTGAGGAGCTGGTTGTGGATGCTCCCTGCCTGGTTCGGGTGCATGCTGTATTTCGGGCTGTTCATTGAGATTCGCATCTTTGGCGAACTTATCCCGTACGTGGCTTTGTGCAGCCTGCTCCTCGCAGAGGAGTTCATCCTGCAACGTGTGCTTGGCAGCGCCGAGGCTCGCAACGGGAGCACGGAAACCTGCGCCTGCGTCAGGACAGATCAACGGCGTGCCCGCGCCGCGGCGGAGCCCGAACTGCTGCGCGCCTCCGCTCGTGCAAGCAGCAGGCAGGCAGCATGCTACGATCAGCGTGCGCCATCATGAGTCAGCAACAGATCCTCTTCAAAGTCTTCGAGTTCGTCATCCTGCTGTTCTCGCTCAGCCTCCACGAGGCGGCTCACGCCTGGACGGCATCCCGGCTTGGGGACCAGACCGCGAGGATGCTCGGGCGGGTGACCCTGAACCCGGCCAAGCACATCGATCCCGTCGGCACCGTGTTGCTTCCCCTGGCGATGCTCTTCCTCGGACCGTACGGCAGGTTTCTTGTCGGTTGGGCCCGCCCGACGCCGGTCAACACCCGCAACTTCAAGAATGTGGTTCGAGGCGATGTGCTGACCACGCTCGCCGGGCCGGGATCGAACGTGCTCGCCGCCTGCGGGTCGGTGATCCTGCTGGTCCTGCTGGCCAAGGCATCGCCCGTGGCCGCGACCCTCATCCATGGCCTGGCGATCGGTATGGTGGACCCGGACATGGTGTCTCAGGCTCCGGCCTTGTTTCCGGCGGTGATGATCCTCTACATGGGTCTGACGCTGAACCTTTTTCTGGCAGCGTTCAACCTGCTGCCCCTGCCGCCGCTCGACGGATCCCACCTGGTGCGCCACCTGCTGCCTAACAACGCGCTGCGGGTGTATGACCAGCTTGGCATCGTCAGCCTATTTCTGATGCTGATGTTTGGCGGGCGGCTGGTGAACTTCTTTGTAGCTCCCGCGCTCGGCATGGTCGATCGGGTGCTCCTTTCACTCTAGGCAGCCGCCGCTACAATAGGTTTGGACCCTGTCCAGGCGAGGCTGAAAAGTACGTTGACAGAGACAATGACCACCAAGCGTGTCCTTAGCGGCATGCGGCCTACGGGCAAGCTGCACCTGGGCAATTACATGGGCGCGCTCAAGAACTGGGTTGAGCTGCAGCCCGGCTACCAATGTTTTTTCTTCGTTGCGGACGTGCATGCGCTGACCACCGACTACGCCGATCCTGCGCGCATCCCCGAGTTTACGACCGAGGTCGTGCTGGATTGGCTGAGCGCCGGGCTCGATCCGGAGCGGTCGACCATCTTTGTGCAAAGCAGGGTCAAGCTGCATTATGAGCTGCACAGCCTGCTCTCCATGATGACCCCCCTCAGTTGGCTCGAGCGCGTGCCGACCTACAAGGACCAGATAGAGAACCTTCAGGAAAAAGACCTCGCAACCTACGGGTTTCTTGGATACCCGCTGCTGCAATCGGCCGATATTCTTCTTTACGGAGCGCCCGGCGGGTCGCTCCACGTGCCGGTGGGCGCCGATCAGGTTGCGCATGTGGAGCTCACGCGAGAGATCGCGCGGCGGTTTAATTATCTCTACGCGAAAACCGATGGCCCTCGGGCTGATTCTTCGGTTTCTGACCAGGGCAATGTAGGTCGACCCATCATCGGGGGCGGCCCGGACAGGCACCAGGCACCGTTGCCGACGGGGAACCCAATCCTCAGCGAGCCGGAGGTCCTGCTCACCCCCACCCCCAAGCTCCCTGGGACCGACGGCCGCAAAATGTCCAAAAGTTACCACAACTTCATCCTGCTCTCCGATCCTGAAGCAGAGATCCGCCGCAAGCTCAAGCCCATGGTCACAGACCCGGCGCGTATCCGGCGCTCTGATCCCGGCAGCCCCGATCTTTGCCCCGTCGGCGATCTCCACAAAGTCTTCTCCACCGGCGAAACCCTGGCCAGGGTGTATGACGGCTGTACCACGGCGGCAATCGGCTGCATCGAGTGCAAGAGCTGGCTTGCCGATGCCGTGGTCGCGGAGCTTGCGCCCATGCAGCATCGGCGCGCGGCATACGAGTCCAAGCCCCAGCTGGTCCAGGCGATTCTGGAGGCAGGCAACGCCCGCGCCGCGACCGCGGCTGAAGCGACCATGTGCAAGGTGCGCGCCGCCATGGGGCTGGCCTGATGTGCGACGAGCCTGAGGG
>CAXTPL010000096.1:0-287 GCA_964246065.1 uncultured Acidobacteriaceae bacterium
GCCTACGTGGTTGTACTGGCACGCTACGGCACCTCGCCGGTGCCGCCGGAAAGCGACGAAGAGAAAAAAGAGGACAAGAAAGACGACGCGAACAAGTCCTCAAGCGATACGGCAGACGGCGCCAAGCCTGCCGACACCGCCAACAAAGATAAGAAAGACGACTCCAAAAAGGACGATGCGGAAAAGCCTAAGCCAACCACCATCGACATGGAGCT
Source organism: uncultured Acidobacteriaceae bacterium (assembly GCA_964246065.1). Classification (GTDB taxonomy): domain Bacteria; phylum Acidobacteriota; class Terriglobia; order Terriglobales; family Acidobacteriaceae; genus EB88. The sequence continues at coordinate 216 of CAXTPL010000096.1, forward strand.
GATCGGCAATCGCATTCTCTCGCTGCCGATCCCGCCAAGAAACTATGCAGACTTATCCGTCGGCAAGACAGG
>CAXTPL010000096.1:297-13224 GCA_964246065.1 uncultured Acidobacteriaceae bacterium
GCGTGCTGTTTCTGGCCGAGGGTTCCGCTGTAGGCCGCTCTTCTTCTGAGGATGGTCCGCCCATCCGCTCGCTTTGGCGATTTACCACCGAGAAGCGCGAAACCGAAGATCTTTTAAACGGTCTGAGCGGCTACCAGCTCTCCGCCAATGGTGAAAAGCTCTTCTATATGCGGGGCGATAGCTGGTTCCTCGCGCCGACAGCGGAGCTCAAGCCGGGGTCGCCGGACGCGCCCGCAGGCAAGCCGGTCAACAACGGCGCCATGCAGGCTACCATCGACCCGCGTGCCGAGTACGCGCAGATGTTTCGCGAAACCTGGCATATCGAGCGCGACTTCTTCTATGACGCACACCTGCATGGGCTCAACCTGGCCAAGATCATGGCAAAGTACCAGCCCTATGTTGCCGGGCTTGCGTCGCGCGCGGAGTTTACCTATCTATCCAACGAGATGTTAGGCGAGATAGAGGTAGGCCACATGTTTGTGAGCGGCCCGCACGAGCCTGAAGAGGCACCGAAGGCCGGGCTTCTCGGCGCGGACTATGTCGTCAGCAACGATCGCTACAAGTTCGCCAAGATCTACAACGGCCAGAACTGGACCCCGTCACTTACCGCGCCGCTTACCCTGCCCGGCATCAACATTCGTGAGGGCGAGTACCTGTTTGCCGTCAATGGCCGCGAACTCCACGCATCCGATAACATCGACAGCTTCCTGGACGGCACAGCAGGCAGGCAGACGGTACTTACCGTGGGGTGGACGGCGGACGGCAAAGATCGCCACGATGTTACCGTCGTCCCTACCGGCTCTGAGCACGGCCTGCGAAATATCGATTGGATCGAGAGCAATCGCCGCATGGTCGACAAGCTATCCGGGGGCAAGGTCGCCTACATCTATATGCCCAACACCGGCGGCGCGGGGTACTCGAACTTCAACCGCTACTTCTATGCGCAGCTCGACAAGCAGGCAGTAGTGCTCGACGAGCGTTACAACGAAGGCGGCTTCCTGGCTGATTACGTGACCGAGGTGCTGCGCCGCCAACCACTGAGCGCAGCGATTGAGCGCGACGGCGAGCCGATTCACGATCCTGTCGGCGCCATCTACGGACCCAAGGCCATGATCATCAACCAGTCTGCCGGCTCCGGGGGCGACGCCATGCCATGGTACTTCCGCAAGGCCGGGCTGGGTACATTGGTCGGCACCAACACCTGGGGCGGGCTGGTCGGGATCGGCAACTACCCTACCCTGCTTGATGGCGGCAGGGTCACCGCTCCTCGCTATGCCATTTACGGCCTTTCTGGCGCGTGGGAGGTAGAGGGGCACGGCATCAAGCCTGACGTCGAGGTAGAAGACCTGCCCGCCGCAGCAGCGGCAGGGCATGACCAGCAGCTAGAGCGCGCCGTCTCCATTGTTATGGACGGGCTCAAGGAACACCCCGTGCCTGTCGCCCCAGTGCCGCCCTACCCCAACTACCACGAGCACGATGACGTGGGCGGCCACTAAGCGTCAGCTAACGGACTGGGACCAGGCTCCTTGCGAACCGGAGCAAAGCCGGGCCCCTGCTGCTTAATACTTCGACTTGATCGCGTATGTAAGTCCAACAGTAAGTTGAAACGAGTTACGCCGCGTAAGAGGAACCGTTACCGGGGTGTTATTGATATAGGAGTCAAGCGAGCCGAGAGTGAAGCTGAAGTTCTTGTACGTCGGAAAATTCAGCGCATCCGTCTCACTGGCGGAATAGGCGTGCGGATTATTGAAGGCAGGCAGAAAGCTGGCCTGCTGCGTAAAGGTGACGCCGCGGGGCAGCGTAAGCAGAGAGTTCGCGGCGATGGTGGCGCCAATCAGGTTCTGGTTGACACCTGCGGCGCTGTTGAAAAACTTCTGGCTTTCGTACTGGGCGGTAGCACGCAGATCCAGCTGCTCCTTCGGCTTTTTTACTGCGGTAAGGCCGAAGCCCGTGCCGTAAACCTGCTGCAGCTGCAAGGACTGCGCAAAGTTATGGTCATAGGAAAGCTGACCGAGATAGTAGAAGCGAGAGGAAAAGTACTCGTCCCGCTCCGCGTCCCCATGCAGGATGTTGCTCTTGATCGCAGTCGCAGGAACGAAGCCCGTTGTAGCCGTGTATGCCGGCGAGGTGATCTTGCCGAAGGACGAGCTGAAATTCACCGTGGTCCGGTTACGCGCCTTGAGCCAGTTCACCGTAGGCACAATGCGCGCAAGCGCCACCGACGAAGTGACGGTGTACTGGTTCTGCGTGGCCTTTACCAGGGTCACGCCGGCCGTCGCGCTGCCGTTCCAGGCTTCAAAAAAGTTCGGCGCATGCAGCAGCTGCTTGTCCAGGGTCGGCTGGTCGATCACGTATGCCGCATTCGCCGTGGGGATCGACGGGATGGGCGTGCTTACCGCCTGGGACGCAAGCGCGATCTTCTGGTCCGCGACCGAGAGCACGCCGATCGGTATCTGCGCCTCGCCTAGCTTGCGATCCGGCACGACTCCCTTTTCAAGCACGGCAAATCTGCCTGACGCATGCAGCTCCTTGATCTTGCTCCACGGCACATTCACGTCGCCGGCCAGGTCGCTATGGAAGGTCACGGTGCCGTTGACCTCGCGCAGCAGCTTGCCTGTCAGCCGGTCGCCATTGGTAAGAAGAACGACATCGGGAGCGGGCGCAGGCGCCTTGGCAGGTGCAGGGGCCTTGGGCTTTTTGTCGGCTGGCGCGGCCTGCAGGATGGAGGCCGGCATCGCCAGGGCAAGCCATGTGAAGGCAACAATCCGTGTGCCTGGGTTCAGGTAGAGGCGGGTGTGCATCGGCAAAATCTGCTCCTCGTCCAACGAGTTTCTCTCGATTGTAAGCTGGCCCCCGCTGGCTGCCGTTGTTGATGGCCGGCTTTGCCCGGCGACGGACTGCCCAGGCTCGGCATTTCTGCCCGGGAAACAGGGTCTGGGTAGCAGGCATTGGCTCCCGGTCCCGGCAGTCGTAAGATAAAGGTATGTCGATCACACGCGAACAAGCCTTGGACTACTTCCGCTCCGACGACCTCATCGGTCTCGGCATGGACGCTGACGCCGTTCGGCGCAAGCTCCACCCCGAGGGCGTGGTGACTTACATCATCGATCGCAACATCAACTACACCAACTTTTGCACCGAGTACTGCACCTTCTGCGCCTTTTACCGGCCTTTGAAGGGCAAGCTCGCCAGCGAAGGCTACATCCTCGACTTTGAAACCATCTACGCCAAGATCGCCGAAACGCTCGAAATGGGCGGCACCGGCGTGCTCATGCAGGGCGGCCTGCATCCGGAGCTCAAGATCGACTGGTTTGAGAAGCTGCTTAAAGGCATTCGCGAGCGCTTCCCTTCTATCTGGCTCCACTGCCTTTCCGCGTCGGAGATCCTGGCCATCGCCGAGTACTCCGAGCTTTCTCTCCGCGACACGATCATGCGCCTCCGCGATGCCGGCCTGCAGTCGATCCCCGGGGGCGGCGCCGAAATCCTCGACGACGAAGTCCGCTTCAAGATTGCACGGCTCAAGTGCCGCACTGAAGACTGGCTTGCCGTGCATCGCACCGCGCATGAACTCGGAATGCGCACCACCGCCACCATGATGTTCGGCGTAGGCGAGACGATCGAGCACCGCGTCAACCACTTTGAGCAGGTGCGGCACCTGCAGGAAGAGACTGGCGGATTTACAGCTTTTATCCCCTGGAGCTTTCAGCCGAACAATACGGCGCTCGGCGGTCGCGGCTGGGACGAGGCGACGGCAGTCGAGTACCTGAAAGTCCTGGCCATTTCGCGGCTCTACCTGTCCAACATTGAGAATGTGCAGTCAAGCTGGGTCACGCAGGGATTGAAGGTCCTGCAGATGGGACTGCGCTTTGGCGGCAACGATGTCGGCTCAGTCATGCTGGAGGAAAACGTCGTGAAGGCAGCCGGCACCTCAAATTGCACGACAGAAGAAGAGCTGCGGCGTATTATTCGAGACGCAGGATTCAGGCCGGCTCAGCGGGATACGCTGTACACCACCCTGTTCCTGAACTAAGCGTTGCGGCTTCCCTGCCGGGTGTCTGCTCCGGGCGGCCCATGCGCCGGTAGGAGGGGATGCGATGCACTTCTTCCGTATGCACGCCGCCGCTATCGCCAGCATACTCACGCCGATCGTCTGCGCCGCATGCTGGGTCTTTTTCGTTGTCTATCGCTGCGAAGACTGCCCAAAGGCGGAGACCCGGGCGCTGCACCAGTTGCTGTTGATTCCACTATTCTGCATGGTGGCGTTTGATCTTTGGATCATGAGTTTTTTCCTCGCCTGGTGAGCTCCGCGAGGTGGTCCTGTATCCAGCTCGTAAGCTCGTCCTCTTTTAGCTCTCCGTCGGCTAAGTCCAGCATGGCCGCAGTGGCTAATGCTGCTCTACTTCAAGCGTGTCACCATGTCGGTGGAGAAATGCCACGCAGCAAAGAAACCCGGAACGCTTGTTTCCATCGTTGAAGGGTTGATTGCGCGTGATGGCTACAGCATAGGCGGCAGCAAGCTGAGCCAAAGTGGCATCCTGTTGGTAGGTAAAGATCTGCTGGGGCCGATATCTATTGTTTGCGCGCCCAGGGTTCTCCTCTACAATCGAGGGATAGTTCCGCGGAGGCTCGCACACTGCTCGCACCTGGCTCAACGACCCTCCCTGCGCTGCTCGTTCTCCTCGTCCAGCGAGGGTTGCAGCACTACCTACACACCCATTACGCCGACCCTACCTTTGAGCACCTTTACCGCTGGAACGCCTTTGACGCGGCACTGCTGATCCCCTACTTCGTCGTTATGATCATCCTGGCCTTTTACGGGGTGCACCGCTACCAGCTTGTCTGGCTTTACTACAAGCACCGCCGCAACGCGACTGTCGAGGCCCCGTCTCACTTTGCCGAGCTGCCGCGCGTCACCATCCAGCTGCCGATCTTCAATGAGCAGTACGTCATCGACCGGCTGATCGCGGCCTGCTGCGCCCTCAAGTACCCGCAGGACAAGCTCGATATTCAGCTGCTCGACGACTCCACGGATGAAACACGCGAGGTCGCAGCGGGAATCGTCGAGCGCTATCGCGCTGCCGGTCACCCGATCGAGTACATCCACCGAACCAACCGCCATGGTTATAAGGCCGGTGCGCTCGACTACGGGCTCGCCACCGCGCAGGGCGAGCTAGTCGCCATCTTTGACGCGGATTTTGTTCCGGCGCCCGACTGGCTCTTGCAGGTCGTGCATCATTTCGCCGAGCCCCGGGTGGGCATGGTGCAGACCCGCTGGACCCACCTCAACCGCGACTACAGTTTTCTGACCCACGTCGAGGCCATCCTCCTCGACGGCCACTTTGTGCTGGAGCACGGCGGCCGCTCCCGCGCTGGAGTCTTCTTCAACTTCAACGGCACCGCCGGGATGTGGCGGCGACGCGCCATTGAGGAAGCCGGCGGCTGGCAGCATGACACCCTGACCGAAGATACCGACCTGAGCTACCGCGCGCAGCTGAAAGGCTGGCAATTTAAATACCTCCAGCATGTGGAGTGCCCGGCCGAGCTGCCGATCGAGATGACAGCCTTTAAGACCCAGCAGGCGCGCTGGGCCAAGGGGCTCATCCAAACCTCGAAAAAGATTCTGCCACGCGTGTTCAAAAGCGACGCCCCCTGGCACACCAAGTTAGAAGCCGTCTATCATCTGACCGCCAACCTGAGTTACCCGCTCATGGTCGTGCTGTCGGTCCTGCTGATGCCGGCCATGATCATCCGCTTCTACCAGGGCTGGTTCCAGATGCTGCTGATTGACTTCCCCTTGATGATGATGTCGACGTTTTCTATTTCGTCGTTCTATCTTGTCTCGCAAAAGGAGTTATACCCTCGCTCCTGGTGGCGCACGCTCGTTTATATCCCTTTCCTCATGGCGCTCGGCATCGGGCTTACCATCACCAACACCCGCGCCGTGATGGAAGCGCTGTTCGGCATTCAGAGCTCCTTTAAACGCACCCCAAAGTATCGGGTAGAAAAGCGTGGAGAACGGTCGCAGGCCACCAAGTACCGCAAGCGCCTGGGCATCGTCCCCTGGCTTGAGCTAGCCATCGGCTGCTACTTTGCCACCACCGTCTGGTATGCCATCGCCAATGAAAACTACTTCACCATCCCCTTTCTGCTGCTCTTTGTCATCGGCTACTGGTACACCGGCCTGCTCTCACTGCTGCAAGGCAGGTTCGAGCGCTGGCACGGCGGTGCGAATCTCGATGAGTCTTCGCCGAAGCCGTTTCCGGTGGGTGTCTAAGTCAGGCTCAAGTACACTCCAGGGATGAAGGCCTTCCGACTTACCCTGGCGATCCTGCTTTCGGCCGCTGCTTCTTCAGCCCACGCGCTCGACCGCCAACCTGCCGCGACGTACCACGCTCGCCGCGTAGCGCTCGCCGACAAGCTCCAGGGCGGCGTGGCCATCCTTTTCGCCAACGAAGAGCCCTTGCTCGAGTACCAGGACTATCGCCAGGACGAAGACTTCTACTATCTCACCGGCTGGAACCAGCCCGGCGCGGCGCTTGTCATTGAAGCGCCCATCGCAGCGACCGCGACCCACCCCGCGCACCCTTATCGCGAGCTCTTGCTGCTGCCCACGCGCAATCCGCGCCTGGAGCTCTTTACCGGCGTCAAGCTCGATGCCGCGACACCTGGCGCCGCCGAAATGGCCGGCGTCGACAACGTCGCTCCCCTGGCCTCGCTCGTCCCTGAGCTGAACTCCCGGATCCTGGCCGCCGACCGACACTGCCCACGCTGGGGCGAGTCCGACTCCGCAGCGACCCGCGCGGCGCTGACGCTTGTCACCTCGTCTTTTGGAGGCGTCACTCCTCCGCCGCTTCAAGACGTAAGCGCACCTATCCTCGAGCTGCGCAAGATCAAGGATGCAGGCGAGATGGCTCTCCTGCACCGGGCCGCGGACGCCTCCGTTCGGGCACAACTGGCGATGATGCGCACCATCCACCCAGGGCAAAAAGAGCGCACCGTTGAAGGCGTCATCTACGCCGAACTGCTCGCGAATGGCTGCGAGCGTCCGTCCTACCCCTCCATTGTCGGCTCGGGCATCAACTCGACCGAGCTGCACTACTCAGACGACTCCGCGACCATGCAGGCCGGCGATGTGGTCGTCGTTGATGCCGCGGGCGAGTACTCCATGTACGCGTCCGATATTACGCGCACGGTGCCGGTCACCGGCCACTTCACGGCGCGACAGCGCGAGATCTACAACATCGTGCTCGGCGCACAACAAGCCGCCATGGACGCGTTTGTAGCCGATAAGTCGCGCATCAACGATCCGTCGCACCAATACCCGGACTCGCTCGACACCGTTGCCTGGAAATACATGAACGCTCACGGCAAAGATCGACACGGCGAACCGCTGGGTACGTTTTTCATCCACGGCATCGGGCACGGTGTCGGGATCGATGTCCATGACTCGATCGATCAGGAGCCGCTCAAAAAGGGTATGGTCTTCACCATCGAGCCGGGCATTTACATCCCGGAGGAAAAGATCGGCGTTCGCATTGAGGACGTCTTTCACGTCAAGGAGGACGGCACGCTGGAGTGCCTGACGTGCGCGCTCCCAAAGACCGCGGATGCCGTCGAGGCTGTTGTGCAAGGCAAGTGAGCTCTGCAGGGGAGAATGCCGCAACGAGAAAAGGGTAGCCGAGAGATCGGCCGCCCTTTTCTTGCTCGTCAAACTGACTTGAGTTCTAGAACCGCAAGCCCACAGTGATCGGGATCAACCCTTCTGTACCTGTGTGCAGTATGGTTCCATTGGTCGCGTCGGTGGCAGACTCGCGAGGCGTATCTGCCCAAACATAGCGCACTTCACCAAAAAGCTTTGCGCGCGAATCGCTTCCGAACGGCTTAAAGGCAATACCCGTACCAAAATTAGCGCCCATCCCGCTGTCGCCATAACTTTGAAAGGTCTGGTTAGTGACATAGGTTCCGTAGTAAAAGTCGCTCTGTACCACGGGCGCGGTAAAGTTCAGCGTCTTATGATAGTAGCCGAACCCGCCGATAACATACGCAGAGTAGGGGCGTTTCTCGCTCTGCAGGAAGTAGTACATCGGCTCGATGGTCACGCTGTTCGTGTGTATGTTGCCGCCGATATAGGGGATGTTGTTCGCCTGAAACGTGCTTGGGCTGCTGTTATACACGGCTGAAAGCGTCTTACCGGGAATTTTGTTGGTATTGAACTCGTACTCGCCCAGCAGCGCAAAACGCTTGCTGAAGTTCCAGCCTGCGCCCACCATCAGGTTGGCACCCACAAGGTCTGTTCCGTAGTTCCTGCCGTTGCCAAGAATGGTCGTAAAGCCGCCATTCACATCGTTGCCAATAGGAACGGTCACACCGCCGCCTGCTTCAAAAGCGATGTGGCTCCAGCGGCTCTCATGGTAACCGCTGTAGCCTCCGCCGCTGCCGCCGTACTGGGGCGAGGCCACCGGCGTCGGCGATGAGGCCAGCGACGATCCATCGATATCTTCGCCGGCCAGCAGGGCGTGGTTGCTTGAGCTGGAGTACGTGGGCTGCTGCGCGCTCAGCGGCAGCGCGGCCAGCGCACACACAGCCGATGCGGCAAACAAGCGAGTCCTCATACGGCCGAGGACACTGGGGCGCGCCTTAGGTGCGTGCGTCGGGGCAATCTGCGATACAACGGGGGTGGACATCTCAGTTGTTACTCCTCTTCCGAGCGTCTGCTGCGGCACACCTGGGCCCGCGGCCTGGATTGTGTCATTTGCGTAAACCCGGTTCCAACAAGATGGATGCGGTCTGCTTGCAATTAGTTTGGCCGGCACTGTCCATCGGGTTAGCTAACGTACACAAAGCAAAAGGCCAGCTAGCTTGCCTGGCCTTTTGCTTTGCGGCGTTTTCCTGGTTCAGCCTGTCGTTGTTGCCCGTACAGCCTAGTGGATGTCGAACTGCTCCGGATGCAGCGCAGGATCGCTCTTGATGATGATGGTCTTGGCAACCATCTCTTCAAGCTCGTTGATCCACTTGCCGTTCCCTGCCTTGAGCTGTTTGACGACCTCCGGATGCACACGCAGCATCACGTCCTTGCCATCGAGGTGCTTCTGCATCTTGCGCATTTCGATGTAGATCTCGTTGCACACCGTGACCGGCGACTTGACCATGCCGGTCCCGGTGCACACCTCGCACTGCACAGACAGCGTGCGCTCGAGCGACTGCTTGACCCGCTTGCGCGTAATCGCCACCAGGCCAAAGTCGTTGAACTGCAGCACCTTGGACGGCGCCCGGTCGTGCTTCATCTCTTCTTCAAGCGCAGCCAGCACCCGGTGCCGGTTCTTGCGCTCATCCATGTCGATAAAGTCGATCACGATAATGCCGCCCAGATCCCTCAGCCGGATCTGTCTCACAATTTCAGGAATCGCATCCAGGTTGGTCTTGACGATCGTATCTTCAAGCCGCGCTGTTTTGCCGACATACTTGCCAGTATTGATGTCGATTGCAACCAGCGCTTCAGTCTGGTTGATCACGATCGACCCGCCGGATTTGAGCCAGACCTTGGACTTGAGCGCCTTTGAAATCTCTTCCTGGATGCCGAAGTGCTCAAACAGCGGGGTTTCTTTCGTATACAGCTTGACGCGGCGAACCAGCTGCGGCTGGAACCGATTAAGAAAGCGGATGATCCGCTCGTACTCGGCTTCCGAGTCTACCCAGATCGTAGAAAAGTTGGATGAAACCTGGTCGCGCAGGATGCGCTCGATCAGGTTCAGGTCGTGGTAGATCAGAGCGGGCGCCTTGGCTGAGTCGGAGCGCTGCTTGATCTCGGTCCACAACGAGATCAGGAAGCGCAGGTCGGCGCGAAGATCTTCTTCGCTTGCGTTTTCGGCCGCGGTGCGCACGATAAAGCCGCCCGAGCTTTCGCCTTTCTCATGGATCAGGATGCGCTTGAGCCGCTGGCGCTCCTCATCGGAGGCAATCTTGCGCGACACACCCACGTGCGAGACCGTAGGCATAAAGACGAGGAACCGGCCGGGCAGGGCGATGTGCGAGGTGATACGCGCGCCTTTTTTGGCGATCGGCTCCTTGGCAATCTGGACCAGGATCTCCTGGCCCTGCTTGAGCAAGTCGGTAATGATGGGCAGGTCCTGGGTCTGCGCCGAGCGTCCACGGCCCGGACCGCCGCGACGTCCTCCTGCACTGCGCCCGCCACCGCTCCGGCCTCCACGGCCCCGTCCGCGATCGTCGCCCCGGCTGCTGCGCTGTGCGTCGTTGCCCTGCTCGCCAGTGTGCTCGTCGCTGTGCTCGCCAGCCGCACCCTCTTCCGGTTCTTCGTCGTCTTCTTCTTCGTCAATCTCGATAAAGCCGAAGCGCCGCCCTTCTTCTGTCTCCTCGCTCTCGTGCGCCTCTTCAGCGCCGGTCGCCTGCGGCGTGTGGTGCACACGCTGCTCCAGGTAGGAGTCGCGCACCGCGTCGCTCAGCGTCGCCGCCTCTACCTGGTGGTCGAGCGTTTCTTCTTCCAGGTCTTCCTGGTCGTGCTCGTCTGCATGCGCATGCATCGGCTCAAAGTCGTATTCTTCTTCGTCAATCGTTTCTTCTTCAAGCAGGCCGTGCCCCGGGGCAAAGCCCTGCAACCGATCTACCATCTCGGAAAACGGGGAGCTCGCCGAAGGCTGCGCGCCGCCGTTCGGGCCGGCAGCCGGCTCGAAGCCGTGCGCCTCAGGCAACTCCGCGACCGGGTGCACTGCCTCTTGCGCCGGTGGCCCTTCTTCATAGGGCCGCGCCGGCAGCGCTTCCATGCCGCCGTCTTCATGGACCAGAGTGAGCTCCTCGAGTGCAGCTGTTGCTGCAGTGGGTGCCGAGTTCTGCTGGTCTGGGTGATCGAAGTGCGGGTTCGAGTGCTGGTCTGAATGCTGCTCTGGGTGCTGCTCTGGACCCTGGTCTGGGTGCTGGTCCCGATGCTGGTCCGGATGCTGTTCTGGGTGCTGTTGTAGGTGCTGTTCTGGGAGCTGGTTTGGGGAGGGTGGGGCAGACTCGCCTGCAAGCTCCGGAACCGGGGCTGCGCTTGCTTCCTGCGGCTCAACCGCACTCGCCTGTTCGGCGGGAGCGTCGGCCCAGACGCCGGTCGGCTCAGGCAAGACGCCGGTCGGCTCAGGCAGGCCGCCGGTCGGCTCGGCCTGGGCAGGTGCTGCGTGGTTGTGAGCGCTCTCTTGTGCCGGGCCATGGGACCGGAGGTGCGGCTGCTCCTCCGTTTGCGCTTCGGCGGCTTCTTCGTCCGGGCCGGCAATCCGCAGCTCGCTTGCGCCGGTTGCGTTTACCCGGTAGGAGGCTGAGGCGTGCTCGGTGGGCTCATACTCCTGCGGTTCGGCAGGGCTGGAGGGAGCCTCGGCTGGGTGCTCGATTGCAGACTCAGAAACCTCCGCAACCTCGGAAACAGGAGTAGCCTCCGAAACATCGCTCGGCTCGGGGGTGGAGCTTACCGCTTCGGCAACAAGCTCGGGCTCGGCGAGCGGCGGCTGATCGGCCCGAATCTCTTCCTCGGTGGGCGCAGGCGCGGGCACAGGAGCGGTTGCATCGATCTGGTCCAACCCTGCTTCTGCGGGCATGGGCGCGGCGGCCACCGTGTCGGCGCTGTCTTCTGATAAAGCGGCTGGAGTGTTTGACGACCCCTCTGCCGGCGCTTCCAGAGTCTCAGGAACCGCTGGCGGCTCCAGTCGCGAGCTCTCTTCAGCGGGTTCGGCGGCATGCGTGGGAGGGAGCTGGCGAGCCTCTGGGCTGGAGCTGTACCGGGAAAGCGACTCACCCGGAAACACCATTCCCCCGTCCCAGCTCGCCGAAAGCTCTACCAGGGTAGTCGGCTTGGGAGCGACGTAGTTTACAGGGCGACCCGCAGGCCGGGGAACGGTCGCGCTGGGCGTCGCCTGCGTTGCTACAAGAGGATCGGCGGAGGCACTGCCGTACTTGGAAAGCGACTCGCCCGGCAGCACGATGGCTCCGGCCCCAGACGGAATGGCAGACGGAGCGCCGGCCGAAGCAGCGGGAGAAGCAGACTCCTGCTCGGCCGGGCGCGGAAAGCGGCTCGCACGGTCCAGGGTAGACGCCTGGGCGTATGGCTCGCGTGGGCGGCGGCTGCCGCGATCGCGCCCCGATGCTCGTGGCTCCGGCGCAGGCAGCTCTGCATGCGTTGAAGAAGGCCTTGGGCCGGCATCTTCATGCGGCGTTTCGGATGAGGCTTGCAACTCGGCAACCCCGCCCGACGCGCCATGTTCGGCTGTGGGGTACGGAGCATCTTCTCGTTCTTCCTGGGCGTCGGCTGCAAACGATCGGCCGGGCGACTCGGCATCGACGCCGCGCTCCGGACGCGCTGACTCGGTGAGTCCCCCGCGCACCCCGCGCCTGCGACCCCGGCGGCCTCGCCAGCGCCGTGTGCCGGCCGGCGACTCTTCGTCGCCTTTTTCTTCAAGATCCTGAGGAGCCGGGACCGCGGCCCGCAAGGGAGCAACCGCTTGCTCGCGTGCGCGTTCCCTGTTGCTGCGGCCGCTTTCGCGAGCCGGCTCGCCGCCCGCGGGAGCCGAGGGTTCGGGACGCCGGGCGCGTTCTCCGCGGGCTAGGGATCGGTCTGTCGATCGGTCTGAAGAACGGTCTGTCGATCGGTCTGGAGAGCGCTCGGCGGCTGCCTGCGGCTCCTCGGTCCGGGACCGCGTCTCGCGCCTGCCGCCCGCAGGGCCTTCCGCGGCGTACTCTTCTGAGTCTTCCTGCTCTTCCAGAAAGTCCGTGACGTAAAGAAAAGCGTCGCGCTCCAGCCCGACGTCCACAAAGCTCGACTGCATGCCGGGGAGCACGCGCGTTACGCGACCTTTGTAGATCGAACCCGCGAGGGTGTATTCGTTCTCGCGCTCGTAGTAGATCTCGGCGAGCTGTTCGTCTTCAAGAATAGCCAGCCGCGTC
>CAXTPL010000097.1:0-13050 GCA_964246065.1 uncultured Acidobacteriaceae bacterium
CCGCCCGGGATTGCTCGTGCCCGCGATCGCCCTCCGGCAGACAGCGCGCCTGCTACCGCCCGGCTTGAAAGATCTCCATCAGCTCTTGCGGCGGCACCACTTCCAGTTGCTCAAAGGTGCACTCGGCGGGCGGCTTGTCGGAGCGCCAGCGTCGAAAATGCGCCAAGTGCCGAAAGCGCTCGCCCTGCATGTGTTCGTAGGCTACTTCGGCGACCAGTTCGATCCGCAGCGGCTCCCAGGACAGGTCTTTGCCCTGGCTCCAGCGGCTTTGCCCGCCGGGCATCCGCTGTCCGCCCTCGCCGGCATCGGGCTCCGCCCAGCCGGCCCAGGGGTGCTCTTCAAGCGCGCCTGCCCGGTAGGGCTGCAGAAAGGCGGCAAGCTCCACCCGCTTTTCTTTGCTGAAGCTGGCACACACGCCCACATGTTGCAGCGCGCCCGCCTGGTTCCACAGCCCCAGCAGCATCGAGCCGACCGCGGTGCCCTCCCCGTCCTTGTGCCACCGGAAGCCGGCGACCACGCAGTCACAGTCGCGCTCATGCTTTATCTTGAGCATCGTGCGCTTGTTGGGGGTGTAGGCGCCGTCGACGCTTTTGGCCATCACCCCATCCAGCCCCGCACCCTCAAAGCGGTTGAACCAGGCCTCTGCTTGTGCGCGGTCGCCGGTCGCCGGGGTCAGGTGCAGCGGCGGGCTCGCGTTCGCCAGCAAGCCCTCCAGCCGCCTGCGGCGACGCTCAAAGGGCTCCTGCCGGAGATCCATCCCGCGATCAGAAAGCAGGTCGAAGAAGACCACCGACGCCGGGGTCTCCGCGGCAAGCAGCTTGACCCGCGACGCAGCCGGATGCACCCGCAGCTGGAGTTGCTCAAACTCCAGCCGACCCCCGGCCGCAATCACAATCTCTCCATCAAGCACGCAGCCTGCGGGCACTTGCTCGCTGAGCGGCTGCAGCAACTCGGGAAAGTACCGGTTCAGCGGCTTGCCATCCCGGCTTTGGAGCAGGATCTCCGCCGCGTCCCGGAACACGAGTACGCGAAAGCCATCCCACTTCGGCTCAAAGATCCAGTTGCCGCCGGGAGGAAGCGCATCCACACGCTTGGCCAGCATGGGCAGCACGGGAGGGCTGACGGAAAGGTCCATGGGCCGATGCTAAACCCTAGGGCGCGGAGCCCGCGCGAGCCTTTGCCGCTGCTCCCGGGGCAGGGCTTCCGGTTCCCGGCTTCTGCAGCCGGCTCACGGCCTCGGCCAGGCCCGCGCGAGAGACGGCAAGATCGTCTGCCGACTGGCCGCCGCTGAATGCGGCCAGCAGGTAGCCGCCCTTCAGGTGCATGATCGCGCCGCCTTCCCAGCCAAACTCGCCCGTAAGCGGCGGCCGCACCTGGCTCCCGCTGTTTTTCAAGGTGTCGGCCATCTCGGCTGATTTGGCATAAGCAATGGCGAGCAGGTTTGAACCCCTCTGCGTCCCTGTCGGCTCGTCTTTGAGCCGGCCCACCACAGACATACGCGAACTCCACCCTTGCACCGTGTCGCCGGGAAAGTAGGAAACTACCGCGACGCCGGTCACCTTGAGCGCATCGGCGTGGGCCCGCATCGCCGCGAGCATGGCCTGCGCTACCTCCGGGAAGCTGTCCTCGACAAGCGCCAGATTGGCCGCAGCCAGGTCGCCGGCAGCCGGAGCCGCAGCCGGAGCCGCAGCCGGAGCCGCAGCCGAGACAGCCCCTGGAACAGCAGCCCGAACAGCCACTGGGCTGGCCGTCGTCTGCGCGCTTGCCCGGGTAGAGTGGCCCATAGGAAGCACCAGCAGCAAAGCCAGCAACCCCGTTCGAGAGTGCACCTTGGTCGCCATAGTGGTCCTTTCTTTCTTTATCCCGGCTTTTGCCTTAAGGCCAAGGTGGGGCAAGGCGCACGCCGCACCGCCGGCTAGGGTGCATGGCCGTCGTTTTGCCCGGCCGGGAGCGGCGCCGGCGTGCGGGTCCCGCGAGAAGGCCCCATCATCACGCGCCCGGGCACGCCCATCACCGTCGCACCTGCTGGAACATCGTCAAGCACCAGCGTGTTGGCGGCGATACGGGCGCCATCGCCGATCTTGATCCGACCGACCAGGGTCGCTCCGGTGCCGATATAGACGTTATCCCCTATTTCAGGCGCGCCCTGCCGCCCGATGGCTGCCATGCCGATGGTGACCCGGTGCGCGATATCGCAGTTTTTGCCGATGACCGCATAGGGGCTGATGTGGACGCCGCCGATGTGGCCGATATAGAGGCCTTCCCCTATGACCGCGCGCGGGGAGATGACCATCTCCATGAAGATCTCGCAGAACTTGTTGGCCAGAAAGCAAAAAGCGACCACCGGCAGGCGCACCGGCCAGGCGGGCCGCGCCGCATGGACCCAGCTGCGAAGACGGTAAACGGCCACCGTCCACCAGGCAGGATTGAGCCAAAGGTCCTTGCCTGTCTCCCCACTGGCGCGGTAGCGCGCTGTGTCGGCTGAAAACTTGCTCATTGCAGGGTTCCTGTGGGGGAGTCGGCTGGGCGGCAAAGTTCGTTGTTCCGGTCGCCGACCGCAGCTCTGGAGCCGTAAAACTGCCCTGTCCGCAGCCTAGTGCTCATCCATGCTTGCTTTCCCAAAACTGCGCTTGCTTCACCATACTGTGGCGCACCGGGGAGCGCAACGCGCGCGCCTGTCGCGCCGCGCGTTCCAGAATGGTGAAGCAACTTCGAACATTTGCGGAAAAAGATTGCGCCGAGCCTCGAAGATGCTGGAAAATTGCGACACCCAGTTCAAAACGAGGAAGGAAGGCGCACCCTCGGCCAGACCCTCCCAAGCGTACTCGCCACTTTGTCAAAGCTCGTCAGAGTTCCCGTCTTTCCTCTCTGCACGGTTTTGACAGCGCGTTTTCCGGATCGCGAGCCTTGTCTCGGCAATACCGGGAGCGACGCACCAGACCAGAAAGGTGGAACCATGAGCACACCCACTCTTACCCAGCCTGCCCAGGACGAATCTCTCGGTAGCTCCATCCATCAGCAGATCTCGGCGATCACCGATGAGCTGATCGGCGGACTGCCCGCTGCCGCGCATCTTTCACCCGAACAGCGACGCGGGATTCTCGCTCGCTACACCGCCGTGCTTGAAGGCAACTTCATCTACTGGATGACCGCGACCTATATTGCGGTGAAAAGCGACGAAGCCAAGCCGATCCTGATGGAGAACCTCTATGAGGAGGTTCACGACAGCCATCCGGTGATGCTGCGCAAGTTCGCCTCGGCAGCTCACGCCATCCCGACCGACCGAGACGCGCTCGCCGTCGATGCGGACCTGACCGCGGTGCGGCTGTTTCTCGGCAAGCTCCAGGGCGTGCAGTCGCTGGTGACGATGGCTTTCTTTGAGAGCTTTATCCAGCGCCTGATGCCCTACCTGACAGAGCTGGCCGAGATGCAGGGCTCCTCTGAGCGCGTCTACACCGACGTGCACGGGGTTTGCGATATCGCCCACTCCGAAGAGCTCTTCCGCGCGGTCGAGCTCGAGATGAGCGTCAATCCGCTAGCTCCCGATGCCGACCTGTTCGAGGGCGTGGACCTGCTGCGCACCCTGATCCACACGATCGTACGGGATCCGGCCGGGGCGGCGGCGTAGCGCTTTGGCGCCCGCGGTCGAAAAGGCTGATATGGACGTCCGATCGGAAGTGATCGCCCAATTCAACCAGGTCGCGGAGGAGCAAAACATCCGGCTCGCTCCGTTGACCGACGACCTTGCTCTTTTTGATTCAGGGTTGGACTCGCTCTGCTTTGCCATCGTCGTGGTTCGGCTTGAGATTGCGCTGGGGGTTGACCCCTTCAGCGCTTCTGAAGACGCCCGTTTCCCGGTGACCTTCGGAGACTTTGTCAGCTTCTATCAGCATGCCGCCCACTAGCGCCGCTTCTCTGCGGGGCGCGCTTGCCGCCCGCGCGTCCCGCGCCTCGTGTGTGTTGACGGGGAGCGGGGCTCCGGTGCCATGGGAGGCGCTCGCGGCGGGGGGGCTGTCGGCGGCCGCGGCCGCCGGTCTGCGCTGGAGCTCCGTCGTACTTCTCCTTACCGGCCAGGCGACCGCGGCTGCCGCCATGCTGCAGCTCGACGGGCTCGTGGAGCGCATGGTGCTGTGCCCGCCCGACCTCGCCTCGGACCATCTGCCCACGGTCGCGGCACGCGCCGGGGCCGAGGTGATTCTGTGCGATAGAGCCGTTCCCTTCGAAGCTCCGCCCGGCGTCGAAATCCTGACCGTACCCGCTTGGGAAGAGGCGCCCAGCGTCCATCGAACAGATACGAACGAGCGGACGCGGGCAACCGAGTGGGTTTTGCTCACCTCCGGAACCAGCGGCGTCCCGAAGCTCGTCGTCCACACCTTCCGTAGCCTCACGGCAGCGATCAATCTGCCGGCGCAGCCTGTTGCTTCCAGCCCGGACCCGGAATCTTCGGGCGCCTTCCCCGTCGTATGGAGCACGTTCTACGACATTCGTCGGTATGGCGGGCTGCAGATTTTTCTGCGCGCCGCACTTGCCGGATGCTCGCTCGTGCTGGGCGTCGGCTCCGAGGCTTTGTCCGCCTTTCTGGGGCGCATTGCCGCCGCCGGGGTGACCCACCTTTCGGGAACTCCGTCCCACTGGCGCCGCGCGCTGATGCACCCGGAAGCAGCCGCGCTCAGGCCCTCGTATGTGCGGCTTTCGGGCGAAATAGCAGACGCCGGGCTTCTTCAGCAGCTCAGCCTCCACTATCCGCAGGCCCGCGTCGCCCACGCCTTCGCATCGACCGAGGCAGGGCTGGTC
Organism: uncultured Acidobacteriaceae bacterium; assembly: GCA_964246065.1. Lineage (GTDB taxonomy): Bacteria > Acidobacteriota > Terriglobia > Terriglobales > Acidobacteriaceae > EB88. Next base: position 4,795 of record CAXTPL010000097.1, read on the forward strand.
TTCGAGGTAAATGACGGCGCACCGGGAGTGCCGGCGGCGGCGCTCAAGAGCCGCTCCTTTGCCGAAATCAGGCTTGAAGAGGGTACCTTGCGCGTGCGGTCGGAGGGCACGGCTGCCTGCTATCTCGGCCCGGACAGCCCCCGGCTTCGCGACCGCGAAGGCTGGGTCGACACCGGCGACGTGCTTGAAGAACGCGGAGGCCGGCTTTACTTTGCAGGCCGCCGCGATGGAACCATCAACGTGGGCGGGCAAAAGGTCCATCCGGAAGAGGTGGAAGCCGTGATCCAGGGCCATCCGGAGGTGAGGATGGCCCTGGTGAGCAGGCGCAGCAACCCCATCCTGGGTGCGGTGGTTACGGCCGAGGTCGTGCTGAAGCAGCTGCCAGGGGAGCGCGCGGAGCCGGGCGCCGCCGGCAGCGGAGCCGAGGCCTCTGCAGAGGTGTGGAAGCGCGAGATCCTCGCTTTATGCCGGGCAGAGCTCCCCCGCCACAAGGTGCCGGTTATGGTCCAGTTCGTTCCTGCGCTCGCTGTAGGCGCTTCGGGAAAGCTGGTGCGCCGCCATGCGTAACGTCCTGGTCACGGGAGCGAGCCGCGGGCTGGGCCTGGGGATCGCGCGGCGGCTCGCCGGCTCTGGCTACCGGGTGCTGGCGGTGGCGCGTTCGTCGACCCCGGAGCTTGAAGCAGCGCAGGCTGAACTGGCCGGCCGAGCTGACTCGGCTGAACCGGCTGGACCAGCTCGACCGGCTCCACCGGCTCGACCAGCTGAACCAGCCGAAACAGTTGAAACAGCGACCTCCGTCGACTTCGTGGCCCGTTCGGCCGCTTCACGGCCCGGGTCGCTCGAGTTCCGCCCCTGCGACCTCGCTGCCACCGACGAGCTCCCGGCGTTCGTCAAAGCGCTGCGCAAGGAGTTCGGGCCCGTCTACGGGCTGGTCAACAATGCGGGCACGGGCGCCGACGGGGCCTTGGCCATGATGCCGGACAGGGAGATCGAGCGCCTTTTTCGGCTGAACACCCTTTCGCCGATCCTGCTCACCAAGCACATTGTCCGGTCGATGATGGCCGACGGCAGCGGCGGCCGCATCGTCAACATCTCCTCAATTACCGCCTCGACCGGCTACAGCGGCCCGGCGGTGTACGCTGCGACCAAGGCTTCGCTGGTTGGCTTTACCCGCTCGCTTGCGCGCGAGGTGGGGCGCATGGGCATCGTGGTCAACGCGGTTGCACCCGGCTTTGTCTCGACCAGCCTCACCTCCGGGCTCACCGAAGAGCAGCGCCGGCAGATTGAGCGCCGCAGCGCCCTCAAGCGGCTGGTCGAGGTGGAGGACATCGCCGCCACGGTCGAGTTCCTGCTGGGCGAGGGCGCCCGCAACATCACCGGCACCGTCATCACCGTCGACGCGGGGAACACCGCATGAGCGTTACACAGACACCCCTGACACACGCGCAGAACAACGCTCCGGAGCCCCCCGGCACGGGCCCCACTGCCACTCAGCCGACTGCGCCGCGCGCGCAGGCAGGCTTCCGCCCGCCCCACTCGGCCGCCCGCACCTGGCTGCGCGCGCTTGAGTTGACCGCGCCCATCGCCGCTCACCCGTGGCGCACTTTTCCCGTCGTTCTCGCTGAAGCGGCCTCGCGCCACCCCGATGCCCCGGCCCTGCTCTCGGACCGCGAATGCTACACCTACGCCCAGCTCCTCGATCGCGCCAACCGGTACGCTCGCTGGGCCCTCGCGCAGCCGCTTGCGGCCGGCGATGTGGTCTGCCTGCTCATGTCTAACCGGCCTGAGTACGTCGCCGCCTGGCTCGGGCTCACCGGCGTCGGCGTCACCGTGGCCCTGCTCAATACCAACCTCCGCGGCGCCGCGCTCGCCCACTCGGTAGCCGCCGTCGCGCCCCGGCACCTGATCGCCGCGAGCGAGTTTCTCGCCGCCCTGGACTCGGCGCTCCCACAGCTCCAAAGCATTCCTGCCCTTTGGGCGCACGGCCAGGCCCCGACGCCGTCAGGGGCGCAGCCCCCGGCCTCGCCCGCCTGCCCGCGCATCGACCTCGACCTGCTTTCCCGCTCCGGCGCCACGCTCAGCGCAGCCGAGCAGCGGCCGCCGGCCATCGATGACCTGGCGCTTTACATCTATACCTCCGGCACCACGGGCCTGCCGAAAGCCGCGCGCGTCACCCACGCCCGGGTCATGCAGTGGACCCACTGGTTTGCCGGCATGATGGATCTCACCCCGGAGGACCGGCTCTACAACTGCCTTCCTATGTACCACAGCGTCGGCGGGGTCCAGGCACCGGGCGCGGCGCTGGCCGCGGGCGCAGCTGTAGTTCTCAGGGAAAAGTTCTCCGCATCCGCCTTCTGGCCGGAGATCCGCCGCTGGGACTGCACCCTCTTCCAGTACATCGGCGAGCTGTGCCGCTACCTGCTCCACACCCCTGCGGACCCCGACGAAGGCAGCCATCGCATCCGTCTGGCCTGCGGCAACGGCCTTGCTCCGGAGGTTTGGACGCCCTTTCAAGAGCGCTTCGCCATCCCGCGCATCCTCGAGTTCTATGCCGCAACCGAAAGCAATATCTCGCTCTTCAACGTAGAAGGCCGCCCGGGCTCGATCGGCAGCGTGCCCTCCTACCTTGCGCATCGCTTTTCGCCGGCCCTGGTCCGGATCGATCCTTGCTCCGGCGAGCCGCTGCGCGACGAGGCGGGCTTATGTCTCCGCTGCGCGCCGGACGAGCCTGGCGAGGCGCTTGGCAAAGTTACCGGCGACCCGGCGGCCGTCGGCTCGCGCTTTGATGGCTACACCAGCCGCGCAGCCTCGGAGCGCAAGCTGCTTCGCCATGTCTTCGAGCCGGGCGACGCCTGGTTTCGCACCGGCGACCTCCTGCGGCGTGACGCGCGCGGTTTCTTCTACTTCGTCGACCGGCTGGGCGACACCTTCCGGCGCAAGGGCGAAAACGTCTCCACCTCCGAGGTCGCCTCCGTTCTTTGCGGCTTTCCCGGCATTCGCCATGCTTCTGTGTACGGGGTCTCCGTGCCGGGAGCAGACGGCAAGGCAGGCATGGCCGCGCTGGTCTGCGATGCTGCGGCACTCGACCTGGGGGGGCTGCACGCGTACCTGGCCGAACAGCTCCCCTCCTATGCCCGGCCGGTCTTTGTACGGCTCCGCGCGGAGGCCGACCTCACCGGCACCTTGAAATACTCAAAGACCGCGCTCGCGGCCGAGGGCTACCAGCCTCAAAGCACGCCGGGCAGACTCGATCCGGACCAGGTCTACCTCGACCTGCCCGAGGCCGGGAGCTTTGTTCCACTCGACCCCACGCTGCTGGCCCGGCTGGAACGAGGCGAGTTGCGCCTGTAGCCCGGGCACATCGCAAAGGGCCAACCATCGCGCCCGGCTGAGTCCAAGGAAAGGGAGACCAGAACACGATGCTCATCGACCCACTTCGCGCAGCATTCGAGGCTGCCGCCGCCGGCATCGCTGCCGGCCCGGTCGTTCCAGAGGTGACGGCCGCTGAGATTCGCGCCTATCTCCTCGATCGCTACCCCTTCGACCAGCCGCTGCCGCTCGAAGCAGTCGCGGCCGACGTCGAATCGATGCTGGCCCGCTGGCAGGTCCAGGTCACCCACCCCCGCTACTTCGGCCTCTTCAATCCCAGCGTCTCCCTTGCCTCGGTCATCGCCGACACGCTCGCCGCCATCTACAACCCGCAGCTGGCGAACTGGCGCACCTCGCCGGCCGCCAACGAGATGGAGCGCCACGTGCTCGGCTGGCTGGCAGCCCGGTTCGGCATGCCGGCCGACACCCTAGCTACCTTTACCAGCGGCGGCATGGAGGCCAACCTCCAGGCCATCGTGGTCGCGCTCACCCATGCTTTTCCTTCCTATGGCGAGCATGGTCTGCGCGCTCTTCCCGGCCAGCCTACCCTCTATCTCACCGACGAAAGCCACAACGGCTTTTCAAAGATCGCGCACATGACCGGCCTCGGCCGCCGGTCGTTCCGCGCCATCCCGACCGACCGCGCCTTCCGCATGGACCTCCCCGCGCTCCGCCGCCGTGTCGGCGAAGACCGCGCCGCCGGCATGCTCCCGTTCATGGTGGTCGGCAATGCCGGCACCACCGCCGCCGGGGCCATCGATCCCCTGCCGGAGCTCGCCCGCTTTTGCGCCAAAGAGCGGCTCTGGTTCCACGTGGACGCAGCCTGGGGCGGTGCGGCGATCCTCTCGCCCACGCTTCGCCAATACCTCGACGGCATGGCTCACGCCGACTCGATCACCTGCGACGCGCACAAGTGGTTTTCGGTCGCCATGGGGAGCGGCATGTTCTTCTGCCGGCACCCACAAAGCGTTGCCGCCGCCTTTCGCGCGGAGGTCTCCTACATGCCGGCGCCCCCGGCCGGCGGCGCGGCTACCTTCGACCCCTTTACCACCTCGGCTCAGTGGTCTCGCCGCTTTATCGGCCTCAAGCTCTTTATGGCGCTTGCCGAGCAGGGCGAAGCAGGCTATGCGGAGCAGATCGACCACCAGACCCGGATGGGCACACTGCTGCGCGAAAGCCTGGCAGCCTCGGGCTGGCAGATCGTCAACCATACGCCCCTGCCGCTGGTCTGCTTTACCCGCCCGGGGCTCGACCCGGCGCGCCTGCTCGCCTTGCTTCGCACCCACCAGGTCGCCTGGATGTCCGAGGCCAGGCTGGCCGGCATGCCGGTGATCCGCGCCTGTGTCACCAGCTTCCGCACCACGGCTGACGACGTCGCTGCCGTCGTCGACGCGCTGAACGGTCTGGCGCCCAAAGCCTGCCTCACGCCCGAGCCTGAACCGGAACCAGCCCACGCCGGCGCATCCGCTGGAGAACCCCACTCATGAAGCCTGAAACCATCGCCATCCACGGCGGCTACCAGCCCGACCCCACCACCAGGGCCGTTGCGGTGCCGATCTACCAGACGGTCGCGTATGCGTTTGACAGCGCCGACCATGCCGCTGCGCTCTTCAACCTCGAGGCCGAAGGCTTCCGCTATACTCGCATCCAGAACCCCACCACAGCAGTCCTCGAGCGCCGCATCGCGGCCCTTGAAGGCGGGCATGAGGCCCTCTGCGTGGCCAGCGGGCAGGCTGCGACCAACTACGCGGTTCTCAACGTGGCCGAGCTCGGCGCAAATATTGTCTCGGTTCCCCAGCTCTACGGCACCACCCACACCCTCTTTGCGCACCTGCTGCCCAGCCAGGGCATCACCGTGCGCTTCGCAGCCTCTGACCGCCCGGAGGACCTTGCCCGGCTTATCGACGACAAGACACGCGCGCTCTTCTGCGAAAGTGTCGGCAACCCGGCGGGCAACATCTGCGACATCGCCGCGCTGGCCCGCGTCGCCCATGCGGCCGGCGTGCCGCTGATCGTCGACAACACCGTCGCCTCGCCGATCCTGCTGCGCCCGATCGAGCATGGCGCCGATATCGTCGTCCACTCGCTGACCAAGTTCCTCGGCGGCCATGGAACTACCCTTGGCGGTGCCATCGTGGACTCCGGCAGCTTCGACTGGGCCGCCAACGCCGGCCGCTTTCCTGCCTTCAGCCAGCCCGACCCCTCCTATCACGGCATGGTCTACACGGCGCACTTTGGCCGTGGCGCCTACCTCGCCCGCTGCCGCAGCGTTTACCAGCGGACGACCGGGGCCGTGCTCGCGCCTTTAAGCGCTTTTCTGCTGCTGCAGGGCGTTGAAACGGTCGCACTCCGGGTCGAGCGCCACGTTGAAAACGGCCGCCGGGTGGCCGAGTTTCTTCGCGACGACCCGCGGGTCGCCTGGGTCAAGTACGCCGGCTTTCCTGAGAGTCCGTACCACGCACTTGCGCAGCAGTACTTCGGCGGCCGCGCCTGCTCGCTTCTCACGGTCGGCATTCGCGGCGGCTACGGTGCCGCTGTCCGCTTCCACGACGCGCTCGGGCTTGTCACCCGCCTGGTCAACCTGGGCGATGCAAAGTCGCTCGCCTGCCACCCGGCCTCGACCACGCACCGGCAGATGTCGCCCGAGGAGCAGCGCGGGGCAGGCGTGCTGCCGGAGATGATCCGCCTTTCGGTCGGCATCGAGCACATCGACGATATCCTGGCGGATCTCGATCAAGCGCTGGCCGTGGCTGCCGCAGGGGGAGAAACCCTGGCGCGACCCGAAACTGAGCTGGATGCAGCTTCGACTGCGCTCCCCTAAAACCACACCTGCGAAGGCCCCCAGCGTATGCCCATCCACCGGATTGAAGCCGGCGCCGCTCGTCCCGCACCGGAAGCGCTGCGCCTGGGCCTGATCAACAACATGCCCGAAGCGGCCTTTGAAGCGACCGAGCAACAGTTTGTCTCGCTGCTCGGCGCAGCGGCCAGCGAGCTGGGGGAGGGCGACAGCGGCGCCCGGCCGATCATGCTTGAGCTGTTCGCACTGCCGGGCATGGCGCCCGCCACGCGCTGCGGCAGCCGCTATGCCGGCGCGGAGGCCCTGTGGGCGAAAAGGTTAGACGAGCCCGACGGCTTACACGGTCTCGACGGCTTGATCATCACCGGCCGCGAACCTCTTTCTGCCGACCTCCGCGACGAGCCCTACTGGCCGAGCTTTGCGGCTGTGGTCGACTGGGCGCGCGAGCACACTCGCTCCACCGTCTTTTCCTGCTTGGCCGCCCATGCAGCCGTGCTCCACGCCGACTCCATCGAGCGCCGCCGACGGCCGGGCAAGCATTTCGGCGTCTTTGCGTGCGAGCCCGTGGCGGCGCACCCGCTCCTTGCCGGGCTGCCGTCCACGCTTTCTGTCCCACACTCCCGCTGGAACGGCCTGGCCGCCCACGAGCTCGCGGCGCACGGATACCAAGTGTTGACCGCTACCCGCGACGGAGGCAGCCTCCATACCGAGGTAGACCTGTTTGTCAAGGACACAGGGCACAGCCTCTTCGTCTATCTCCAGGGCCACCCGGAGTACAGCACCGACACCCTGCTCCGCGAGTACCGGCGCGACGCTGTGCGCTTTGTGCGCGGGCAGCTGCCTGCCTGGCCGGGCACGCCGCACGGCTACTTCCTGCAGACCACCGACGTGGCCCTTGCTGCCCTGCGCCTCGATGCCGAAGCCACGGTTGCGCAGCCCGGCGCACCCGCACGACTGCTGGCCCGGCTCGCGGCGATCCTCGATGCGGCAGAGCCGCCCAACACGTGGCGGCCCACCGCTGAGCGGTTCTACCGCAACTGGCTCAGCATGCTCGCCCTTTAGTTCTTTGTTGCCCACCCTGCCGGTCGCCCGGTCTCGCGTTAAGCTGTAGCTCCAAGGAGTGCACCCGCCCAATGGTCGCCACCTTTGCCGCACCCGCCCACACCGCCGCCGTTACGCTCCCCTCGCTCGACCTGCTCATCAACAACGAGCACGTCCCCAGCGTCTCCGGACGGACCTTCCCCACCATCAACCCTTCGACCGGCGAGCCCATCTGCCAGGTGGCGGAGGCTGACGCCGCCGATGTTGATCGCGCCGTCCAGGCTGCCCGCGCAGCCTTTGAGGGAGGCCCCTGGCGGACGATGCCGGCTTCCGCGCGCGGCCGCCTGCTCTTTCAACTGGCCGAGCTGATCGAGGCCCATACGGAAGAACTCGCTCGCCTGGAAGCCCTCGACAACGGCAAGCCCGTGTCCGTTGCTCGCCTCGTCGACGTGCCCCGCACCGCCGCCTGCTACCGCTACTTTGCCGGATGGGCCGACAAAATTCACGGCAAAACCATCCCCATCGACGGCGACTACCAGTGCTACACGCGACACGAGCCGATCGGCGTCTGCGGCCAGATCATCCCCTGGAACTTCCCCATGCTAATGATGGCCTGGAAGCTCGCGCCAGCCCTCGCAGCCGGCAACACCGTCGTTCTCAAGCCTGCCGAGCAGACCCCGCTCTCTGCCCTGCGCATCGGCGAGCTCATCGTCGAAGCCGGTTTTCCGCCGGGCGTGGTCAACATCCTCACCGGCTACGGCCCCACCGCCGGAGCCGCCATTGCCGCGCACATGGGCATCGACAAGGTGGCCTTTACCGGCTCGACCGAAGTCGGTCGCCTGATCATGGCCGCCGCCGCTGCCTCCAACTTGAAGCCTGTCACGCTTGAGCTGGGCGGCAAAAGCCCCAACATCATCTTTGCGGACGCCGACCTCGACGCTGCTGTCGAGGGCGCGCACATGGGCCTCTTCGCCAACCTGCGCCAGAGCTGCTGCGCGGGCTCGCGTGTCTTTGTCGAAGCGTCGATCTACGAGGAGTTCGTCCAGAAA
>CAXTPL010000098.1:0-3036 GCA_964246065.1 uncultured Acidobacteriaceae bacterium
GGGAGAACCCCCAGATGACGCCGCTTGCGCAGGCAGCGCGTACCGCCACCGCATCAGAGATCGTTCCTGACCCGCTCTTGGGAGACCCGCTCTTGGGAGACCCGCTCTTGGGAGACCCGCTCCTTGCAGACCCGCTTTCGGTCCGCTCGACCGACAGTTTAGCCGGTGCGCCGCACCTCCAGGCCGGCGAAACGGCGTCGCGCCTAGCCGACTATGCGGAGCTCTTCAAGCTGCGGGTTACGGCCATGGTTGTGCTCACCGCCTGGGCAGGCTTTTACCTCGGCAGCCTCCATACGGGCGTCAGCAGTGTTCAGCCGCGGCTGCTTGAAGTGCTGCTCGGGATCGGCCTGCTCTCAGGGGCGGCGGCGGCGATGAATGAGGTGATCGAAAGGCGGCTGGATGCAAGGATGACGCGCACCGCCCGCCGCCCCATGGCTGCGGGCCGCATCGGCCTGGCGCACGGCATTGCCATGTCTCTGGGTGCGGCCGCGCTCGGGTCGGCATTTCTTCTCCACGCCGCCAACCGGATGACGTTTGCGCTGACGCTTGCGACCGCGGTCACCTATGTCGCCGTGTACACGCCCTTGAAGCGGATCACGACGCTGGCAACATTTATCGGTGCCTTCCCCGGCGCCATGCCTCCGCTGCTGGGTTGGACGGCGGCCCGGGGTGTTATCGAATGGCCGGGCGTGGCCTTGTTTGCGCTCCTCTTTGTCTGGCAGTTTCCGCACTTCATGGCTATTTCCTGGCTGTATCGTGAGGACTACGGGCGCGCCGGCATTCGCATGCTTCCAGTCGTGCAGCCGGATGGCTGGTCGACCGTGATGGAAGCAATTACCTATGCGGCGCTGATGGTACCGGTGAGCCTGGCGCCCGTGTACCTGCATGTGGCCGGCTACTGGTATGGCGGCATAGCGCTGGTACTCAGCCTTGTCTATCTGGGGTATACCCTGCGGTTCGCGCGCATTACCCGTGCGCGTACCCAGCTTGAAAGCAAGATGTATGCGCGCGACCTGCTCAAGGTGAGCGTGATCTACCTGCCGCTTCTGCTGGTTGCGCTCATGCTGAACGCGAAAGGAAAGTGACTGCCATGGCTACGCTGTCTTCCCCTGTGCCCGCCTCGTCTGAAACGCCGGCAGCGTTGGCTCCGGCTCCTATCGAGCTTGCGGCTCTCGGTCACAGCTACGGGTCCCGTCGCGCGCTGGATGCGCTTTCCTTTGCTGTTCAACCTGCGGAGATCTTCGGGCTGCTGGGGCCGAACGGCAGCGGCAAAACGACGCTGTTTCGCATCTTGTCCACGCTGATGGTTCCGAGCAGCGGCACCGCGCGCATTGCCGGCTTTGACGTGGTGCGCGAGCCGAACCGGGTTCGCCGGCAGATCGGGATCGTCTTTCAGGCACGCTCTGTCGACATCAAGCTGACGGTCCAGGAGAACCTGATGCACGCGGGTCACCTGTACGGGCTGCGCGGAGCCTCGCTGCGGCGGCGTATCGACGAGGTTCTGGATCGGGTGCTGCTTCGCGACCGTGCCCGGGATGCAGTGGAAACGCTCTCAGGCGGTATGCAGCGCCGGGTAGAGTTGGCCAAGGGCCTGATCCACTCGCCTTCGGTGCTTTTGCTTGACGAACCTTCGACCGGCCTCGATCCGGGTGCGCGCCGTGATCTTTGGGAGTACCTGCGTACGCTTCGCGACCAGGACGGAGTTTCGGTCCTGGTGACGACTCACCTGATGGAAGAGGCGGAGCATTGCGACAGGCTGGCCATCCTCAATGCGGGCAAGCTGGTCGCGCTCGGCTCGCCAGCCGAGTTGAAGTCTTCAATAGGCGGCGATGTGGTTGTGTTGGAAGCAGCGAACGAGCAGGCAGCGGCGGAGCTGGCCACGCGCGTAGCCGATCGGTTCTTTGTTTCGCCGGCCCTGCATGGCTCTTCGGTCCACCTGGAGCATGCGCAAGGCCACCGCTTCGTCACCGAGGTAGTGGAGGCGTTTCCCGGGCTGGTTGCCGGGATTCGGGTCGCCAAGCCTAGTCTGGAAGATGTTTTCATCCAGCGCACCGGGCACCGCTTTTGGACGGAAGCCGGCCCCGAAGCGGAGCCTGACGCCGTTACCCGGCGTGAAAACGCCACCCCAGCCACCTACAAGGAGCCTTTGTAACTATGGCTACGCTAGCTGCTCCTCCTGCACGCATTGCACCTGTGACGGTGCGGCGCCCTGCGCCGGGCGCCAACCCCAGCACCTGGGTGGCAGCCGGGTCGCTTTGGCGGCGTGAGATCGTTCGTTTTTATCGCCAAAAGGCACGCGTAGTCGGCGTCATCGCCTCGCCGCTGCTCTTCTGGCTAGTGCTCGGCTCCGGCTTTGCCCACTCGTTCCACGCCGCCGGCTCCGCGCCGGGCTCAGGTCAGTACCTGGGCTACTTCTTTCCTGGCTCTATCGCCATGATCGTGCTCTTTACCTCCATTTTCAGCATGATGTCGCTGATCCAGGACCGCAACGAAGGCTTTCTGCTCTCGGTGCTGGCCGCGCCGGTGTCCCGTTCAGCCATTGTGCTGGGCAAGGTGCTCGGCGGTGCGACACTGGCCGCGATCCAGGGCATTGTCTTTCTGGTCTTTGCACCGCTGGTCGGGGTGCACCTGAGCATCGCGGCGATTGGGCTGGCCGTGCTGGCGATCGTGCTGATCAGCTTTGAGCTCACCGCGCTCGGCTTTGCCATCGCCTGGCCTATGGATTCGCCGCAGGCTTTCCATGCCATCGTCAACCTGATCCTGCTGCCGCTCTGGATGCTTTCGGGGGCCCTGTTCCCGGCCAGCGGCGCTTCCGGCTGGATGCGCCTGCTGATGGAGGCCAACCCACTGACCTATGGCGTGGACGCGCTGCGTAATGCCCTCTTCCCTGCCGCGCCCACGGGCGCTGGACTGGCGATGAACCTTGGCGTGACGGCCGGCTTTTGTGCGCTGGTCTTTGCCGCTTCCTGGGCCATCGTAAACCGGCGCAGCACGCGCCCGGCAGCCTGACCCGAAAGGAGCCCCGAACCATGCGAG
>CAXTPL010000098.1:3046-4734 GCA_964246065.1 uncultured Acidobacteriaceae bacterium
CGACCCACCCGCCCTCCCACTCCGGCGGGCCCGGGGGCCGTCGAGGCCGGCAACGGACCCGCCACAGCCGGCGTCCTCGGCATTCTTGTTGTAAGCGCCGCGGCCACTGCGTTTCTGCTTTGGCTGCTCTATGTGCATCACGCTCCGGTCGAGTTTGCGCATCGGCTGCTTTTTCTTCCAGGACTGAACGCCCTGCTGAACGGGCTGAGCGCTGTTTCGCTCGTCATCGGCTTTCGCTATGTGCGCGCCGGGAAGATCGCCAAGCACCGGGCCGCGATGCTCACCGCTTTCGTCTTCTCGTCGATCTTTCTGGTCAGCTACATCGTCAACCATGCCGTGCATGGCGATACGCACTATCCAGGCCACAGCACGCTGCGCACGGTCTATCTTTCCATTCTTGCCAGCCATGTGCTGCTTTCTGTCCTGGCGCTCCCCATGGTGCTGGTGACGTTCTTCTTTTCCTTGTCGGGCCGGTTCCGCCTCCATCGCAATCTGGCTCGCTACACGTTTCCCATCTGGCTGTATGTTTCTGTTACGGGTGTTGTCGTCTACTTGATGCTGCACGCCGCCCTAGGCTAGCACCATGACCGTCAAACGCATCCCCATTGACGAAGAGTTTGCCGCCGGGGCGCCTGTGCGGACCGGCCACGCAGCGGCGAAGCAGGACGGGGGTCGCCGGGCTCGGCGTCGCGCCTTGAACGCAGCCGACGGCACCAGCCAGCTGCTTGTTTCCGGCTTTTGGATCATGGTCGTGGGCTGCATTGCCGGCACGCTGGCAGCAACGGTGTTTGGCGGGGTAAGTGCCCAAGGAGCTCACACCAACGCGGGCTGGCTTTCCCTGATGCTCGCCATGATGGCGACCCCTTTTGCCATCCTGCTGCTTTTGCTTGGGGGCGCGAAGTGGCTGCGCAACCACGGGCTGAGCCGTGGCCGAGACGAGGGTTCGCAGCAGGGGTAAGGCGGCCGCTCGCTCTGCTATTCTTGAGCACGAAAGCTGCCCCGCACGCGTGCTCTGCGGCGGCGCGTGCCAGGGCGCGGCAAGGGAGAAGCATCGATGGCAAAGACAGTGAACAAGGTGACCCTGCTCGGCAACCTCGGCAAGGATCCGGAGATCAAGTTTCTCCCCAGCGGCCAGGCAGTGGCCAACTTCAGCATCGCGACCACCGATCGCATCAAGGACAAGGCTTCGGACTCCTGGACGGATCGCACCGAGTGGCACAACATTACGGCCTATGGCCGAACAGCCGAAATCGTGCGCGATTATGTGAAAAAGGGCAACAAGCTTTATGTGGAAGGCCGGCTGACGACACGCTCCTGGGACGACAAGGAAACAGGCAAAAAGGTGTACCGCACGGAGATTGTTGTAAACGAGCTGGTTCTGCTCTCGGGCCGCGGAGAAAGCGAAACCGCGTCAGCGGGCGGCTACAACCGGGCAGGCGCCAGCAATACGGCTTCGTTCGATCAGCGAGCCCCCGCAGGCCAGGACGACTACGCCCACGCTGAGATTACCGACGACGATATCCCGTTCTAACGGCGGAATGGCGACCGCGGGGCACACGGGTGCCCCCTCGGCCTGGGCGAAGCAGCTGCGTTGTTGGCATGGCGAAAGCACGTGCTTGGAGCGCCGGTGCCTGGCAGGTCTCTCTCCCATCCCACAAGGTGGAGCAGCCTGGAAGCTCGCTCCGAGG
>CAXTPL010000098.1:4744-7139 GCA_964246065.1 uncultured Acidobacteriaceae bacterium
AAAACAGTTTCGCTGCGCGGACGTCGGCTACACAGAATGCGATTGGCACCTGGAAGGCAACTCGGAAGAAGAGATGCTTCCGCAGATAGAAAGTCACGCGCTCGAGGTCCATCACCTGGAGCTGAAAGACGAAGCAATCGCGCATGTGAAGAAGGCGATCACACCGATCGCCGCCTGAGCCAGGCAAGGGGTGTCGGCGGTTGTTACACTGTCCGCATGGCCGCCCCTAATCTTGACGAGTCGCAGTTTCGCCACCACGCCGATACGGAAGTCGAGGCGCTGAAACAAAGCCTCATCCGTGCCGAAGCCGATGCCGGCTTTGAGGTGGAAGAGAATAATGGTGCGCTCAACATCGTCTTTGAAGAGCCGCCAGCGAAATTTGTAGTCACGCCGAACACACCGGTGCGGCAAATCTGGATCTCCGCGCTTTCAACAAGCTTCAAGCTGGAGTGGTCGAGTGAGCAGGCGGCATTTGTGCTGCCGAAGACCGGCGAACGCCTTTTGCCGCTCGCCACGCGGCTCGTGAACCAACACCTGGGGATCGCCGGGACCGACGAGGCAGTTGTACTTGGCTGAGGCGCAAGGCGCAGCGCGGCGACGCTCGATCAGCTTCGCCGTCGTCGCAAAAAATGAGGAGTCGAACCTTCGTCGGGTCCTACCCTCGATCGCCTGGGCCGATGAGATCGTGCTGATCGACTCCGGCTCGACCGACGGCACGATGGCGCTGGCGGAACAGTATGGCGCGCGTATCTTCCGAGAGCCGTGGAAGGGGTACGGCGCGCAGTGCAACTCGGCACTTGAAAAATGCACGGGAGACTGGGTTTTCTCGCTCGATGCCGATGAGGTCGTGCTGCCGGAGCTAGCCGCCGAGATCCACGCGCTGCTCGCCGGAGAGCCTGCCTTCCCTGCCTACTGGGTTCCCAGGCGCAATCTTTTCCTCGGTCAATGGATGCGCCATGGCGGCTTCTATCCCGATCGCAAGCTGCGGCTCTTTGAGCGCGGCGCGGCGCGCCTGCGGGAAGACACCGAGCCGCACGCCACGCCGAAGTTTACCGGCGCAACGGGAAGGCTGCAGGGCGCCATGCTGCACGACGCCTACCCCACCCTGGCGCTGTATATAGACCACATGGATCGCTACAGCACGGCGAGCGTGCCGCTGGTGCTGCGCCGGGGCAAGAGCAGCGCGGGGCTGCCCGCCTTTATTTGGAACGTTTTGCTGAACCCGCTGGCGACCTTTGTTTATAACTACGGGATAAGGCTGGGCTGGATGGACGGGCGCCGCGGACTGCTGCTGCACCTGTACCACGCAGTGTATGTGAGCTGGAAGTTTGCCAAGGCCTGGGAGCGCGCGGAGCAGCGATAGCTTGCGCGCGCTGGAGGGCAGGTGGCGCCTGCGCGCACCCCCGCCTGGGCTTACGCAGCGAAGAGCCGCGCGCCGAAGAGCATGAGCACGATGGCGAGCACGATGCGGTAGACGGCGAAAACAGTGAAGCCGTGCTTGCGAACGAACTGCAGAAACCACTCGACGACACCGAGCGCAACGAGGAATGAAACAACGAGGCCGATGGCGAGGATGATGTAGCCGTGGGTGTCTACGTGAAGAGGCGCAATCGCGGTCGCGCCGGCCTTGTGCTTGGGGTGGAGCGTTTTGAGCAGGTCGTAGCCGGTGGCGGCAACCATGACGGGGATAGAGACAAGGAAGGAAAACTCCCGCGCCGCGGTCCGCGGCAGGCCGGCCCGCGGGCCGGCCGCGATGGTGGACATGGAGCGCGAGGTGCCCGGAAAGACGGCGGAGGTGACCTGGCAAAGGCCGATCCAGACAGCCTGGCCGAGGCTCATCTGTTCCACATCTTTAGTCTGCGGGTCGTTGTTGGAGGACCACCAGTCAATCGCCCACATGAGGATGCCGCCGATGAGAAGAGAAAGCTCAATGACGCGGAGACTCTCAAGGTGTTTGCCGATGGCCTTCTCAAAGATGAGCGACGGGATGGCGGTGCAGACAAAGGCCACCATGGTGAGCGTGAGCGGGTGCGTGTAGAGGGTGCGATCGCCCTCCTCACCCTTAGGAAAGGTGCGGAAAAAGGCGACGATGCGGCCAAGGAAGAGCAGCATGAGCGCGAGGATGGCGCCGAGCTGGATGACGATGGTGTACATCTTCCAGTAAGGGTCGGTCAGGTCGAGATGGAGCAGGGCTTCGACGATGCGCAGATGGGCAGTGGAGCTTACGGGGAGGAACTCCGTGAGACCTTCGACGATGCCGAGTAAAACCGAAACTAAGTAGTCGTTCAACCTGAGATTCCTTTAACGCGGAGTGTGTGGCACTGCAACCGCAGGTCCTTCGCTTTGCTCAGGATGACAGACCTGGAACAGGTGCAGCGTAAAGAGTTATTCGCGA
>CAXTPL010000098.1:7149-12991 GCA_964246065.1 uncultured Acidobacteriaceae bacterium
GGCGCGCCGCCCAGTCTGTCTGCGGGTATTTGGTTGTGAGGCGGCCGGCGAGCTGCTGGGCACCGGTGCGATCTTCGGCTGCTTTCTTCTGTTGTTCGTCAGCGGTCCACATATCGCCTGCGCAGGCAAGGCGCCAGGCAGCCTTGTAAAGAGCCTCGGCGGCGCGGGGTGAGTCCGGGTACTGGTCGGCATATTTCGCATAGTAGCTTGCTTCTTTTTCAGGACACTTTTCGGTGCCCTGCCAATCGCCGCAGAGCTTGTTATCGATCAGGGTGTACTCGGCGTAGTCGGCCCACTTGGTGGCCGGGTAAGACTTGATAATCTTTTTCATCTCCGACTCATCCGGCAGCTGGCGCAGGTAGTTTTCTTTCTCATGGGCCGAAGGAAGGCTCGCAGCATCGTTCTTCTGCAGCTGCCAGCGGATATCGGCAGAGCGCCAGGCTGATTCAGCCGCGCGTTGGGACTGGGGAAAAAGCTCGTTGGCCATGCGGTAGAGGCGGCGTGCGTCTTCGGCGGCATTGGCGGGCGGGTGTGGCTCGGCGGCAGCCTGCTCGATCGCGATGGCCTCGCCAAAGAGAATAGCGTCGCCTTGCGGCGTGTCGCTGGTGATCACGCCGTGATCCTCGATCCAGCCGGAGATGGGCGGCGTCGCCTGCTCGTTTGAGAAGGCGGGAACGTCCTGCTCGCGGACGGTCTCAATATCGGTGTTGGCGTAGACGCGCAGCCAGTGCGAGGAGCGCTCGAGGATGACCATCTCGCGACCCGGAGTGGCGGTGCCGAGCTTGTCGCTGGATGCATCGCCCTGCACATAGATAGGCGCAGGATGGATGACGGTGGCGTGAGCTGCGTCTCTGGGTGGGGGCGGAAGAGGTTTTTGGGCGTGGAGGTCGGCGAGGACGCCCACAAGCAGAGCTGCCTGGAGGCAGTGGCGCATGGTGACGACGGCGGAGGCGGGCTTGGCAAGGCTGCTCATGGGCTCCCTTTATTGTCGCTTAGCGAAGAGCGGGGAGCAAAGGAGGACGCGCTCGCGGCCTGCGGGGCATTCCCTGTCGGCAGCTGGCCGTTTTGGCAGCAGAGCCCGTTCGAGCGGGATTGCTCAATGGCCGGCCAGGATCGCCTGTAGCAGCTCCGGCTGGAGGTTGCTGCCGCTCAGGATGGCGACCGCCCGGGTGTAGGGGAGCATGGCGGGTTGGTGAAAGAGCAGGGCGGCGGTGGTGACGGCGCCGCTGGGCTCGGCGGTGAGGCCGGTAAGCTGGTGGATGGCGCGGATGGCGGCGCGGATCTCGCTCTCGGTGACGGTGACAATGGTGTCAACAAAAGCACGGATGTGCGCGAAGTTGAGGGTGCCGAGGGACTGGGTGCGAAGGCCATCGGCCATGGTGCGGCTGGTGAGCTCGGCAGGCCAGGTGGCCAGGCGGCCTGTGGCCAGGCTTTCCTGGGCGTCGGCGGCGAGTTCAGGCTCGATGCCGACCACGCGCACCTCGGGCCGCTGGTGCTTGATGGCGGCGGCTACGCCGGAAAGCAGTCCGCCGCCCGAGACGGGAGCAAGGACGAGGTCGACAGAGGGGATCTCTTCAAGGATCTCAAGCCCGCAGGTGCCCTGGCCGGCGATGATGGCGGGGTCGTCATAGGGCGGGATCATGATGTAGCCGTGCTCGGCTTCCAGTGCCTCGGCACGGGCCTTGCGTTCGGTGCTGGAAGGTGTGTCGACGAAGACGATCTCGGCGCCAAAGGCCGCGGTGGCGCTGATCTTGATCTCAGGGGCTGTGCGGGGCATGACGATGACCGCCTTGGTGCCGATGGCTTGCGCTGCGTAAGCCACACCTTGGGCGTGATTGCCGCTCGAGTAGGTGATGACCCCGCGTGCGCGGTCGACGGGTGCAAGCTGCGCGATCTTGTTATACGCACCGCGCAGTTTAAAGGAGCCGATAGGCTGCGCGCCTTCGTCCTTGAGCCAGAGTTCGCCCCAAAAGCCAGTGTGGCCGACGGCCGCCGGGAGCCGGACCAGGGGGGTGCGCGCGGCAACGCCGGCGATGCGGGTTTGCGCGGCACGAAGCTCAGCCAGGGTGACGAGGGTATGGGCCATTGCTCTTGATTCTAGACGCGGAACGTACCACTCCGTTTACGTTCGCCTTTTCGGGGCGGCGGCGGCGGCGCTCAGGTCGCAAACCCGACCCTTGCGCCGGGCCACGCGTTCAGGCACGATAAGCGGGCGAGGTCCGCATGGTCACCTTACTCTTCCTCCTCTTGATCGTTGGCAGTTTCCTTGCAGTCAGGCTGTATAACCGGCTCAAGCTGCTGGCCGAAGCCGTCCGCTCGCGTCGCGCGAATATCCTAGCCGTGACTCGCAAGCGCGCCGATCTTGCCAACCGGCTTGTGGACATCGCCAACGGCTACGGGTCGCATGAAAAGGTAGCGCACCTGCAGGTCTCAGAAGATATGACCACCATGGCGACCGCGGCAAACACCAACGCTCGCGCCGATCACGCGATCCGGGAGGTGGCTGCGCTGGCCATGGCTTTTCCCGACCTGAAAGCCAACCAGACCTTTCAACAGTTGATGCTCCAGCTCGAGAAGATCGAGAGCGAAATACTGCAGCGTCGCGAGCAGTACAACGGAGCGGTTGAAGCTTACAACGGCTACCGGGTGCGTCTGCCGCAGTCCCTGCTAGCAGGGGTTTGCAACTTTGAAGAGGCGCCATACTTTGAAACAAGCGCAGCCGGCCTCGATACCCTGGCCGAGTTCAAGACCGGCGACACAAAGGCGGTGGAGCAACTGCTGCGGCGCGGAGCCGAACGGGCGCGCACCGTGGCTGCGGCAACGCATGCACAATGGCGCGAAAGCCAGGCGCGTGGCACCGAGAGCGCTGCTGTCGGCGTGGAACACCCTCAGGCGGTCACCCCCGACGAGTTCGAGCCTTAGCCACTCGAGTTTGGGAGCCCCGGGGTAGGGGAGGCGACACACAGTTGCTGCTGCAAATCGCCAAGCGACCGAAGGGTTCTACGAACGGTGCGCAGCAGAAGCCAGCGGAGACGCGGAAGGACTGCATCAAAAGCAAAGTATTAAGCGTCTAAGAGTTTGGCAAGCCAGCACGCCGGTCGCATTGCGGGGCTGGCTTGACGGCTCTCTGTGACCATTGTCTCGAGGATGCATGACAAAAAGCATGACCGCCCTTCCCTTTCGTCTGGTACCGCTCTTGCTGGCCACAGCGTCCGTTCTGCCTGCTCGTGCCCAGGCGCACATCGATCCTTCTTTGCCGGAAGCTCCCCTGCCGCACCATCGGGTGCTGTACCTGTTCCCCGGCTATGAGACGATCCAGGATCCTGTGAAGCCCGTGGCAACGTTGAAGACGCGCCAGAAGTTTGAGATGGCCTATCGGAAGACGATCGACCCTTCGTTTCTGGTAGAGGGAGTGATTTTGGCTGGCTTTGATCAAGCAGCCAATTACGGCCCGTCGTATGGGCCCGGCGCGTCCGCGTTTGCGCAGCGCTTTGGGTATAACGAGGCAAACCTGGCCTCGACTTACCTGTTTACCGATGCGATCCTGCCAACGCTCTTTCACCAGGACCCGCGCTATTTTCGCAAAGGACGAGGCTCGGCCGGCTCGCGCCTCTGGTGGACGGTGCGGAGCGAGGTTGTCGCCTACAGCGACCAGGGAAGGCCGATGCCGAACTATTCGTCGATGCTCGGCTTTGGAATGTCGACGGCGTTGAGCAATGCTTATTCGCCGGACTCGAGTATTACGTTGTCAAAGACGATGGAGCGGTTTGCGGTGAAAGAAGGGGTGAGTGTCGCATTGAATATTCTGCGGGAGTTCGGAGTGGCGAACCGGGGGCAGCGCCAGTAGGTGGGGCCGGTCTACGGAACTCTCGCTTGAGGCTTGTAGGTCCTGTAAGAAAGGGCAAGAAATAGGACAGGCGAGAAAATCTTACTGGTGGCGTTCAGGAGACGGAAACATTTTCTCCCAATCTCAGCCTCGCACACCAAGTGAAAACCTCGTCTTAAGTTACGTAGAGGCCAGTTGTCTTGTAGTCGTTCCACGCGTCGGGCTCATCTTGCTGAAATCGAAAGCACTTCTCTTCACGGGTCACCTGCTGCTCGGATTGCTCTTAGTTGGGCATATCACAACCATAAGTCACAGCCTTGTGGTCCGGCTCGCTTTGGATGGCTGTCTGGCTGCTTCGATCCTACGTCTCAGGGGCGAGTCATGGGGGACACAGCTAGGAGTTATCTGCTCAATCTGGCGCAGCCCGTGGTTTTTCCTCGGGCCCTTGGGAGTTCTCGACTCCTACTACGCGGGTGGAGGTTACCGTTCGCCGAATCTTGCGCTGTACTATAGCAAGCCAATCAGCAAAGTCTTGAAAGGCTTCCGCTGTGAAAGAGGTAGGCCACTGAATACTGACGAAGGATCCATCTGGCAACGAGAATGTCTCCTGAAGCAGTGTAGTTCCCGTGTTCGCCCACAGGACACTCTGATGTGGGGACATATTGGAAGTCAACGGGCGAGAAGCCTCGGGCATCTCGGCCTGGATAAGCTCCGCAGTTGGAATGGCCGCAACACTACCTTCCACGAATGCAAAGTCTCCGTCTTTAGAGAAATGAGTGAGCTTCCGAGCCTCTGGCATCCTCAGTACGCCTTGCGATTCCCATTGAACGTAGTCGCCGAGGTTTGGTGGAGTAGCTTTGCTTTCATGGCTACTTTCGGCAGTAAGCGCCGTAGGCGCGCTATCCAAGAGCCCTGCAAAGGCAGCGGTTTTTCGATAATCTTTGAGAAAGGTATCTATAGTCGATTCCACGAAACCGTGTTCAACAAGAAGGATGGATCGCATGGACGACGGCATCTCCTTCCCCCAAGTGCGCCAGCAAAACTCATACCACTTGGGAGATAATGCGGAGCGCTTTAGCTCTTCTTGGCGCTCCTTCGAATTTGAATCGTCTAGCAATATCCGCACAGCGCGTGGTGAAATTTTCAGCGACTTGCCATTGCTCCCGGGCGCATCTTCCACCAGTCCGAACGCCCTCAACGCGGCGAGCACTTTCTGACCGCTGCTACTAGTAGGCGAATACTTCCAGGCTTCAGAGCTGATGGCCTCGACCGGCGCAGCGGCTCGCCTGGCGTAGTCATACATTTTGCGCGTTAATGCGACTGCCTCTTCAAGTGCCACGTAGGGGTACGAAGGTCCACGGCCCATAATCTCCTAATCGCCCTCAGAGCAATAGTATTCGTTAATTCTAAGCAAAGCAAGCTTTTCGCGCCTTTATAGTTGACGGAAGCCTTCTAAGCGATGTGGAACAGAAAACGAGAGGTGCTTCGATGAGAAGAGCTAAAGCCCGCCGCCGTATCGCTCACCGCGACGTCGGGCACATGCAAGAAGGCTCAAACCGCTGATCTCTGGTAAGGGAGACGGTTTGAGCCTTGGTGGGCTTTCTATAAATGGAGAACGCCTTCCTGCAGAACTTGAGGGCTAGCAAACGTAGCGAAGTGTTGTGCTACGAACGATGTCGGCTGCGCGGCTGACTTTTCCTTCTTTGCAAGGGTAATACAATCAGGCTTTATCCGGGGGAAACAATTTATGTCAACTTACAAGTTCGGTATCTTCAACAGGTCAACCCTGCTGGATTAACTGTGAGTACAAGCCAGGAAGCACTGCATCGTTCGCAAGCATCTACCGTTGTACGCAGTGCGGGAACGAAGCTACCGTTGCCGGGGGCATACCCTTACTCCCGCCGAACCATCACACTCACCCTTTTTACCTCCATACCCATAGTATGGAAAACGCTAGTGTGATGTCCCAGATATAACTAGTAAAACAGGTCAAGATCCGTTAACCTCTCGTATGCC
>CAXTPL010000099.1:0-1509 GCA_964246065.1 uncultured Acidobacteriaceae bacterium
GGCTCGTGGTGGGGGCGTTGTCGCTGCTGGGCGGTTCCTCGCTGTTTCTGCTCTTTGGCGGACTGGACCATCCGCAGGCGGTGCCCTACCAGCTGGTCGGGTTCGGCTTTGGGGCATCGCTGGTGGCGTTGTTTGCGCAGCTGGGCGGGGGCATCTACACCAAGGCGGCGGATGTGGGTGCAGACCTGGTGGGCAAGGTCGAAGCCGGGATCCCGGAGGACGATCCCCGGAACCCTGCTGTGATCGCAGACCTGGTGGGTGACAACGTAGGCGACTGTGCAGGGCGCGGCGCGGATATCTTCGAGTCGACCGCGGCTGAAAACGTGGGCGCGATGATCCTGGGCGCGGCACTGTACCCGGTCTTTGGCCTGCGAGGGATTTTGTTTCCGCTGATTGTGCTGGCAATCAACTTGATTGCGAGCATTGCCGGCGTGTTGATCGTGAAGACAAACGAAACCGAAGACCCGATGCGCGCATTGAACCGCGGCTTTTATCTGACGTCGATCCTGGCTTTGATCGGCTTTGGCGTCGCGGTGTACGGCATGCTGAACGGTCCGGGCGTGCAGCCGTTGTGGCTGTTCGGGTGCGGTGTAATTGGCCTGGTGACGGCTTTTCTGTTCGTGTGGATCACGCAGTACTACACCGAGTCGCAGTACCGGCCGGTGCAGTCGATTGTGAAAGCATCGCTGACCGGGCCTGCCACAAACATCATCAGCGGGCTGGCGGTGGGGATGGAAACGCCGGCGATGCCGGTGCTGGTAATCTCTGCCGCGCTGCTGCTGAGCTACTACTTTGGCGTGCAGGGCCTTGCCGGGGTGACTGGTGTGGCGGAGTATGCGAAGGGCATCTACGGGACCGCCATCGCGACGATGGGCATGCTGAGCTGCGCGGCCTACATCCTGGCGATGGATACCTTTGGGCCGATTACCGACAACGCGGGCGGGATTATCGAGATGTCGAATCAGC
This sequence comes from uncultured Acidobacteriaceae bacterium, assembly GCA_964246065.1. Taxonomy (GTDB): domain Bacteria; phylum Acidobacteriota; class Terriglobia; order Terriglobales; family Acidobacteriaceae; genus EB88. The sequence goes on from CAXTPL010000099.1 coordinate 967, forward strand.
CGGAGGCGATCCGGGACCGGACGGACAAGCTCGACTCAGCGGGGAACACGACCAAGGCACTGACCAAGGGTTACGCAGTCGGCTCGGCTTCGCTGGCGGCGTTTCTGCTTTTTTCGGCGTATCTAGAGGAGATTCGCACGATCGTGGAGCAGAAGGTGGTGGGCGCGGGCGGGACCATGCCTGCCGGGTGGACCTTTACCAATGTGAACCTGGCCGAGGTGCCGGTGTTTGTGGGGGCGCTGCTGGGCGCGATGCTGACGTACCTTTTCTCGTCGCTGGCGATCAAGGCAGTAGGGCGCACCGCGCAGATGGTGGTGCAGGATGTGCGGGACCAGTTCCGCGAGAATCCGGGGATCATGGCCGGAACGTCCAAGCCGAACTACGCCCGGTGCGTCAATATCGTGACCGGCGCAGCGCTGAAGGAGATGGTGGTGCCGGGGGTGCTGGCGGTGCTGCTGCCGGTGGCCGTGGGTCTGATCTTCAAGCACTTCAGCCAGAGCTACCAGGCGACGCCATCGATCGACTCGGTGGGCGGCGCGTTGG
>CAXTPL010000099.1:1519-12753 GCA_964246065.1 uncultured Acidobacteriaceae bacterium
GCGGCCGTGGTGCCCTGGGCAGCGGCGTCGGTGAGCTGCTGCTGCAGGCCGGTGGGGGTGCCGGTGGCGGTCGGGCTGATCTTTCGCAACTTCAGCGCGAGCTACCAGACGGGCGTGGCGATGGAAAGCGCCAGCCGGTTGATCGGGGTGCCGTCGATCCATGGCGTTCCGGTAAACCTGGCCGGGGCCAAGGCCGTGGCGGGGCTGCTGATGGTGGGCACCATCTCGGGCGTGTTGCTGGCTATGCTGATGAACAACGGCGGCGGCGCCTGGGATAACGCAAAGAAGTACATCGAGACGGGCCAGTACGGCGGGAAAAAGTCGGACGCGCACAAGGCCGCGGTGGTGGGCGACACGGTCGGGGACCCGTTCAAAGACACGGCCGGGCCGAGCCTCCACGTGTTGATCAAGCTGCTGGCAACGATCACGCTGGTGCTGGCTCCGCTGTTCGTTTGAAGCGGCGCTGCTGAGTCAGGGCCGACTCAGGAACTTGATCAGGGCTGGATCGGAAGCTAAATCCAAGGCGGAACAAAGGGGGGAAGGCCGTTCGCGCGGCTTTCCCTCTTTTTTGTGTCTGGCCGGCCTTCTTCTCGGGTGCGGACACAACGCAGGAGCCTCGAGGCGGCTCTTAACGGCTGGCAGCCGCGGGGCAGCGAGCACGCGGTGCGGCTCGCCTGCGCGGAGCTGCCCGGGAGCCACATGGCAGGAGCAGCCGGATCTCAGCCAAGGCCGCGAGGCAGTGTCCGCGCGCTGGAGTGGGGCAACTTTTTTCTGGCCGATGTGCAGACCGGGCTCGGCCCTTTCCTCGCTGCGTACCTGGCGAGCGCCGGGTGGAAGCCGGACCGGGTGGGCTATGCGCTGACCGTTGGGGGTGTTTTGACGGTGGTGCTGCAAACGCCTGCCGGAGCGCTGGTGGACCGGATGCGGTCGCGGCGAGGGCTCTTGATTGCGGGCGTGGTGGTACTGGCCGCGGGCGCGCTTTTGCTGGCGCGCAGCACGGCGCCGGGTGCGGTGTACACGGCAGAAGCGCTGATCGGGGGCTCGGCGCCTTTCCTGGCCCCAACGCTGGCGGCGCTTACGCTGGGACTGGTGGGGGCGCGGGGGTTTGACCGCCAGTTTGGGCGCAACCAGGCGTTTAACTCCGGCGGCAATGTGGTATGTGCGCTGCTGGTTGCCGGGGTCAGCCGACTCTTTGGCAACTCCGCGATCTTTTGGACAGCGGCTCTGCTCACCTTGCCGACGATTGCGGCGGTAGCCCGCATCCGCAGCAGCGAGGTGGACGAGGAAGCGGCACGTGGAGCTCGGCCGCGCGGCGAACCCGGTGAGCCGGTTGCCGCGCGTGCCTCCCTCCTGCGAGTCTTGGTGGGCGACCGCGTGCTGCTGCTGTTTCTGCCCTGCGCGTTCTTTTTCCACTTTGCCAATGCGGCGATGCTGCCGCAGTTGGGGGAACTGCTGGCACATGGCTCGCGGAGGAGTGCGGCGCCGTTCATGTCGGCGTGCATCCTGGTGACGCAGCTGGTCATTTTTGCTACGGCGGCAAGGGTGGGTCGTCTGGCTAACCGGCTGGGGCGCAAGCCACTGCTGCTGGTGGGCTTTGGGGTGCTGCCGGTGCGCGCCTTGCTGTACACGGTGGTGCATGGGAGCGGCCCGTTGATCGCGGTGCAGCTGCTCGACGGCGTGGCCAACTCGATCTTTGGGGTTGTGGCCGTGCTGGTGGTGGCCGACCGCACGGAGGGGACCGGGCGCTTCAACCTGGTGCAGGGGGTGCTTGCCACCGCGGTCGGCCTGGGGGCGGCTTTGAGCGCTTCGTTTGGAGGAAAGCTGGTCGAGTTGTACAGCTACCGGGTGTCGTTTCTGGCGCTAGGGGTGGTGGCGCTGGCGGCATTTGGATGGTTGTGGATCGGTATGCCGGAGACGCTTGCATCTCACCCATCGCCCGCGCCTTTGCCGAGCCAGCGCGCGACAAGGAGAACTGCTTGATGGAACGACCGGCTTTTATCGCCAGGGGAGCAGATGCTGCAGGCGTGCTCTCGTGGGTCCACGTGGGCGACCTGCATATGACCGCGGTCGGGGAGCAGAACGATCTCGATCTGCGCGCAATGATCGAAACCATCAACCGGTGCTTTGTCGGGAGCATCAGCTTTGTGTTTCTGCCTGGGGATGTGGCGGAGCATGGGGATGCGGCAGCGTACGGCGTGGTGCGGTCGGCGCTTGAGAGGCTTGAGGCGCCCTGGTGCGCGACTGTGGGCGACCACGATGTGCATGAGAAGAGCTTTGCGAACTTTGTTGCATCGATGGCGGTGTGCGGAGACACGCGGTATGCGTTCACTGCCGCAGGGGTGCGCTTTGTCGCGATCAATGCGTTCGAGGTGCCGCATCCCGCGTCGTTTGCGGTGTTGCCGGACCAGCTGGAGTGGGTTGAGGAGCAGCTGAAGAGGGCGAGCGAGGCGGGCCAGGACAAGGTCGTCCTGATGCACTGTTACCCGACCGACCTGAAGCAGGGTGGGCCGGAGCTGGCTGCGCTGCTCGCCCGGTACGGGGTGTTGCTGGTTGAGATGGGCCATACGCATTACAACGAGATCAGCAACGATGGGCGGACGTTGTATACGGCAACGCGCTCGACGGGCCAGATCGAGGAGGGCCCGGTAGGCTTTTCCGTTACCAACCTAGACGGCGGGGTGGTGAGCTGGCGGTTTGTGCCGCTGGGTGAACTGCCGGCGGTGATGATCACCTCGCCGGGGGATGAGCGGATGGAGACCGCGGCGTCGCCGGCAAATGGGAACGCTCTGCGAGTACGGGCCAAGGTTTGGGGCGATGCGCCTGTGCTGCGCGTGTGGGGCAGCGCAGCGGGGCAGAGGATGGAGATGGAGCAGGTGGCGGGTAGCAGGGTGTGGCAGGGGGTGTGGAGCGGATGGCCAGAGGCGGACGGGATGCTCCCGTTGCGGGTGACCGCAGAGGATGCGCATGGGCGCGTGGCTACCGATGAGATACGGGTACTTGTGCCGGGCGCCGCGCGCGGGCAGCGGGAGCGTCAAGCGCGCGACCAGGACAATGCCCTTGCCGCATGGCCGGAACACGGGCTGCTAGGTACGCAACTGGGACCGAACAAAAACGGGAGGAAATGGTGATCTTTTCTCCTGCTGTAGCGCATGTGGTGATGCCGGCGATTGTGGCGGTGAGCATCCTGCTGATGCTTGTTCGGCCGCGTGGGATTGCGGAGGTGTGGTGGATCAGCGGGGGCGCGCTGCTGCTGTTGGCCCTGCGGCTGGTGCCGCTGACGCTTGCGGGCAAGGCGGTGGCCAAGGGCAGCGATGTGTATCTGTTTTTGATCGGCATGATGCTGCTCTCAGAGCTGGCACGGGAGCACGGCGTCTTCGACTGGCTTTCTTCTGTGGCGATCCGCGGAGCGCGGGGCTCGTGTACGCGGCTGTTTACGCTGGTGTACGGCATCGGCACGTTGGTGACGATCTTTATGTCCAACGACGCGACGGCGGTGGTGTTGACCCCGGCGATCCTGACCGCGGTGCGAAAGGCCAAGGTCGAGCCGCTGCCATACCTGTTTGTGTGCGCGCTGATTGCAAATGCGGCTTCGTTTGCACTGCCTATTTCGAATCCGGCGAACCTGGTGGTGTTCCACACGGGCATGCCGCCGCTGGGCCAGTGGCTGCTGGCCTTCGGGGTACCTTCGCTGGTTTCAATAGCCGCGACGTACCTGGTGATGCGCATGGTCTTTCGCCAGGAGTTGGGCGGCTGCGTGGAGCAGGAGACCGAAGCGCGGCCGCTGGAGAGCAACGGCAAGATCGTGCTTGGAGGGCTCGCCTTGATGATTGTGACGCTTCTGGTCGCGTCTTCGCTCAAGCAGGACCTGGGCCTGCCGACGTGCGTGTCGGCGCTGGCGGTCACCGTTGTGGTGTCGATCCGGGCCCGGTGCAACCCGCTCAAGCTGGCGCGGGAGATCAGCTGGCGGACCCTGGTGCTGGTGGCCGGGTTGTTTGTGATGGTCGACGCGGTAGAAAGCATCGGGGCGCTGCGATTGACGGAGGGATGGCTTGCGGCGGCGCAGCGTTTGCCGCAGGCCGCAGGGGCGCTGGTCGTGGGGTTCGCAGTGGGGACCGGCAACAATCTTGTCAACAACCTGCCGCTGGGGCTGATTGCGGGGGGAACACTGCAGGCCGCGCACATGCATGGGGTGCTGGCGCATGCGGTCTTGATCGGGGTCGCCCTGGGGCCCAATCTTTCGATCACCGGATCGCTGGCGACGATCCTGTGGCTGCTGGCGCTGCGCAAGGAGGAGCTGGACGTGAGCTTTTGGCGGTTCCTGAAAGTCGGCGCGGTGGCGATGCCGGTGGCGCTGCTGGGGTCACTCGGCGCCGCACTGGGGATGCAGATGCTGCTGCACGCTTTGTGACGCTGAAGAGCGGCAGGGGCAGGCGAAGGGGGAAACGATGAAGGCAGCCTGGGTCATTCCTTTTATCATTCTGGGCGGTGCGCTGCAGTCGTTTGGGGCGGCGATGAATGGGCAGCTGCATAGGTCGCTGGTAAATCCGTGGCTGGCCTCGGCTGTGTCGTTCGCGCTGATTACTTTTTTCTTTACGGGAGCGTTTTTGATCCTGCCGCACCCGCTGCCGAGCAGCAGGGACCTGGCGGCGATGCCCTGGTGGGCGGTGGTCGGCGGGCTGGTGGGCGCGGTGCAGGTGTATGCCGGGCTCACGCTGGTGACCGAGGTCGGAGCCGGAGCGTTTATGGGCTTCACGGTCACGGCCGCGCTGCTGGCTTCGCTGCTGATCGACCACTTTGGCTGGCTGAGGATGGAACAGCATGCGCTGACGCCGCTGCGCGCGCTGGGAGGGTTGCTGCTGGTTGCCGGCGTGGCGCTGATCGCTCGTTTTTAGCGGCTGTGCGGGGCTCCTTTTGCCTGCGGCGGCGAGACTTTGCGGTGCGAGGCTCTGCGGAGAACGGGCTTTCTTGGTTAGCATGAGGGTGTGCATACCACCCTGCAATGCGAAGTGCCGGGCAGGCCGGCGCCGGCCAAGGCGCCTGTGCTCGGCCGCATCGTCGTCAAGCTTGGCACCAATGTCATCATGCGGCCCGATGGGCGTGTGGCGCTGGGTCTGCTGTGTGGGCTGGTCGAGTCGATTGCAGCGCTCCATGCGGCGGGAACCGAGGTGCTGGTGGTTTCTTCAGGCGCGATCGGGCTGGGGATGGAGCGGCTGGGGCTGGTTGAACGGCCGACGGAGCTGCCGCTGGTGCAGGCTTGCGCGGCTACCGGGCAATCCCGGCTGATGAGCCTGTATGACGAGGCGTTTGCGACCATGGGCTGCAGGATCGCGCAGGTGCTCTTAACCGAGGATGATTTTCGCGATCCGCTGCGGCATGAGAATTTGCGTGCAACGCTGCGCGCGCTGCTTGAGCTGGGAGTGATCCCGATCGTGAACGAGAACGATACCGTGTCCACCATGGAGCTGGACCGCCCGGCTGCTCCTATGGGCGAGGAGACTCGGGAAGACGAGGGCCGGCTGTTTGGCGATAACGACAAGCTGTCGGCCTTGCTGATGCAGCATGTAGAGGCCGACATGCTGGTGCTGCTTTCAGACATCGACGGGCTGTACGATCGCAACCCGGCTGAACCCGGAGCCCGGCTGATCCCGGTGGTGCACGCGATGACGGATGCGATCCGCGCCTGCGCGCAGGGCGGCAATGGACGCGGACGAGGCGGGATGGCCTCAAAGCTTGAGGCTGCGCGCATTGGCATGGAAGCAGGCCGGCGCGTGGTGATCGCCAATGGGAGGACGCCCCGGCTGCTGGAGCAGATTTGTGCCGGGGAGGCCGTGGGCACGGTGTTTGTGGCAAGGGGAGCCGCGGAAGCAGGGACCGGCGTGGCCGCGGACGCTGAGGAGCGAGCATGACCGAAGCGGAAGGCTCGAGCGGCAGGGCGGATGAGCCTCGGACGATAGCCGCAGCGCAGGCAGCCCGCGTGGCGGCGGAACAGGCCCGCCGGGCCGCATACCAGCTGGCTCCGGTGAGCGGGGATCGGCGAAACGCAGCCCTGGAAGCGATGGCGCGGGCCGTGGAGGCGGCAAGCGAAGAACTGCTGGCGGCCAATGCCTTGGACCTTGAGGCGGCGGCGGCGATGCAGGCCGCGGGGGAACTCGGCGCGGCAACGGTCGCGCGGCTGCGGCTTACGCCGGACAAAGTGGCTGAGATGGCGGCCCAGGTGCGGGCCGTACGCCTGCTTGCCGACCCGCTGGGGCAGGTGCTGGCGGCAACCGAGCTCGACGCGGGCCTGGAGCTTGAAAAGTGGAGCGTGCCGCTGGGGGTGCTTCTGGTGATCTTTGAAGCGCGCCCCGACGCGGTAACCCAGATCGCAGCCCTGGCCTTGAAGAGCGGCAATGCCGTGTTGCTGAAGCCGGGGCGCGAGGTAGAGCACACCGCTGCCGCCCTGGTGGAGCGGATGCGCGAGGCCATCGGCGAAGCGGAGTTGCCGCCGGATGCGGTGACGATGGTGCGCGGGCGCGATGCCGTGGCGGCGCTGCTGGGGTATGCGGACCTGATCGACATGGTGATCCCCCGAGGCTCCCGCGAACTGGTGGAGTATGTGCAGCGATCGACGCGCATCCCGGTTCTGGGCCATGCCGAGGGAGTTTGCCACGTTTTTGTGGACGCATCGGCGGACCGCGAGATGGCGATCAGGATTGTTGAAGACGCGAAGTGCGATTACCCTGCGGCGTGCAATGCGGTGGAAACGGTGTTGGTGCACCGCTTGCTCGAAGCGGAGTGGCTGCCGCGCCTGGCCGAGCGGCTGGCCGCGCGCGGTGTTCGGCTGTTGGGCGATACGAGGGTGCGGGAGCTGCTGGCGGCGCGGGGAATAGCCGCCGGGGAGGTGGAGGGCTGGCGGCGCGAGTATGGCGAGCTGACGCTGGCGCTCCGCGTGGTAGACGGCCTGGAGGAGGCTCTCGAGCATATTCGCAGCTTTGGCAGCGCGCACACCGAGGCGATCGTGACCGAGGATCGGGCGCATGCGGAGCGCTTTTTGCGAGAGGTGGATGCGGCAGGGGTCTTCCATAACGCGAGCACACGCTTCGCGGATGGATTTCGCTACGGGTTTGGCGCCGAGGTCGGGGTGAGCACGAGCAAGCTCCACGCGCGAGGGCCGGTGGGCCTGGACGGGCTGACTACCTACAAGTACGTGCTGCGGGGTGCGGGGCAAGGTGCGGGAGAGTATCGCGGTGCGGCAGGGCGGCGCTTTACGCACAGGAAGCACGGGGCTGAGGCGGTAGGACGGCAGCCTGGGCAGTGAGCCGGAAGCGCGCAGAGTGGAGATTGTTGCAGCTGGGGCGCGGGGTAGCTTGATTTTGCGTCCGAAGCGTTGACGACGCACCCCTGGCTTGCTACTCTTAGAGAGTTCCGTGAGACAGTTTGCGGCCGCTATGCGGCACCAGCTGTGGCGACTGGTCAGCGATGGCCGGTTGAGAAGACATAGTAGACCTGAGCCGCGGCCGTGAAGCGGCGCGAACGGACAAGGGCTACTATCCCGATCCACTCACGGGGATTGGCGAGAATCGCATCGGCGTCTGCGACACCCCTCACCTTGGGGGACTATGCAGGCCAGGACTCGCGAAACGGAGTCGGCTATTCGAAGGGTATCTCCGGCAAGGCTGGAGATGCCCTGAGATACGCTCGGCCACCGTCGGAGTTGTTGCCCCTCGGTTGTGTTGTGCGTGCAAAAGCAGTGGTTTGCTTTGAGGATGGGTGGGAGCGGCGGGCGGGTTTTGGCGCGCGCAGCGAGCCCATGCGCAAAGAGTCGCCCAGGTGATGAGGGTGCGACGCAGTGGTGATTGCAGCTTAAGGAGTTTCGCTTTGCCTACGTTTAGCCAGCTGGTTCGGAAGGGCCGCACCGCGCCCCGGTACAAGACCGCCTCGCCCGCCCTGCAGGGTTCGCCGCAGCGCCGCGGCGTGTGCACGCGCGTGTATACGCAGACACCCAAGAAGCCGAACTCGGCGTTGCGCAAGGTTGCCCGCGTGCGTTTGACGAACGGGATCGAAGTGACGACGTATATCCCAGGCATCGGCCACAACCTGCAGGAGCACTCGATCGTGCTGATCCGCGGCGGCCGCGTCAAGGACTTGCCGGGTGTGCGGTATCACGTTGTGCGCGGCACGCTGGACTCAGTAGGCGTGGCGAACCGGAAACAAAGCCGGTCAAAGTACGGGGCGAAGCGGCCGAAGCGCGGCGCGGCGGCGCCGCCGGCGAAGAAGAAATACACGTCCGGGTCTGGTCGTTGACCGCCGCAGGTGGCGTCGTTCTTCGGGGCGCCGGTGCCGGCCTCGCAAGCGATCCGACGAAGTGCAGCACAAGAGCCAAGTACAAGAGTCAAGTTAAAGGGACCAGCGGATTATGCCTAGAAAAGGTCACATAGCAAAGCGGGAAGTGGTGCCGGATCCGATCTATTCGTCGACTCTGGTGACCAAGTTTGTGAACTCGATGATGTGGGGCGGCAAGAAGTCGACCGCGCAAGGGATCTTCTACACCGCGATGACCAATCTCGAGGCGAAGGGCGGCGGCGATGACGCGCTGAAGCTCTTCAAGAAGGCGGTTGAGAACTGCAAGCCGCTGCTGGAGGTCAAGAGCCGGCGTGTGGGCGGCGCGAACTACCAGGTGCCGATTGAAGTCAATCCGGAGCGGAGGACGTCGCTTGCGATTCGCTGGCTGGTGACCTACGGCCGGGCGCGCGGCGAAAAAGGCATGATCGACAAGCTGACCAATGAGCTGCTCGATGCGGCAAATGGTCGCGGCGCGGCTATGAAGAAGAAGGAAGATATTCATCGCATGGCCGAGGCGAACAAGGCCTTTGCGCACTATCGTTGGTAGTTCGTTGGTAGCTCGCTCCGGCTGGTAAGCAGGCTCGCTGAGGGCGAGCAGCCTGGAGCGAACCGCAAACGCAAGATAAAGCCGCGCGCCTGAACGGAAGGCGCGCGAGAACAGAAGAGAGAGATCATGGCTCGCCAAGTACCGCTTAATCGTTGCCGGAACATCGGAATCATGGCGCACATCGACGCCGGGAAGACCACGACGACCGAGCGCATTCTTTTCTACACCGGCATTACCCACCGCATTGGTGAGGTGCACGAAGGCACTGCGACCATGGATTACATGGAGCAGGAGCAGGAGCGGGGAATCACGATTACCTCCGCAGCGACCACCTGCACTTGGAAGAACTTCCGGATCAACATCATCGACACGCCGGGCCACGTGGATTTTACGGCTGAAGTGGAGCGCTCGCTCCGTGTTCTGGACGGGGCTGTGGCGCTGTTTGATTCCGTGTCAGGCGTGCAGCCGCAGTCAGAGACCGTGTGGCGGCAAGGGGACAAGTACAAAGTCCCGCGGATCTGTTTCGTCAACAAGATGGACAAGGCCGGCGCGGATTTTGAGTACGTGATTGAAACGATCCGCAAGCGGCTTGGTGCTCGCCCCGTAGCGATCCAGATCCCGATTGGTGCCGAGGCGAAGTTTCAGGGTGTGATCGATCTGGTCGAGATGAAGGCCATTTTGTGGCATGACGAGACGATGGGCGCCGAGTATTCGGTTGAAGAGATTCCGGCAGAGCTTGTGAAGAAGGCCGAAGCCTTTCGGATGCAGCTGATCGAGTCGGTCTCCGAGCACGACGACGTGATGATGCACCAGTTTCTCGAAGGGGAGATCCCGACCCCGGCGCAGTTGAAGACAGGGCTGCGCAACGCGACGATCGCGATGAAGGTCTTTCCGGTCATGTGCGGGTCGTCGTTCAAGAACAAAGGTGTGCAGACGCTGCTCGATGCGGTCATCGATTACCTGCCAAGCCCGCTCGACCTGCCGCCGCTGGTCGGCTTTGATCCGAACGATCGAGCGATCGAGCTGGTCCGGAAGACCGAAGATGATTCGCCGATGTCGGCGCTGGCTTTTAAGCTGATCAACGACCCGTTTGGAAAGCTTGCGTTTATTCGTTTGTATTCGGGGTACCTGAAGACCGGCGACACGATCATGAATCCGCGTACGGGCAAGACCGAGCGGATCGGGCGGCTGGTCAAGATGCATGCCAACAAGCGCGAGGACATTACCGAGATTTATGCGGGTGATATCTGCGCGTGTGTGGGCTTGAAGGATATCAAGACGGGCGACACGCTGTGTGCGCCGAACGATCCTGTTGCGTTGAGTGCGATTGATTTTCCTGAGCCTGTGATCTCGGTAGCCATCGAGCCCAAGACCAAGGCCGACCAGGAAAAGATGGGCATGGCGCTCGCGCGTCTTTCCGATGAGGATCCTACCTTCAAGGTACGCACGGACGAAGAGTCTGGACAGACGATTATTTCAGGGATGGGCGAGCTGCACCTTGAGATTCTGGTCGACCGCATGAAGCGCGAGCACAGGGTAGAAGCCAATGTGGGCGAGCCGCGTGTTGCCTTCCGCGAGACGATCCGCAAGACCGCAGAGGCTGAAGGCAAGTACATCCGGCAGACGGGTGGATCGGGCAACTATGGCCACGTGAAGATTCGCGTCGAGCCGAATGAGCCCGGGGCGGGCTTCCAGTTCGTCGATGCGATCAAAGGCGGCGTGGTGCCAAAGGAGTACATCAAGCCGACCGAGCAGGGAATTCGCGAAGCGTTGACCGGCGGAATCCTGGCTGGGTACGAGATGGTCGACTTCAAGGCCGTTTTGTATGACGGCTCGTATCACGATGTCGATTCCAATGAAATGGCCTTCAAGATCGCCGGGTCGATGGCTTTCAAAGAGGCTGCACGCAAGGCTTCGCCGGTCTTGCTTGAGCCGGTAATGGCGGTGGAGGTGACGGTGCCGGAGGAGCATATGGGGACCATCATCGGCGACATCAACTCGCGGCGCGGGCGCATCGAGGGGATGGAGCACCTGGGCGGATCGCAGGTCATCAAGGCCATGGTGCCGCTTAAGGAGATGTTCGGGTATGTGAACGATATCCGCTCATCGACGCAGGGCCGTGCGAGCTACTCGATGCAGTTTGCCCGGTATGAAGAGGCGCCGAGGATGATCTCGGAAGAGATTATCGGGCGCAACTCCGGGGAGTCGCGCAAGTAGTTTTTTTGTAAGTGATCTGTCAAGTCCACGTGCGGACTGGAGCCTGAGGGCGTCCGCAGCTAGCCAATAACGAGCAGGCGAGTGAGCAGCAACAGCTTAGGGAGAGATTCGCGATGGGCAAGGAAAAGTTTGACCGCAGCAAGCCGCA
>CAXTPL010000100.1:0-6347 GCA_964246065.1 uncultured Acidobacteriaceae bacterium
GAGGCGGCTTGGGCTAGGGTGGCGTATGTATAACAACCCGGAACGGCGAGACACGACCGAGGAAGATATCGCTGTTCTCGGCCTGATCGGCCAAAGTGAGGCGGCGGCGCTTGCCTCCCTATACGACCGCTACTCCCGCGTCGTGTATTCGGTAGCTCTGCGCGTGCTGCATGATCCTTCTTCGGCGGAGGACGTGCTGCAGGAAATCTTTATGCAGATCTGGCGCAATCCTTCGGCTTTTCGGATTGACCGGGGGAGCCTGGGCGGGTGGCTCGCCATCATCGCGCGCAACCGGTCGATCGATCTCCACCGCCGCAAGCGGCCGACCGACTCGGTCGAGGATGTGGTGCTGGCTTCCTCCTTCGACCTGGCCGCAAGTTCTGAGAAGAACATGCTGCTGGAGCGGGCGCAGGAATGGATGCTCGACCTATCTGAGGATCAGCGGCAGACTTTGCACATGGCTTTCTTTGATGGGCTGACGCACACAGAGATTGCAGAGCGGACCGGTCAGCCGCTGGGCACGATCAAAACAAGAATACGCAGGGCGCTCCAGACCCTGAGAAAGGCGGCCCAGGCATGAACGACGAAGCGCAAGACAGATCCAGCCTGACGGCCGGCCAACATATATCCGCTGAAGACCTGATGCTCTTCGAGCTGGAACTGCTATCGCCGGAAGAAGCGCAGGCGGTGGACGATCACCTGCACGGCAGCACGGGCGCCGGCTGCGACCTTTGCCAGACAGAACTGGCCGCCGTGCGGGAAAGCGTAGGGCTGTTTGCACTGGCCTCGACGCCTGCGGCCGAGGTGCCGGCCTCCGGTCGTGCGCGGCTCCTGAGCGCGCTGCCTGCCCCGGGCGCCGGCTCAGAGGCGCAGGCGGGCGGCGCAGCGGCCAGTGCGGCCGCGCTTCGCCTTGTCCCGGAGCGCGTGCAGGACCGCGTCCCGGAGCGGGTTCAGGAACAAGTTCACGAACAGGTTCCAGAGCAGGTTACGGGGCAGGTCCCAAACCGCATCCCAAACCGGGTACAAGACCGCGAACAAGCCGCCGCCCTGCCTCCTGCCCGCGCCGGCCACGCCGGGAACTGGTGGGGATGGGGCCTGGCCGCCATGCTCGCCCTGGTCGCTTTTCACTTCTACCAGCAGCGCCAAACGCTGCAGGCAGCACTTGTGAGCCAGCAGTCGCAGGTGGCCCGCTTTGCGGCAGACGAGGCGCAGGCTCGCGCCATCGTAAACGCGCTGACAGACCGCACCGCGCAACGCGTCACCCTGACCTTGACGCGCGGAGCCCAGCCGCCCCAGCCTACCGGGCGGGCTACCTACCTCCCGCAAAAGGGAACCTTGATCTTTCTTGCCAGCCACCTGCAGCCGCTTTCCCCGGGCAAGACCTATGAGCTTTGGGTGATCCCCGCAAGCGGAGCAGCACCGGTGCCGGCAGGGACCTTCAAGCCGGATGCGGGCGGAAATGCAAGCGTGGTCACCGCACAGCTCGAACCAGGCATCGCCGCCAAGGCTTTTGGCGTCACCGTGGAGGCCGATGGAGGCTCGAGCACGCCGACCATGCCGATTCTTCTGGCTGGGTCCTAGCGGGAGCCAGACGACGCGAGCACTTACGCTCACACATGCACCCCAGGTCCTGCGTTTGAGGCCTGGGGTGTACCATTGCCCGGGCGCGCCCCCCGTAGCTTGCCTCGAAGATCCCGGGGCAACCCGGCGCACTCCCGGGGCGCTCCCAGAGCACCCGGCCTGCGCCGGGTGCTCCCACGGCATCGACCCGTTTAGAATGAGGCATCCGCCATCCGTTCAGCCCTCGTTGCCGAGAGGGGGCACAGCGGCAGCGCTGATCCTGAAAGTCGATCGATCCAACATGCATCGCTGGTCCCGCCTCTTTATCCCTACCCTGCGCGAAGCTCCTTCTGACGCGGAAGTCGCCAGCCACCGGTTCCTGCTTCGCGCCGGATATGTGCGCCAGCTAGGCGCGGGCCTTTACTCCTATCTGTTTCTAGGGCAACGCTCGCTCAACAAGATCGTTGCTATCGTGCGCGAAGAGATGGACCGGATCGGCCAGGAGTTTCTGCTGCCGGCCCTGCTCCCGGCTGAGCTGTGGCAGCAGAGCGGCCGCTGGACCAGCATGGGCGGCAATATGTTCCGGCTTAAAGACCGCAAGGGCGCCGACCTTTGCCTGGGCATGACGCATGAAGAGATCATGACCGACATCGCGCGCAAGGAGCTGCGCTCCTACAAGCAGCTGCCGCAGATCTGGTACCAGATCCAGAACAAGTTTCGCGACGAACCTCGACCCAAGTCGGGCCTGCTGCGCGTGCGGCAGTTCCTCATGAAGGACAGCTACTCGTTCGACATCGACGCGGCCGGCCTGGATAAAAGCTACGACCTGCACGACCAGGTGTATCGTGCCATTTTTACCCGTTGCGGCCTCGACTTTGTCGCGGTGGAGGCCGACTCGGGCGCCATGGGCGGCTCGCAGTCGCAGGAGTTCATGGTCTACACCGATGCGGGCGAAGACCTGATTGCGAGCTGCGCGGCATGCGGCTACGCGGCCAACCTCGAGAAAGCGACCTCGCGTTTGCTCCCGGTGATCGACCTGGAGCCCTCGGGCGACGGCGCACCGGAGCTGGTGCACACGCCCGGCAAGGCCGCCATCGCCGATGTTGCGGAGTTCTTCCAAATCTCCCCGGCGCAGGACATCAAGTGCGTGGCCTACATGGCCGAGGTGCGGGACCCTGCCGGCAAGAGCAGCTGGCAGCCGGTCGCAGCCTTTTTGCGAGGCGACCACTCCGTGAACGAGACCAAGCTGCTGGGTGCGGTCGGCGGGGCAGAGCTGCGGACCATGAACGGCGAAGAGCTGGAGCGATGGCTTTGCGGCCCGGCGGGCTACCTTGGACCTGTCGGCCTCGTCCCTGCCGCGACCCTCCACGACGGCAAGGTCACCGTGATCGTCGATGCGGCGCTTGAAGGCCGCAGCAACCTGGTGGGAGGCGCAAACCGGCTCGACTATCACTACCGCAACGTCACGCCGGGACGCGACTTTACCTGGACCCGGCTGGCGGATATCCGCAATGCGGTCGAGGGCGAGCTATGCCCGGTCTGCCCGCCCGAAACGGCCGGCACGCTGCGCATCGGCAAAGCGCTCGAGATCGGCCACATCTTCAAACTCGGGCGCCGCTACGCCGAAGCGCTCGGCGCCAGGGTTCTCGACGCCAACGGCAAGGAAGTCACCCCCATCATGGGCTCCTACGGCATCGGCATGGAGCGGGTGCTTACCGCGGCGATCGAGCAGGGCGCGGCTCGCTCCGCTGATCCCAACGGGTTCGTCCTCCCGCTGGCGATCGCACCGTTCGAGGTTGTGGTAACGGTGACCAACGTGAGCGACGCTGCGCTGCTCCAGGCGGGCGAGCAGATCGCCGCAGACCTGGAAGGTGCCGGCTTTGACGTGCTGCTCGACGACCGGGACGAGCGCGCCGGAGTCAAGTTCAAGGACGCGGACCTGGTCGGCATCCCGTATCGCGTCACGGTCGGCAAAAAGATTGCCGAGGGCAAGGTAGAGCTGGTGAACCGAGCGGCCGCCATCACCGTAGAGGTAGAGTTGGCCCAGGTCGCAAGCGCCCTGCGGCCGGGGTAGGGCGCCGTCGGCCGGGGTTTGCCTGCCGGCCCCAGGCCCCTGCAGCGGCTTTGATCTTGCGTAAGGGTTTTCTCGCTCAGATCTTGGCCGGCGACAAAGTCCTTTCCGCTGACCAGGTCCTGCCGCCTAGAGGATCGTTGTCATCCTCAGCCAAGCGAAGGACCTGCGTTGGAACTCCCCGAACCCTCCGAACCCGCTCAGCCAACGCAGGGGCAGATCGCAGGCGCGCAGACCCGATCCTCGTCTTTTCGCCGGCAATCTGCGTCCAACCAGAGTGCCGGCGCGACACCTTCCGCCTCGCCAGGCGTAACCTGAAAGGCGGTGCTGTTTCGTGGCAGTCAAGATCAAACTTCCTCCATCGCTGGCCCCTGCCGGCTCTCGCCCACTGCTGCGCCGGGTGCTCGCGTTGCTGTTCGTCGCCGCCCTGGTGGTCTTTCTGGTCGGCGCATCGGTCTTCGGCTTCTACTACACCAAGTATGAGCACATCGTCGATGACCGGCTCCAAAAGCCGCTCTTCGCCAATACAGCCAAGATCTATGCCGCTCCCCGGCAGGTGCGCACCGGGCAGCGGCTCACCTCCCGCGCGGTCGCCAATCAACTCCATGCCGCCGGCTACTCTGAGGATGGCAACGGCCCCGCTTCGGCTCTCGGCACCTATGCGCTCAACGACGAAAGCATTACCGTGCACCCCGGGCCGCAAAGCTACCATGCGCCTGAGAATGCCACCATCACCTTTACCGGGGCCTCCGTTTCGCAGATTACCGGCGCGGGCGGCCAGCAGCTGGCCAGCTATGAGCTGGAGCCGCTGCTCATCACCGGGCTGAGCGACCAGACCCGCACGAAACGCAGCCTGCTCACCTATGACCAGCTGCCGAAATACATGGTCCCCGCGGTGACCGCAATTGAAGACCGCCGCTTCTTTTCTCACGGCGGCGTCGATTACATCCGCATTCTGGGTGCGCTGCGCAACGACCTGCTTCGCCACCGGCTCGGCCAGGGCGGCTCCACCCTCACCATGCAGCTGGCACGCGGCTTCTTTCTCACGCCGGAAAAGCGCTTCAAGCGCAAGCTGATCGAGATCGTCATCACCTTTCAGCTCGAGCACCGCTTTTCCAAGCAGCAGATCTTTCAGATGTATGCCAACCAGATTCCGCTCGGCCAGCAGGGCTCCTTTGCCATCAACGGCTTTGGCGAGGCGGCGCAGGTTTACTTTGGCAAAGACGTTTCGCGGCTCAACCTGCCCGAGTGCGCTCTGCTTGCCGGCATGATCCAGAGCCCCAGCCGCTTGAACCCGCTGCGGCACCCGCTGCGCGCCGTCGAGCGCCGCAACCTGGTGCTTGACTCCATGGCGGAAACAGGCGCGATCTCGAAAGCCGAGGCCGAAGAAGCCAAGGCAAGCCCCCTCAAGCTGGCCCCGCCGAGCTATGAGCAGGACCAGGCACCGTACTTTGTCGACCTGGTCCGCGAGCAGCTCAACGCCAGGCTCGGCGATCCGAACTGGAACCAGGAGGGCCTGCGCATCTACACCTCCCTCGACCCGGACCTCCAGGGCGCGGCTACGGCCGCGGTCGAGCTCGGGATGAAGGAAGTGGATGCGCAGGTGGACAGGCTGCGGGCCCGTGCCTCCGCGGGCACCGACGGCGCGGAAGCCCCCACAACCTACCCCCAGGTGGCGCTTGTTGCACTCGACCCGCACACCGGCCAGATTGTGGCGCTGGTCGGCGGTCGCAACTATGGGGCGAGCCAGCTGAACCACGCCGTGGCGCACAGGCCCACAGGCTCGATCTTTAAACCCTTTGTCTATGCGGCCGCATTCAACTCAGCCCTTGCCGGCACCCAGCTTACCGATGCCAACGGCACCGCAGGCGTATTTACCCCGGCCATGCTGCTGCCCGACCAGCAGCAGGATTTCGATTTCGGCAACGGTCAAACCTATACGCCGCGCAACTACAAAGCCGACTACCACGATCAAGTCACGGCACGCTACGCCCTGCAGCACTCGCTCAACAACGCAACGATTGCGCTTGCGCAGATGGTCGGCTTCAACAACGTGGCGTCGCTTGCGCGCGAGTCCGGCATCAAGTCTGCCCGCGCCACACCTTCGGTCGCTATCGGCTCCTACGATGCCACGCCGGTCGACATGGCGGGCGCCTATACCGTGTTTGCCAATAACGGGGTCAAGGTCGACCCCTGGATGCTGGCCTCGGTCCGCACCTCGAGCGGCGACCCACTCAACGATTTTCCGCAAACCACCAAGCCGGTGCTGGACCCGCGTGTCGCCTACCTGACCACCAACCTGATGGAGAACGTGATCAACGCAGGCTCCGGTGCCATTGTGCGCAGCATGGGCTTTACCGCGCCCGCCGCCGGCAAAACCGGCACCTCGCACGATGCATGGTTTGCCGGCTACACCTCCAACCTGATCTGCATCGTCTGGGTGGGCAATGATGACTACTCCGACATCAAGATAGAAGGCGCGCATGCGGCGGCGCCCATCTGGGCCCAGTTTATGAAGCGCGCCGTGGCGCTGCCGCAGTACTCCGACACCCGGCCTTTTTCGCCGCCGCAGGGTGTCATCCAGGTGCGGCTCGACAAGCAAACCAACCTGCTTGCCGACTCGGCCTGCCCTGACTCCTACATGGCTGCCTTTCTTGACGGTACCCAGCCGACCGACACCTGCGACCACGCCAACGGTGACCAGCGGTCCCTGTTC
>CAXTPL010000100.1:6357-6820 GCA_964246065.1 uncultured Acidobacteriaceae bacterium
TACGGAGCAACGCCGCTAAGGTTCGCTGCACCGGCGAATGAGGCGTTCGACCTCGCTCGGTGCGGCGTCGGCCAGGGCGGCTCGGCCGCACCGCCGCAGCCGCAGGCAGTGCCTGCACAGCCGCCGGCACGCGGGCCGCAGCCGATCGCCACCGGGGCGGCCAACTCCGCAGCCGCCGGCCCCGCGCCGGCGCAGACTGCGCCAGACGGACAGCCGCCTGCGAAAAAGCCCGGGTTTTTTGGCAGGCTCTTCGGGCAGAAGCCCAAGCAACCTGACCAGCAGGAGCAGCCTGCGAGCCCTCCGCAGCCGTGACTCTGCCCGGGCTTCTCTGATGACGCGGCGATCGGGAGTTGCCGGCTCTTCGTCGGCCGGCTTTTCGTCGGCGCGCTTTTCAAGGAGCGCACGCGCCGGTGCCGTGCTCTGGCTGCTTCGTCATGCTGAGGCGGCTGACGGCCACCCGGAC
>CAXTPL010000100.1:6830-12691 GCA_964246065.1 uncultured Acidobacteriaceae bacterium
CCTCTGCGGCGTTCGTGCTGTTTGGGGTCTCCGGCGCGGCCCTGTGTGGCGTCGGCCTGGTGCCTGAGGATGCTGTCGGCGAGCTTCATGCGCTGGTCGCTGCGATCCACCTTCTTTGCGGTGGACTGGCCATGCTCCTGCTCGGCTTTGCACTGCTGCGCCGCGGCCGCGCCGGCCAACCGGCTGCGCTGCTTTCTATAGGGGCGGGCATGCTCTCACTGGCTGCTACGCTGGTGCTTGGTTACAGCACGGGGACGGACTGGGGCAGCCTGGGCTGGCGCGCGGGCGCGGTCGAGCGCGTAGCAGCCTACCCGCTTCCGCTATGGCTTACCGCGACCGGCTACCTCCTGCTGCGACAGATGCGCGCTCGTCCAGCGCCTGCGTCCGCCGCCTAGCTGCAACCGATCCGCTTGCGGCCTGAGGCCATAGCCCACCCCAGCACGGGCGGCTCGGTTCCGCTTTGCTGCGGCTGGCACTGCGGGCACCAGTAGGTCGAGCGCGCATCCGGCCCTTGCTTGCGCATCAGGATGGCGGCGCCGCATCGCCGGCATGGCTGGCCCTGTCGGCCATAGGCCCACAGGCGTGCTCCTGTATCAGACCGACCGGTAGTGCGGCGTGCCCCGGTGTAGGTGACGATCTTGTCTTCAGCTCCCTCATGCACGTTGATCGCGAGGAGCTTGCGCGACTGGTGGAGGATGCAGTCCAGCTCGGCAGGGGTAAGTGTCCCTACCTTGCGAAACGGATGAATGCCGCACAAAAAACATATCTCGACCTTGTAGACATTCCCTATGCCGGCCATCACGCGCTGGTTCAAGAGCACGTTTGCCACTTCTTCGTCCGGGCGCGCCAGGATGCGCGTGCGCGCTTCTTCTTCTTCAAAGTCTGCGCGAAGAAGATCGGGACCCAGGGCAGGAATAGCGCTGTTGCGGGCCAGCGTCCGCTCAGTAAAAAACTTGGCCACCGGCACATTGAAGGCGACTGCCTCAAAATCGACCGTGCGGATTACCGCGCGCATGCTGCGACGTGAGCCGCGCCAGCGCTCGCCCGTACGATAGATATGCCACGAGCCGCTCATCAGCATATGCGTGGCTAGAATCAGGTCGTCGGAGAAGTAAATCAACAGCCACTTACCCCGCGCTTCTATCTTGTCGATCGTGCGCCCGGTAATCGGTGCGTTATCGTCTGCGCTTGCCAGCTGCGCCAGCGCCGTCTCAAAGCTTGTTACGGTCTTGCCGGTAAGCGCCTTGCCCAGTGTGCGGGCGGCCCGGTAAATGGTATCTCCTTCAGGCACTCGGCACCTCCTGCGCGTGCACCGGCTCACTGCGTGCGAGTGCGCCGGGCGAGGGCAGGATGCGACGAACGTTCAGCCCGGTGGGCGCTGCCTGGAAGCCGGCATCCTGCAAGATCCGCGAGAGCCAATGCAGATGCGCAGGCTCGCCGTTGATGGTTGCGACCAGCAGGCCGCCGCGCCGCCGCGCCTCTTCGCCAAGGTGCGGGTCGCGCATCTCTTCCTGCGCGCTCCAGGCCAGGAACTGCGCAAGATCCCGTGCGGCATTGGACCGGTCCGGCTCCTCGGCAGGCAGAAAAACCTGCAGGTTCGGATTGCCCCGGCGCAGATACGCAACGAGCTCGCCGTTGCGCAGAACCACACTGGCACCCACGCTGCGGGTAAGGGTGCGCGTCGCCGCACCATCCTGCGCATCGGAGGTCTCCGTCTGCGGCCACCGGAGCACAGAGCCATAGGGATTTGCCGGATCTGTCACAGACAGAGTTACCATCTCCGGTTTATCCGGCGCCCGGCCGCTGCGCAGCGACCGCAGCAGGTCCACCGCCGCAGGCAGTGCAAACTGTGTCGCACCCAGGCCCGCAACAAAATATCCCCGCCGGATGCGCCCACTTTCTTCCATCGCCTTGAGCACGTCATAGATTGCGCTGAAGCCGCCGGGCAGATTCTCCTGCGCGATGGACTCGCGCGTAAGCACTCCGTAGCGGTTGAGCAACTGTTGTGCGATGGCATGGGACCACTCGGTCGGCGTCGAAAGCTCATCCGCGCGCGGCAGCAGCGTCCACCTGCCCTGCGCACTCGGGGGCGTAGTGCGTCGTGAGCGAAAAGGAGCATTGTGCTGCCGCTTTGCCTGGCGTGTGGTTGCGGGCTTGCTCACATAGGCGCGCAAGGCATGAAAGGTGTCGTTGGTCACCAGCCCGCGCCAGACGAGCGACCACAGGGCATCGAGCGTTTCGCCCGGGTACCCGCCGCCCACCGCGTCGTGCACCTGCGCAAAAAACATGGCGCCGCCGCGTCGGAGCTGCTCCAGCAGCGCCTGCTCCTTGGCAGGCAGCGCTTCAGCCTTTACTTCACCCCTGACCTCACCCCTGACCTCGGCGCGCCGCGGCAGCAGCGTGCGCAGCGAGTCTGACAAGTACAGCGCAATCCGTCCATCGTGTTCGCCAAGCGAATCCAGGCCGCACCAGACCACTTCGCCCGCGGCAATCAAGGTATCGAGGTCGCCAGGCTGGTACCGCGCCAGCCGCGCCGGCAGAATTGCCGACTCCAGCAGGGATGCAGGCAGCGCCGCACCCTGCAGATGCTCGAGCACATCGAGCAGCGCATCCAGCTTTGCTTCTCCCGCGCCGCGGCGGCGCTGCAGCACGCCCTGCCAGTGGGTGCCCAGCCGTGCAAGCATCGCCTGCTCCACCGGCTCCACTTCTTTACGTAACCGTGCCAGTGACTTTCTGCGGATGAGGCGCAGCACCTCCGCATCGCACCACTCGCGGTGGACGCCCCCGGGGCGAAATCCGCCTTCGACCACGCGCCCATCCAGCAGCAGCGCACGCAGCGCGCCCTCGGCCTGCTCGGCGCTCAGTGCAAAACGCGCCTGCACATCGCCCAACGTAAACGGCCCGTGCGTGCGCGCATATCGCCGCACCAGCGCCAGCACCGGCGTCGCCACGGAGGCGAGCATTGCCGTCGGCAGCCCCGGGGGGAGCGGCACCCCGAGCGCATCGCGATACCGCGCCGCATCTTCCACCGCAATCAGGCGCTTTTCTCCCGCGATCCGCACCTCCAGCAGGCGCCTGGCACGCAGCAGGCGCTCCAGGCCGTCGAGCACCTCAGGCAGCGCGACGCGGCGTGCAAGCTCATCGCGCGACAGGTCGCCGAGCTTGAGCAGCAGGTCGTGCACACCATCGGCGGAGCGGGCCCGCAGCGTCTCGGCAAGCGCCTGCAGCTGCTCTTCGACCTCGGCGATCGCGTCGGCGTCAAGCAGCTCGCGCAGGTCCGCGTCGCCCATCAACTCGCGCAGCTGCTCCTGGTCAATAGAGAGCGCCTGCGCGCGACGCTCGGCCAGCGGCGCATCGCCCTCGTAAATGTAGTTGGCTACATAGGAGAACAAGAGCGAGGAAGCAAAAGGAGACGGCGTGCGCGAGTCGACGACGTGCACGCGGATTTGTCGTTTTTCAACCGCACGCAACGTTTCAAGGAACGCGGGCATGTCAAAGACATCGCGCATGCACTCGCGATACGCCTCAAGCAGCATGGGAAAGGAAGGATAGCGCGAAGCCACGGCCAGCAGGTCATAGGCACGCTTGCGCTGCTGCCACAGCGGTGCGCGGCCCTGCGCACGGCGCCGCGGCAACAACAGGGCGCGCGCAGCGGCCTCGCGAAACTTGGCCGCAAACAAAGCCGTGCCGCCGAGCTGACGCAGCACATGCTCGGTCGCCTCCTCGGCGTCGAGCAGCAGGAGGTCCGCATCCGGCGCCTGGTCCGTATCAGGGAAGCGAAGCACGAAGCCGTCGTCGGCCCACATCGCTTCCACCTCCGGCCCGCCCGCGGCGCGCATGCGCCCGGTCACAGCCATGGCCCAGGGTGCGTGCACGCGGCTCCCGAATGGGGTCAGCACGCACACGCGCCAGTCTCCCAGCTCGTCCCGCACACGCTCAATGACAATGGCGCGATCATTTGGAACAGTGGTGGTGGCAATCTCCTGGTCGGCCAGAAAGCGCAGCAGGTTTTCAGCCGCGACCGGCTCCAGATCATGCTCGCGTATCAGCCGGGTAAGCGCAGCGTTGCGCGGCATCTCGCCCAGTTCGCGCACCATTTGCCCGATGCGGCGCCCAAACTCAAGCGGCCGCCCGGCGTTGTCGCCATGCCAGAAAGGCATCTTGCCCGGCTCGCCCGGCGCCGGCGACACCAGGACGCGATCGTGCGTAATCTCATCGATGCGCCACGTTGAAGCGCCGAGGATAAACGTATCTCCGGTACGCGATTCAAAGACCATCTCTTCATCAAGCTCGCCCACGCGGATCGGCTTTTTCTCTGAGCCCGACAAAAACACGCCATACAGACCGCGATCAGGAATCGTGCCGCCATTGAGGATGGCGAGCGACTTTGCGCCGCGGCGGGGCGTGACCGTATTGGCCACACGATCCCAGGTCACGCGCGGCCGCAGCTCGGCAAACTCATCCGACGGATACCGCCCGGAAAGCAGGTCCAGAACGCCTTCAAAGGCGCCGCGCGTCAGCCCGGCGAATGGGGCAGCGCTGCGCACCAGCGAAAACAATGCTTCGACGCCCAGGCCCGGGCCCCCTTGCTCATCGTCCTCCAACTCCGACGCGCGCGCGCGCTTGCGCTCCTTGTCGCTCAGCAGCGCGGTGGCCGGAGGCTGCGCGACCACGGCCACAATCTGCTGCGCCAGCACGTCGAGCGGGTTGCGCAAAAAGCGCGTCGACTCGACCAGCCCCTCGTGCATCGCTTTTGTCACCGCGGCACAGGCAATCAGGTCAGCCCGGTACTTTGGAAAGATAATGCCTTCGCTCGCCGCGCCTACCTGGTGGCCGGCGCGGCCGATGCGTTGCATGCCGGAGGCTACCGACGGCGGCGCCTCGATCTGGATGACCAGGTCGACCGCACCCATGTCAATCCCGAGCTCAAGCGAACTGGTTGCGACGAGCGCCTTGATCTTGCCGGCCTTCAGCAGCTCTTCAATCTCTGATCGCTGCGGCGCGGCGAGCGAGCCGTGATGCGCGCGCGCTACGTTTTCCTGCGCCAGCTCGTTCAGCGCGCCTGCCAGCCGCTCAGCAACGCGTCGGCTGTTGACAAAAATGATTGTCGAAGTCCGCTCGCGCACAATCTCAAGCAGCCGCGGGTGAATCGCGCTCCATATGGAACTGCGCTTGGGCCCCTGCGAAGCCGCGCCGCTCGGCAGGTCTTCTATCTGCCCTAGCCGCGCCATATCTTCCACAGGCACTTCTATCTTCAACTCCAGCCGCTTGGGCTCGGACGCATTGACGATCGTGACCGGGCGGTAGCGCGTGGTCGGCGCATCCTGCAAGGCGGCGTCGGCCGCATCGGTATGCGCCGCGGTGGCCGTTCCGGCTGCCGACTCGGCTGCCGACTGTGCCAGGTCGGCGTCGGCACTCTCGTGGGTCCACGCAAACGCACTTGCCGCCAACTCCGCCTGTGCGGTGTTTGCCGGGGCGGCCGGGGCGCCGCCGCCGGGATAGCTGCCGGCTCCGGCATTGTTTCCGGTTCCAGCTCCAGCATCGGTTCCAGCTCCAGCAACGGCCACAGCTCCAAAATCGGCCCCAGAACCAACTCCGGCGTACGCTCCCGCCAGAAAGTGGGCCACCTCCTCCAGCGGACGCTGCGTCGCCGACAGGCCGATCCTTTGCAGCCCCTTGCCGCCGCCGCCGCCGCGCACAATCGCCTCCAGCCGCTCGAGCGACAGTGCCATGTGCGCGCCGCGCTTGGTTGGCACCAGCGCGTGAATCTCATCGACGATCACCGTTTCTACTGTGCGCAAGGAATGTGCCGCGTCAGAGGTCAGCAGCAGGTAGAGCGACTCGGGCGTCGTGATCAGGAT
>CAXTPL010000101.1:0-10575 GCA_964246065.1 uncultured Acidobacteriaceae bacterium
CTACAACAAGATGGTGAAGCAGCACGGCTCCGACGCCGCTGTCCGCGAATAGCCCTCCCCCAAGCTGCAAAGCAAAAGCCACCCTGGCATCCCCCGCCTGGGTGGCTTTCGCGTTTGCGGGTTAAGACGCGGTATCCTGTGTCTGCCTCGTGAACGACGTCCAAACCCCAGCCGAGCAGACCCTTACCCCGGTCATGCGCCAGTATGCCGCGGCCAAGCAGCAGAACCCGGACGCCCTGTTATTTTTTCGCCTGGGTGACTTTTACGAGCTGTTCTTCGACGACGCGCGTACTGCTGCTCGCGAGCTCCAGATTACCCTTACCAGCCGCGACCGCGAACGCAGCGTGCCCATGTGCGGGGTTCCCTTCCATGCAGCCGAAGGCCACATCGCCAAGCTCCTGCGCAAGGGCTACCGGGTAGCCCTGTGCGAGCAGATGGAAGACCCGAAGCTCACGAAAAAAATCGTGCGCCGCGAGGTCACTCGCGTGTTTACCCCGGGCACCACGCTTGACCCCGCGCTGGGCGGCGAAGACAACAACTATCTTGCGGCGCTCGCCACCGGAGCCGGTCAATCGGCCCTGGCGCTGCTCGACCTGTCTACGGGCGAGTTTCGCGCAACTGCATTCTCCGGCCCCTCTGCGGCCGCGCAGTGCGCCGATGAGCTGGCCCGCACCGCACCCGCTGAGGTCCTCTTTGCAGCCGGCAATCCTCTGGCTGTCGCAACCGAAGAAGCCGATCCCTGGGCCCGCGCCATGGAGCGCATCCGCGCGCGCACTCCCTTGGAAGACTGGGTGTTTACGCCCGACTACGCTCTGCCCTTGCTGGAGCGCCAGCTGGGCGCGCTCTCGCTCGACGGTTTTGGCGTTGCCCATCACCCTTTAGCCGCCGTGGCCGCCGGCGCCCTGCTGCACTATGCGCAAACGACGCAGAAGCGGGCGCTGCCGCACCTGGACTCACTACGCTTTTATGAGCGCGCCGACTGCCTGCAGCTTGACCAGGTGACGGTGCGCAACCTTGAGCTGGTTGAGCCGCTCTTTCGCGATGGCGGGGCCGACGCTACCCTCTACCATGCGCTTGACTGCTGCCAAACGCCGATGGGCAAGCGCATGCTGCGCGCGACCATCCTGCGCCCGCTGCTTGCGCCTGAGGCGATGCGCTGCCGCTATGCCGCCGTCAGCGAGCTCAAACGCGAGCTGATCGCGCGTGAAGAGTTGCGCCGCGCCCTGGCCGGCGTGCTTGACCTGGAGCGGCTGCTCGCGCGCATCTCGCTTGAAAGCGCCGGACCGCGCGACCTGCTCGCCCTGGCCGCCTCCCTGCTTGCCCTGCCGCTGGTGTGCGCCGTCCTCGCCGGGCGCAGCGCCCCTTTGTGGCGCTCGCTGCTGGCGCAGGTCGACCCGCTGCACGATCTTGCCGTCGCCATCGAGAACGCTATGGAGCCGGAGCCGCCCGTCACCCTTTCTGAGGGCGGCGTGATCCGCGCGGGCGTGCACCGCGAACTCGACGAGCTGCGCGCCATCTCCAACTCTGGCCGCACCGCCATTGCCGCCATTGAAAGCCGCGAGCGCGAACGCACCGGCGTCGGCTCGCTTAAGGTGCGCTACACCTCCGTCTTTGGCTACTACATAGAGCTGACCCGCGCCAACCTGCGCCACGTACCCGCCGACTACGAGCGCAAACAGACCCTCGTCAACGCGGAACGCTTTACCACGCCTGAGCTCAAAGACCATGAGCAGAAGATCCTCACCGCGCACGAACGCTCGCTCGAGATCGAAAAGCAGCTCTTCGCCGCGCTGCGCGAACAGGTGCTTGCCGCCGGACCGCGACTGAGGAAAACAAGCGCTGCCCTGGCCGAGGTCGACCTGCTGGCCAACTTCGCGCATCTTGCCGCCCAGCGCGGGTACTCTGAGCCTCTGCTTGAGGACGCCGGGTGCCTGCTCGAGGCCGCCGCCGCGCGTCACCCCGTCATCGAGCAAAGGATGGAGCGCGCCGGGACCGAGCGCTTTGTGCCCAACGACCTTTACCTCGACGGCGAAAGCGCCAGCCTGCTGCTCATCACCGGACCAAACATGGGCGGCAAATCGACCTATCTCCGCCAGGCGGCCATGCTCGTGCTCATGGCCCAGATGGGCTCGTTTGTTCCCGCTGAACGCATGCGGTTTTCGCCTGTGGACCGCATCTACACCCGCATCGGTGCCAGCGACAACGTCGCGCGCGGCCGCTCGACCTTTATGGTCGAAATGACGGAAACCGCGACCATTCTCAACACGGCCACCGCGCACTCGCTCGTACTGCTCGATGAGATGGGCCGCGGCACCGCCACCTACGACGGCCTGTCCCTTGCCTGGGCCACGCTTGAGCACCTGCACACGGAAACGCGGGCAAGAACGCTCTTTGCCACGCACTACCACGAGCTCACCCTGCTCGCCGAGCAACTGCCGCGGCTGCGCAACCTGCGCGTTTCTGTCAAGGAGACTCCGCAAGGCATCGTCTTCCTCCACACTATTGAGCCAGGCGCGGCCAGCAAGAGTTACGGGATCGAGGTAGCACGCCTGGCTGGGCTGCCGCAGCGCGTCATCGCCCGCGCCAGGCAGGTTTTGCGACTGCACGAGCGGGCCGAGCGCCAGGCCGCCGACGTCGCCACCGACGCCCCGCTGCAGCTGACCATCTTTACCCCGCTTTCGCAGCGCGTGCTCGACCGCCTCACCGCAACAGACACCGACACCCTGACCCCCCTGCAAGCACTCAACCTGCTTGAAGAGCTTAAGCAGGAAGTGAGACAGAACCGTGGCTAACCTTTCTCTGCGCGCCCAGGTCGGCCGCCTGATGATCGTAGGGCTGGGAGGCCCGGAGCTGAGCGAGTTCGAACGCGCCTGGCTCAAGGTCGTCTCGCCCACCGGCGTCATTCTTTTTCGCCGCAATATTGAGGACGCGAGGCAAACAACGGCCCTACTGCGCGCTACGACGCAACTCTGCGCCTCGACCTCCTTGCGCGCGCTCGACCTTGAAGGTGGCCTGGTCGACCGCCTCCGTGATCTGCTGGCGCCTATGCCCTCGGCTGCGGCCGTTGCCGCAACCGGCGACCCGGAGGATGCGGCCCGGCATGGCCAACTGATCGGCCGCGCGTGCCGCCTGCTCGGCTTCAACATCACCTTTGCCCCGGTGCTCGACCTGGCGCTGCCGCAGGCGCTGCCCGTTATGCGCTCGCGCGTTGTCTCTGCAGACCCGGATGCCGTCGTCGCCTATGCCAAGCCCTTTCTCCAGGCGCTCCGCGGTGAGCGCGTGCTCGGCTGCGGCAAGCACTTCCCCGGCCTCGGCGGCGGCAACCTCGACTCGCATGAGTCCACCCCGCGCATCTCGCGCGACTTCGACCAGCTGTGGGCCGACGACCTGCAACCCTATCGCGACCTCGCCCATATGCTGCCCATGATCATGGTGAGCCACGCCAACTATTCGCGTGTGACCCGCGACGACCAGCCCGCCTCAGTCTCGCCTTTCTGGATCGGCAGCGTGCTGCGCCGGCGCATGCAGTACAACGGTCTCGTGCTTTCAGACGACCTTGAAATGGGGGGTATCCTGAGCAAGATGTCGATCGAGGAGGCTGCGATCCAGGCCATCGCCGTAGGGACGGATCTGCTCGAAGTGTGTCGCGAGCCCGCGCTGGTGCTGCGCGCCTTTGAGGCTGTGCTGGGTGAGGCGGAACGCTCGCCCTCCTACCGGCTCAAGGTGCGCCGGGCAGCCAAACGCGTTGAAGACCTGCTCGCGCCCTGGATCGACATGCAGCTCCCGCGCGACCCTACCCCCTTGCAGGTAGATCGTCTGCGCGCAGAGATTCGCGCCTTTGCCGAGTCGCTGGCCACCCGCGCGGCAGAACGGGCCGCTCGCTCGTGAGCCCGCGTACCAGGCAGGCTGCGGATCTGCCTCCGCTGCGTCCGCTCACCGTTGCCGGCGTGATGAGCGGTACCTCGGCCGACGGCATCGATGTGGCCATCGTGCGCATCGGCCCGCGCCGCCCGCGCGGCTCAGGCGCTTCAGACGCCTTCGGCACTTCTGGCACACTCCTGCCGCTTTCTTTAAAGCTGCTCCATCATCAAGCCACGCCTTTTCCTCGAAGCCTTCGCCAGGCGATCCTTGCGGCCGCGGGCAGCGGGGAAACTACCACGGCGGCGCTTGCGCGGCTCCACTGGCGCCTCGGCCTGGCGTATGCCGAGCGGGTCAAGGCAGCAGTGGATGCATCGTCGCTGCGCATCGATCTGGTGGGCTGCCATGGACAAACGATCTACCATCAGGGCGCCCCGCAGCCTTTCCTCGGCCGCAGCTTCGCCTGTACCTGGCAGATCGGCGAACCGGCCCTGCTCGCAAGGGTGCTCGGCGTACCGGTGATCGCCAACTTTCGCCCGGCAGACATGGCCCAGGGCGGACAGGGTGCGCCGCTTGTGCCCCTGCTCGATTACGTCCTTTACCGCCATCGCACCCGCGCACGCGTGCTCCAGAACATCGGCGGCATCGGCAACCTTTCGGTCGTTCCCGCCGACGCTGGACTGGAGCACGTGCTAGCTCTCGACACTGGCCCCGGCAACATGATCATCGATGCGCTGATGCAGCAGCTCTACGGCCGAGCTTTTGACCGCGATGGAGGCGTCGCCCGCTCCGGTACCGCGCTCCTTCCGGTCGTCGAGCAAGCGCTGCGCGCGCCTTTCTTCCGCAAGGCTCCGCCCAAGTCCGCCGGACGCGAACAATTCGGCGCACCCTTCGCCACGGCGCTGCTCGCCCATTGCCGGCTCATCAGCTCAAGGCCTGAAGACGCGATCGCCACCGCGACCGCGCTTACGGCCGCGAGCATTGCGCTGGCCGTGCGTCAGTATGTGCTGGCCACGGTTACACATCAGGAGATCGACTTCTTTGTCGCCGGGGGCGGCGCGAAAAATGCTACGCTGCTGTCCCTGCTGCGCGAGCAACTCGCGCCGCTCGGCTGCAAGGTGGCCACCACGGCGGGCACCGCGCTGCCGGTAGACGCCAAGGAAGCAGCCGCCTTCGCGCTGCTTGCCTACCAGACCTGGCATCGTAGGCCGGGAAATGTTCCCTCGGCGACTGGCGCCGGGCGGCCGGCGATCCTCGGGCAGATCTGCTATGCGTAACCTCGGCGCACTGCTTGCGCTCGCCGCGGCCATGCTCGCGCTAGCGGGCTGTTCTCGAGCCGGTGCCTCGCGCGACATCGTCACGATGGTGATCGATACCAGCCCCACCAATCTCGACCCGCGCATTGGCACCGACGGCTCATCTGAACATATCGACTCGCTTATCTTCGACGCGCTTGTGCGCAAGAACGAACAGTACGGCATCGACCCGGCTCTCGCACAAAGCTGGGAGACTCCCGACCCGCTCACATGGATCTTTCATCTGCGCACCGGCGTCCATTTTCACGACGGCCGTCCGCTCACCGCACGCGATGTCCGGTGGACGCTCGACTCGATGCGGCTCGGCAAAATCACCACGCTCAAGGCCGCCTCCTACGCCACCTACGCAAGCGTCGAGGCACCGGATGCCGCAACGCTGATCATCCATCTCAAGAAGCCAGACAACGCACTGCTGCTTAATCTTTCCGATGCCGCGTTCGGCGTCGTGCCTGAGGGCAGCGGGCGCGACTTCTTTCGCCACCCGATCGGCAGCGGGCCCTTTGCGTTTGTCAGCGAAGAGCAGGACCGCGATGTGGTGCTGCGGCGTGCGCCCAGCTACTGGCAAGCGCTGCCCAGGGTGGCCGGTATCCGCTTCAACGTGGTGCCTGATGCGATTACGCGCGCGCTTGAATTACAGAAAGGCTCGGCCGATGTGGAACTGAACGCGCTCCCGGCCGATATGCTCGCTCCGCTGGCGCGCAACCCGCAGCTGCGCGTGCTCGGCGCACCCGGCTCGCAGGTCATGTACACGGTGATCAACACGCGCGACCCAATCCTCAAGGACCCGCGTGTGCGTCGCGCCCTGGCTGAGGCGATCGATCGCCCTTTGATCCTTCGCACCCTTTACGCCGGCCGCGCCCGCCTGGCAGAAAGTGTGCTGCCGCCCGAGCACTGGGCGTGGACGGGCGACGTGCTCCAGCACCCCTATGCGCCGGGCGAGGCCGCGGCCCTGCTCGACCGCGCCGGCTACCCGCGCCGTGCCGACGGCACCCGCTTCCGCCTGACCATAAAAACCTCAACGGACGAGACCGCGCGGCTGGTCGCCGTGGTCATGCAACAGCAGCTGGCACAGATCGGCGTCGCTCTCGACGTCCGCAGCTTTGAGTTTGCCACCTTTTACTCTGACGTGACCAGGGGTGCCTTTCAGCTGGCGCCCTTGCGCTGGGTGGGCGGCAATGAGTCCCCGGATATCTTCAAGTATGCGTATGCCACGGCGAGCTTTCCGCCAAAAGGCGCCAATCGCGGTTACTATGCAAACGCCGTAGTCGATGCCGCCATCGCCGATGCCGCGACCACCCCGGACCAGCAGCGGCAAAAGCGCGACTACCTCGCCATCCAGCAGGCACTCGCGCGCGACCTGCCCGTGCTCAATCTCTGGTACCTGGATAACGTTGCGGTCGAAAGCACGCGCTTGACTCCGCTGCGCTTATCCCCCGGCGGAAGCTTCGACTTTCTTCGCGAGGTCGGCTTCACACGGTAAAGCTTACCGCTCGCCCCACTTGAGTTTGGTTCGCAGCACGTCGAAAAAGTTACTCGAGCTGATGCGCAGCAGCTTGACCCGGTGCTCGGAGCGCCGGCAGCGCAGCTGGTCGCCGCCGTGTATCTCGATTGCTTCCTGGCCGTCCACGGTAAGAAAATTCGCTTCGCTCGAGTTCATCACGGTAATGGTAAGCTGTGCATCGCCGCGCACCACCAGCGGACGCATGGTTAACAGGTGAGGACACACAGGCGTGATGATATGCGCATCCACACTTGGCTCCATGATCGGGCCGTTGGCAGAAAGCGAGTACGCCGTGGAGCCGGTCGGCGTGGACACAATCACCCCATCGGCGCGATACTCCGCGGCGAGCTTGCCGTCGACGTGCACGGCAAACTGGCCCATGCGCGCGATGGTGCCCTTGGACACGACAAGATCGTTCAAAGCTTCGTGCTGGCACACCCTTCGCTCGCCCCGCCATAACTCTGAGTGCAGCATGGAACGCTCGTCGAGCGAGCCGCAGTCCAGGCACCAGGCATCGAGCGTGTCGTATAACTCGCTCAAGCGTACTTCTGTCAAAAAGCCGAGCGAGCCCAGGTTGACGCTCAGGATAGGCGTGCCCAGCTTGGCAAATACGCGCGAGGCAGCAAGCAGGGTTCCGTCGCCGCCCAGCACCACCACCAGGTCCGGCCGCACCTCGCCCATCGCCTCACGCGCAACCACGCGCGCTGCGTTGGAATAGCTGCCGCTTACCGGATCAAAGATCGGTTCAAATGCGTGCGCGCGCATCCAGTCCACCAGGTCTCTCAGGATAGAGACCAGTTCAGGCTTTTGCGGCTTGGACACAATCGCAACGGTACGCATACGAGTAAGTGTATCGGAGCGGCGTCGCAGGGGAATGCGCCTGCCGGAGGTCGAGCTTTACCGCATGCAGAAGTGCAGCAGAAACTCACGGTTGCCTTCGGCGCCCGTGATGGGCGAATCTATGGCCTCGATCGCCATGCCGCCGAGCCCGGCCGCGCAGGCGCGCACGCGCTCCACCGCCAGGGCGTGCGCCGCCCGATCCCGGACGATCCCGCCCTTGCCAACGTGCTCGCGTCCAGCCTCAAACTGCGGCTTGACCAGCACCACTGCTTCGCGCAGCGAAGGCGCAGCCGCGAGCACCGCGGGCAGCACCAGGGTGGCAGAGATAAAGGAAACATCCATCGCAAGGAAGTGCAGACCATGTCCCGCAGCCTGCTCGAGCTCACCGGGCGCAAGCTTGCGCGCGTTGGTGCGCTCCATCAACTGCACGCGCGGGTCCCCGCGCAGTTGTTGCGCAATCTGTCCCCAGCCGGTGTCGACAGCCAGCACACGCGCCGCGCCATGCTGCAGCATGCAATCGGTAAAGCCGCCGGTCGACGCGCCGACATCCAGGCAGGCACGCGCTCCAAGGTTGATCGCCCAGTGTGCCAGCGCGGCCTCGAGCTTCAGCCCGCCGCGGCTCACGTAGCGCTGCTCCTGGCCCAGCATGCGCAGCACGGCCTCGGCAGGCACGGCATGGCCCGGCTTGGACTGCTTCTGCTCGTCCACCAGCATGCGACCAGCCAGGATCAGCGCCTGCGCCCGCTCGCGCGTGGGCGCCAGGCCGCGGTCTACCACGAGCTTGTCCAGCCTCAGCTTCATCGCCTTGTTTCCCAGAAAGTAGAGCGCGCGCCTAAAGCAGGGCAGGCCCCTGCGACGGCGGCGCAAGAGCAAACGCCGCCCGGGGCCTGCTGGGTTACGGGGCGCGGGTGCGTCAAAAAAGAGTTACGGCGCCCCGGAGCCTGGCGAGTCGCTCGTCACGATCGTATTTGCCGGCGTGTTCGAGGTCGTTCCCGTAGCCGCCGAGTATTGCGTGGTCGCATGCACATCCACCCCGAACCCCTGCAAGGTCAAGAGCGCAGAGATGATATCGGTATCGGTCCGGATGATGGTCAACACATTGCTGTCAGGCGCGGTTACATATACCTTGCCTGCGGGATTGTTGTAGGTAGAGCTGATCACCCGCGGATGGCCGCCCACCTGGATGGTCTTCTCCAGCGTAAAGCTCGTCATGCTGATCACCGACACGGTGCCGTCGCCGGAGTTGGCAACATAGGCGCGGCTGCCGTCGCCCAGCAGCGTAATCGCCGTCGGATGCGACCCTACGGGCACGGTAGCCAGCACCGTCCCAAACCCCGGCGCATCATTGCCGTAGATATCGAGCGGTGCGTTGATAAAGCTTACTGAGTTGCCATCGTAGTTCGCCGTAACCAGCAGTTGCGACTGGGGGAAGAAGGCCGCATAAGCCGGCCCCGCACCTGTTGCCGAAGTACCTGCCGGCAACGCAATAGTCCCCGTCGCGTTCAAGGCCGTGTCGAGCGAATTGGTCTGCGTGTTAATCACAGAAACGGTTCCGCTGCCGCGGTTCATGATGAAGGTCCTGAGACCGTCAAGGCTGGTGATGCCATACACCGGGCAAACGCCCAGCGGGAGCCGGGTCGAGATACTGTTGGTTGCGGCTTCAATCCCGTCTGCTTCGCCGGCGGTTGCAACAGCGGAGGGAGTATCGCAATCACCCCACTTGACGCCCGTGCCTGTGCTGCTGTTGCCCTGCGCAATGGCATACACGCGCTGCCCGCTTGAGGTAGCACTGGTGCCCGTAAATCCGGCTGAGCCTGTCAAGGTCACCACCGCCGGCGCTACCGCGATCTCCTGCAAGAGCGCGATCTGCCCGGAGTTGTTCAGCGCCGCAACCGTGCCGCGGTTCTGGTTTACCACGTAGGAGCCCGTGGTCCGCACCAGGATGTTGCTCTGGATGGCAGGCTGCCTAGTAACCGGATTTGCCGCAAACAGCGTGGTCGTCGCAAGCTGGTTGTTTTGCAGACTGGTTGAGATGGGAATGGTGGTGATAGTTCCATCGCAGTTCAGCGCGTAAACCGTGCTCCCAGTGGAGTCCAGCGCGGAGGTAAGCGGCCCGGTGCCGATGGTGGCCTGGGCAAGCACGCTGTCGCCGGAAAAATCGACCAGCGTCACCACACCGGGGCTGGAGTAGGGTGTAGCCGGGCAGGGATTGCTCGCACTGGCCGCCGGCGCCAGGGCCGGCTGCGAAAGCACAACAGCGTATGAGGTGGACTGAGGAGCGGGCCCGGTGGGCGACACAGGATTGATGACAGGACGGTAGCGGTTCCCGCATCCTGTGGTAAGGGCTGCAGCCGCCAGCAATCCTGCGGCCAGCCATGCAATGCTTCGCACTCTTTGATACCTCACTGCTATCTCGGTCGTTTGGCTCGACAAAGCCGATTGTAAATCACCGGCCCGCGGCAGCCGCCTTAAGGGACTGGAGGGACCAGATGCCACCGCAGCGAACAGTCCAGGGCCGACCGGCAGCCGGAACTCCGCCCGCCCCGCCCGGCGAACCCACACAGCGCCTGCGCTGGCAGTCGCGCGCAGTTCTGCTGCTCGTCGTGCCGCCGGCCGCAGTGTGGGCCGCGGTCTTGCTGCTCAGGCTGCTGGCTGCCGGGTCCGCGCCTTCCAATCTCCCCGTCATCGCCACCTCGCTCGCGGCCGCCGGGCTGCTGGCGCTGCTGGTCCGCCTGGCCAGGGCCGGCACCGTCGCCGGCGCCTGTACCGGAGCCCTGCTGCTGCTTTGTTTCTGCTTTACCACGCCCGGCCGGCACTCCAGCGCGTGGCCTTTGCTGGCGATGCTCGTGCTTACGCTGGGCGCAACACGGCTCAGCCGCCGGCACGCTCCGGCAGCCAACCGGGAGCACCGGCAGGGCAGGGACGCAGCGCAGGTCGCGGCCAACCTCGGCGTGGCCGCGCTGGCCGGTCTGCTCATCAATGTCCATGGACGCGCCGTGGCTTTAACCGTGCTGCTCGCCGCACTGGCTGAGGCAGCAGGCGACACCGTTGCCTCTGAGC
>CAXTPL010000101.1:10585-12637 GCA_964246065.1 uncultured Acidobacteriaceae bacterium
GAGGCTGATCCCCACCTGGGAGCCGGTAGCTCCCGGCACTGACGGCGGCTGCACACTGGCAGGCACCGCCCTGGGCACCCTGGCAGCGGGCATTGTTGCGGCGGTGGGGGCAGCCACCCTGCCGCTGCCTGGGCGCTATGCGGCCATGGCCGGGGCGGCCGGCGTCGCCGGGGTCTTGTTTGACAGCCTGCTTGGCGCCACGCTCGAGCGACGAGGCTGGTTGAACAACGATGCCGTCAACTTTCTTTCTACCGCCGCTGCCGCAGCCCTGGCGCTCGCCGCAGCCGAGGCCTGGCCGCCCGCACCGCTCTAGCAGGCCGACGCTTACACCGGCTCCGGCCTGGTTGCCATCCCGCGCAGCACCGCAAGCTCCCGCTGCACCTGCTTCCACGCCTTGGCATTGTTGCGTGTCGAGATCGGTGCCGCCGGATCGGCATAGTAATCGAGCACATCCTGTTTCAGCCCGGCCGGCAGCACACTGCCCGGCTCCCGGGTAATCCGCTGCAGCAGCGCCGCGTAGGTCTGGTCGGTCAGCCGATAGCCGCCCGGCACCACCCTCTGCCCTGTATCCAGGTCTCGATTGGGCAGCGGGACGCTTCCCTCGGCAAGCGCACCCACCGTTTGCCGCAGGGTGCGCACCGTGCGGTTCAAACTGGTGACGTACCGCCCTTCGGCTTCGGCATTGGGCCCGCGGATAGCCAGCATCGACAACGGCCCAAACTTGGGCGCGAGATAGATGAGGCCGGCCAGCGTATAGGTGCCGACGCCAGGCTTCTTGCGATACGCGTTCCAGCCATTCTCAAAATCCGCCTGCGCCAGCTCGTGCTTTAACTGTTCAAACTCCGCATCGTCGATGTCCGGCGGCAGGCTCCCCCGGTGCAGCAGCGTTTCTGCATACGCCACGCGCGGCAGCAGCGATCGAACCGTAAACCGGTAAGCACGCACGGCCGGCGCATGCGGCCCCAGCATCTCCCGGGTGTGCAGTCCGTAGGTCTCGTAAAAGGCACGGTCCAGCAGATCCTGCGGCACGTTGAGCCCCACATGCCGCAAATAGGCTGAAGGGGCGAACCGCCGCTTGGCGAGCTCGTTGATGTCAAAAGCGAACTCGGTCCGTACATGCGCATGCGGGCTCTTGTCATAGGCTACGCTCGGCCCATACTCCCTACCCAGCTGTGGAAACTCCTCCGCAACGCTTGGGTTGGTGGCCTCCGAGTGCCCGATGGTGTCGCCGACATAGTGGGACAAGGCCCCGATGGCAAAGGCCAGATCGTCCGGCGTACGCGCACCCCGCAGCAGCGCCTCGATAAAGTCGCCGGCCCGCACGTAGTGGGTCAGGTCGCTGAAAAGCGCGTCGCCGCCCGGGTAGTAGCCGAGGTCCTGGATGGCGCAGCCACCATAGGCAAAGGCGTGCGCCTCCTCAAGCTGGTCACCGGTCAACCCGGGGAAGCGGCGGAGCAGCAAGGGCTTGATGGAGGTGGTCCAGGTCAGGTCTACCAGCTGTTCATGCGTTTGAACCGAGTACCCGTAGCCTGATACCGCACTGCACCCGAGGCAGGCGAACAGCGCCAGCGCCTTCCATCGTCGACGCGCCTTGTTTCTGCCGCCTTGCCTGCTTGCCATGCTCACCGCTGCCGTTGCCCCCCACCCTTGTCGCACGTGCTCACACACGCGTACATCCTCTTCAAACTACGCCGTTTACCCCGGCGCTTGCCAGCACCCGCGGGTAAAGCTGCGGCCGGCGCCTTACCAGCCCAGGCAGGCCAGCAATGCATCGCGGAAGTGAGGCGAACTCCACTCCAGCCCCACCACAAGCAGGGTGCCGAACCAGGAAAAGCCCAGCACCCAGCGCACAAATCGGCCCTGGTCGGCACCCGCTGCCGCACTGGTGCGGGTCCCGGTCCGGTGAACAGAAAAGGGCCCGCGTCCTGCGGGAGGCGTAAGGATCACTTCAAGGTCCAGCATTGCCGCTTCTGCAGACATGTGTCTTCTCCCCGGCGTTGCGCCTCGGGCGCAAACGCAAACAAGGGGGTTATCGCCCTGGCCCGCCACGAA
>CAXTPL010000102.1:0-12594 GCA_964246065.1 uncultured Acidobacteriaceae bacterium
GACGACGTTCCGTGCGGTTTCGACGGGAATTGCCCAAGCCGACAACCCCGAACGACCTTTGCGTCGTATCAGAAGAACATCACAGCCGCTCAAACGACATCAAAACCGCGCAAACGACGTCAAAGCCGGACGACCTCACGCCATTCAGGCAACCAAGCAGGCCGATCGCTCAGGCCGCCGGCGCAACCGCTTCCGGAGCAGGGTTGTTCTTGACCAGCTTCGCTACGCGGTCTGACAGTTGGGCGCCGTTCTTGGTCCAGTAGTCGATGCGCTCACGCTTCAGGTCGACCGTGGCCGGGCTGGTACGGGGGTTGTAGGTGCCAACCAACTCGATCGAACGTCCGTTGCGGGCGCGATCCTTCTCGATGACGACAATGCGGTAGAACGGCTGCTTACGGGCGCCAAAGCGCGCCAGGCGAATCATCAACACAGGCAAAATCCTTTCAAATCTCACAAGCACTTGGAATGAGGGGTGGACTCAACCCGAACCAGGCAGCGAACGCGGGTCCACAGCGTTCAACGCATACTTCGCCCGACACGTGATTATAGCAAATGCTGCACGGGGTGCCCGGCAGCTCGGACGCGTCGGGGACAAAGGCGCCCGCAGGCGCCCTTGCTCTCCAACTCTACCTACTGCTGGCCCGACGCCTCAGCTGGGAAGAGCCACCGCAGCATCGGCCCAACCCGCGCCGCCCAGGCTTCTTCTGTGTGCGTACCGCCCGGGATCCACTCGTAGTGAATATCGAGCTCCGGCCGCCATCCTTGCTCGGTCAACTGCGTGGCAGCCACTTGCGCGTCAGGCTGGCAGCGGCCGCCTTCTGCATCGCCGGCGTCGAGCCAGATCCGGGGGAGCGGCGCGGGCTTGCCGGCCTTCTCCAGCACCTTGAGGATCGATCGACGATCCCACCAGATCGACGGCGACATGACCGCCAGCCGCCCAAAAACCTCCGGGTATTGCATGCCCAGGTAGAGTGAGACCAGGCCGCCGAGCGATGACCCGCCCAGCCCGGTGTGCGCGGGGCCGGTCTTGGTCCGAAAGGTCTGGTTGATAAACGGGATCAGCTCCTTGACCAGCAGCAGCCCATAACAGTCCGCCTCGCCGCCCCCCATCTTCTTGTCGCGTGAGTGCGTGTACTCGGCCAGCCGCCGCGCGCCTGCGTTGTTGACGCCGACGATGATCAGGGGCTCAACCTCGCCCGCTTCGATGACCGCGTCGGCCGTTTGCTCGACCCGCCAGTACTGGCCCGGCACAAACGACGTTTCCGGATTGAACAGATTTTGCCCATCGTGGAGATACAGCACGGGGTAGCGGCGCTCCGGCTGCTCGTCATACCCGGCCGGCAGGTAGACCGTTACATCGCGCGCGTCGGGCAGGTAGTTGGACGGAAGCTTGCGAAAGACGCGCAACTGGGCGTGATGGTGGAGGAACTCGGCAAGGCGCGCCGGGTGCTCCAGAGCACATCCCTGCCTGGAATCAGGAAGAGCGGCAGCAGACAAATGCGGTTCTCCCTTGCCCGCAGCCACGGGCTGCAGGCCCTCGATTGATATCTCAAACCCTTTCTGATGCGGCAAGCCCGCGAGTCGGTGCATGGCTGCCCTTTTTTTGAAAGCGTGAGGTCCCGGCGTCTTCCCAGCGACTGCTAAAGTAGCAGAACTGGACACCTACGCCCATGCATCGTGAATATCACAAGTGGTGGTCGCACCGGCTCGGGCGCGATATGGAGTTGCTAACCTTTAGTAACGGCTGGGCGCGCGGCGGGGTCCCGCTCATCGTCTTTCCAAGCTCGCGCGGTCGCTTCTTCGAGTTTGAAGAGCGCGGCATGGTCGCCTCAGTTGCAGGCAAGATCGAGAGCGGCGAGATCCAGCTCTTCTGCGTGGACAGCGTGGACGCCGAAAGCTGGTACAACCGCAACGTGCCGCCACGCTGGCGCATCGCCCGCCAGCTGCAGTATGAGAGCTACATCCTCGAAGAAGTGGTCCCGCTTGTCCGCCAATACAACTGGAGCCAGTGGCTGGCTACGCTCGGCTGCTCCTTTGGCGGCTACCACGCCGTCAACATGGCACTGCGCCGGCCCGATGTGTTTACCGGTTTTCTTTCGATGAGCGGCGCCTTTGACCTGAGCTTTTTTCTGCACGGCTACTCGGACGGGGATACCTACTTCAACCTGCCCACCCAGTACCTGCCGAACTTGCAGGACGGCTGGCACCTGGACCGTTACCGCCGGTCGAACTACGTGCTGGCCACCGGGTGGGACGACCAGTGCCTCCAGCAGAACCAGCACCTTTCGCACCTGCTGCATGCGAAAGGCGTCCACCACACGCTCGCCATCTGGGACAGCTGGAACGCACACGACTGGCCTACCTGGCAAAGGATGATGCAGCAGTACCTGTAGCCGTTCCTGCGGCGGGAGCCGGCGCGCCCCGGCCCGTCAATTCGCGGATCAGGTCTACTTCGCGCTGCCGATAGGGCGTATCGTCTGCCCGGAAGAGATCGTGGAACCAGATTGTCGGCTGCTCGAGCGTATACGGGCGCGCCCACGAGTCCCACGGCAGGTAGGTCTGCGTCTTGCCTGCTACAAAGCCCCAGTTGATGGCAGCCACCCGGTGCCGCCGAGCCACGGGCAGCGACCCGTCAAAGGTGCTTCCCGCGCCGCGTGCCATGTACTCGGTGCAGAGGATAGGACGGCGATACCGCTCAAGAGACACGATGCGCGCCTCAAAAGCCTCAGGCCAGCTGTAGTCATGGAAGCTGATCACGTCGGACTCCGCCAGCTGGATGGCGGTCGTCCTGCTCATAAGCGCCGGATCGCTCCAGTTGCCGTTCCACAGGCCGCTCGTCAGGGGCTGCACCGGGTGCATGGCTCGCGCCCAGGCAAAGGCTTTCGGCAGCAGTTCGTCGACGCGCAACCTTCGCATCGAGGTCGGCAGGCGCATCGCTTCCCTTGTTATCCGGCTCATTCCAGAGGTCCCACCCCAGGATCCGCTTGTCGCCGGCAAATGCCCCTACGACTCCCTGCACATAGGCCTGCAGCTGCGGCTCGTAGCCGCGGTCCAGCAGCTCCTGCTTGCCCGGGCTTTGCACCCAGCCTGAGTTATGCACCCCGGGAATAGGCGGATGCTGCGGCCCCGGGTGCGGGTTGACCTCCCAGCAGGAGTCGAACAAGACCAGCAGTGGACGGATCCCGTGCCGATCCGCAATGGTCAAGAACTGATCCAGCCGTTGGAGAAAGCCGGCGCGGTCGGTAGACCACAGCTGATCCTGCAGAAAGACCCGCATTGTGTTCATGCCCGTTGCCTGCGCCAGCGCAAACTCCCTGTCGATCAGCTTCGGGTTGAACGTAGGCGCCTGAAACATCTCGAACTGGTTGATTGCGTCCGAAGGAACGTAGTTTGCCCCAACAAGCCAGGGCTGCTCGGCGTACCACGTTGCGGCCTGGTCTTCTGTCCAGCGCTGCCCCGGCTGCGCACCGGCGCCCGCACAGGAGCAAAGCATCATGAGAAGCGAACTCAGCAGCAAACGCAGCGTGGGCATGGCTCCCCTTGTGTCAGCCCTTCGGTCATCAAACAAGCCGCTCGACCCTTACTTCGGCAGGCCGGCTGTACCCTGCACCGTGAACCTCGCCTCGGCCTTCGCCTGGGTCTCCCCGGGCTGCGCTGAGCCGACCGCGAGCCTGTAGTTGCCCGGCAGCACTGCGCGCGCACCCTGCGCGTCCACGCTTGACAACGAACGCGGCTCCAGGAGCAGCGTGACCGGCCCCGACTCGCCCGGGTCGAGCCGCACCCGGGCAAAGCCGGCCAGCGCCTGCACCGGGCCGCCCGCCTGCGGGGTCTTTACGTAGGCTTCCACAACCTCGTCGCCGGGTACAGCGCTCGTGTTTGTTACAGTCACGGTTGCTGCAAGCGGCTCCCCCGCTTTGAGGGTGGTGCTTGAGAGCTTCAGATCGCTGTAGCGAAACTCGGAGTAGCTGAGCCCGTAGCCGAACCCCCACAGCGGCTTGCCCGTAAAGTACCGATAGGTTCGGTTCTTCATGGAGTAGTCGGTAAACGGGGGCAGCTCGCTTGTATCAGCGTAAAAAGTTACCGGGAGCCGCCCGGCGGGGTTGTTCAGCCCGGCCAGCGTGCGGGCAATCGCAGTGCCGCCTTCTACGCCTGGGTACCAGGCCTGCAGCACGGCGGCTGCGTGCTCCTTGGCCCAGGTAAGCGCAAGCGCGCTGCCGCTCATGGAGACGACAATCACGGGCTTGCCCGTGGCTGCCACTGCCTCCAGCACGGCCTGCTGAGCGGCAGGCAGCGCGATGCTGGTGCGGGCGCCGCCCGCAAAGCCCTCAATGTGGATGGGCATCTCCTCGCCCTCAAGCTGCGGCGACAGCCCCACAAAGGCCACCACCACATCGGACGCCCTGGCGGCTGCGACGGCTTCCGCGAGCTGCGCCTCGGCGGGGGCCTCCCACTTCAAAGTAAGTCCGCCGCCTGAACGGTCGCCGGTGTGGCTGTACTCCACCTCAAGGGTGTGTCGCGCGGTGTCTGGCAAGTCAACCTGTATGCGTGCAGGTTTCGACAGCGACATGACCGGTGGCGCGGTGGTCGAGGCACCCGGCGCCTGCTTGCTCGCAGCCGTCAGGCCGGGGTTCAGCACGCCCTCTCCCAGTACCTTGCCATCAAGCAGCAGCCGGTAGGCTTCCCTGGGCGAGTAAGGGAAGCCCTCTGTCGCGTCACCGAGGATGAGCACATACTTGCCCGCCGCGGGCGCTTCTATCGGTCCGGTCCACCGGACGGAGTAATCGTGCGTGCCCAGCTCCGGCACCGGCTCCGCGTTGCGCCAATCATATTGGATCTCGGGTTCCATGCGCGTCGCGACAGCGCGTCCGGTCCAGTCGCCGCCCGCGAAGTATTCTGTTCTCAGTCCAAGAGGAAAGGCGGTACGCGGTACGGGCACGGTGGAGCCGGCGGCCAGGGTCGCGCCTTGCGCGGCATGGATCACCGCGTTTGGAAACTGTTTCCGGATGCCGTCGATCGGGTACACGGGGTCGACTGCAGCGCCGTTGTAATTGCCTTCAAGCGCCGCGAGCAGGTCGGCGCTCGCGCCAACCACCGCAATGCTCTGCACCTCTGGCTTGATCGGTAGCACACCCGCATTCTTCAGCAGCACCATCGACTCTTCCGCCGCCTGGAGCGCCACCGCCCGATGCCCTGTGGAGGCGTTTTCATCCATGCCGATGCCGTCGTAAGGCCCGGTGCCGGGCGCGTCGAACATGCCCAGTTCAAACCGCCCGGTGTAGAGCCGCTCCGCCGCTTGTGTTACGAGAGCCTCAGGCACTGCGCCCTGCCGCACCGCGTCTGCCAGCGTGTTAAATCCCGGCGCCCAGATGCTGCAGGAAAGATCGGTTCCCGCCTTGAGCGAGATTGCCGCCGCATGGAGAATGTCCGGAGCATTCTTGTGGCCCTCCGTCACGTCCATGATTGCGCCGCAATCAGAAACCACAGTTCCCTGAAACTTCCACGCCTCGCGCAGGTGCTCCTTGAGCAGCATGGTGTTCGCACACGCCGCCATGCCATCGATCGCGTTATAGGCGCACATCACCGACTTGACGCCGCCCTCGGTCACGGTCGCGCGAAAGGCGGGCAGGTAGGTCTCCTCCAGGTCGCGCGGACTGACATCGACGTTGAAGACGTGGCGCTGCGACTCGGGTCCGCTATGGACGGCATAGTGCTTGCTGGTGGCGATCACCTTCGGATGCGCAGGGTCCGCGCCCTGCATACCCTCAATAAACGCCACCCCCATGCGGCCGGTCAGAAAAGGATCTTCGCCGTACGTCTCCTGCCCGCGACCCCAGCGCGGGTCGCGAAAGATATTGATGTTCGGCGACCAGAACGTAAGTCCGAAGAAGATGCGGCGGTTGTCTTCTCGCTGGGCCTGGTTGTACTTCGCGCGGGCCTCGGTCGAGATGATGTCGCCCATGGCATGCACCAGCGCAGGGTCCCAGGTCGCACCCATGCCGATCGCCTGCGGAAAGACGGTCGCGTGTCCGGCATTGGCGACCCCGTGCAGCGCCTCGCTCCAGGTCTGGTAGTCGGGGATGCCGAGGCGAGGGATGGCCGTCGCGTAGTCCTCCAGCTGCGACGCCTTTTCATCAAGCGTCATGCGCGCAACGAGGTCGCGCGCCCGATCCGCCGCCGTTGCCGTGGACTGCCGGTAGAGCGGCAACCCGGCCGGAGCCGTCGTCTGTGCCAGAGAAGCAGTGGCGGCAAACCAAAGAGCAGCGGTGGTAACGTAGCTTCCTCGCAGGGGGCACCTCGCCAAACCCCAGCAGCATACACCAGGGCAGCCACAAGCCGCCCGCGCGCGCTTGCCTGTGTGTGCCGCCTTCGGCAGACTTAACTCCCCTGGGTCCGACCCTTGCTCTTGATGCACCGGGCGCCCGCAAGCTCTGCCATACTGGGGGTGCTCTGGAAGTTTTCGCCGTTTGCGCCCGCGCCCTGGCGCGACGCTTCGCC
Organism: uncultured Acidobacteriaceae bacterium; assembly: GCA_964246065.1. Lineage (GTDB taxonomy): Bacteria > Acidobacteriota > Terriglobia > Terriglobales > Acidobacteriaceae > EB88. Next base: position 6,496 of record CAXTPL010000102.1, read on the forward strand.
GCGCCCATCTCATGAAGCTACTCAAGCGCCTCGCTACGCCCACTCGCAGCCGCCGGCTGAACGAGCTTATCGGCTGCATGCTCATGGTGGCCGCAGTCCTGCTTTTGCTCGCGTTTGTCTCCTACCGTTCGGCTGACCCTTCGCTTGATACGGTTGCCGCGGCCGGGCAGCCTATCCACAACTGGGCGGGCCGGCTCGGTGCCACGCTCAGCGATGCCTTCTTCCAGGTGGAAGGCGGCTGTGCTTTCCTGCTGCCGCTGCTGTTGGCCGCCCTTGGATGGGCGTGGCTCCGCTCCCGCGCCGTACTGGCCCCGGCTGTTACCTGCGCAGGCATCGTGCTCTGCCTGCTGTTTGCACCTGCGGCGGTCGCGCTGCTGCCCGGCCACCTGCACCTTTACGGCGGCCTGCCTCTTGAAGGCCTGGTCGGCCGCTTTCTCGCCGATATCCTGATCGCGCAAATCAACTATCCCGGCACCTGCGTACTGGTGGCCAGCCTGCTGGGCCTGGGGCTTTATCTCGCCACCAGCTTCTCGTTCAACTCCGCCCATAGCTGGGCCGCGGTGCGGTTCGCCTTTGTGCAGGCCTGGCGGGATCGCTTAGAAAACTGGAAGCGCAGGCGTGCGCAGGGGAAGGCGGAGAGGCGCGCCGCCCGGGCATTGGCCGCGCAACAAAAAGCGCTCGATAAGGCCGATCGCGCCCACGCCGCGAGCGCACGCAGACCCTTTCCACCGGCCGCCGTGGCTCAAACCTCTGCCGGCAGCCTCCGCGGCACAGAGGAGCGCACCGATGCCTCGGTCGAGCGCGAAGGCGCAGGCAGAGACCTTGGCTTTTCACACTCACCCGGGCCGGAAGCAGCCATGCGGCCCATTGCCGCAGCCTGGGAGGAGGACGCCACTCCCGCCGAATCGGCAGGCTCCGGACCGGGACCACAGCTTGTTCCATCTCCCGTCGAGCCTGCACACACCTCTGGCGCGATCGCCTTTACCAGGCGCCCGGATATTGAATCGCGCACGGTGACCGTGACCCAGAAGATGGTCGCCGGCTTTGAGAGCGTCTACAAACTGCCGCCCTCCACACTCTTGCACCGTGCTGAAGAAGCACTCACGATCCGCGAAGAAGAGCTCCGCGCCGAGGCGCAGGTTCTCATTGAAAAGTGCGCGGAGTTCGATGTCGGCGGCCAGGTCGTCCAGATCAATCCCGGTCCCGTGGTCACCACCTTTGAGTTTCGCCCGGAAGCCGGCGTCAAATACTCCCGGGTCACCGGCCTGGCCGACGATCTGTGCCTTGCCATGGCGGCCGAATCGATCCTGATCGAGCGCATGGCCGGCAAATCCACCGTCGGCATCCAGGTCCCAAACTCCGCGCGCGAAACCATCTGGCTCCGGGACGTAATCGAGGCCGAGAATTTCACGCATTCCAAGTCCAAAGTCACCATCGCCATGGGCAAGGACATCAACGGCCGCATCGTGGTAGCCGATCTTGCCACCATGCCTCACGTGCTGATAGCCGGCTCCACCGGCTCGGGCAAATCCGTAGCCATCAACGCCATGATCATGTCGGTCCTCTTCAAGGCCACGCCCGAGCAGGTCCGCCTGATCCTGGTCGACCCCAAGCGCGTCGAGCTGGGCATGTATGAAGGCATTCCTCACTTGTTTACGCCCATCATCACCGAGCCCAAGTTAGCCGCCAATGCGCTCAAGAACGCCGTACGCGAAATGGAGCGGCGACTGAAACTGCTTGCCTCCAGGTCGGTCCGCAACATCGACCAGTACAACAAGCTCTTCGCTGAAGGCACGCTCAACATGTTCGACGATGGCGACGATATACCGGAGGCCGATAAGAAACCGCTGCCGTACATCATGATCATCATTGACGAGTTAGCCGACCTGATGATCCTTGATAAAGCCAACGTGGAGGAAGCCATCACACGCATCGCGCAAATGGCCCGGGCGGTGGGCATCCACCTGGTGCTTGCCACGCAGCGTCCCTCGGTTGACGTGATCACCGGCCTCATCAAGGCCAACGTACCGACGCGGATGAGCTTTCGCCTGGCATCGAAGACCGACTCCCGCACCATTCTCGACTCCAACGGCGCAGAGTCTCTGCTCGGCCGTGGCGACATGCTTTTTCTGCCGCCAGGCACTTCGCGCCTGCAACGGGTACACGCGCCGTTTGTCACTGAAAAAGAGATCTCCGGCGTGGTCGCGTTCTGGAAAGCCCAAGGCGACGCCGATTACGTGCAAGGCTTCCTCGATTCGCCCAAGGACGATAAAGGCCGCGACCTGGATGCCGAGCCGGGAGACGAGAACGCCGACGACGAGCTCTTCGACGATGCCGTGCGGCTGGTCTTCGAGTTCGGCAAAGCCTCTACCTCGCTGCTGCAGCGCCGGATGCGCATCGGCTACGGACGCGCTGCGCACCTGATCGACATGATGGAACGCGATGGCCTGGTGGGGCCGCCGGAAGGCTCAAAACCCCGCGAACTCCTCAAATCAGCAAACTGGATCAACGAAGCCGACGAAGCAGTACGCTAAGGCCAGACCGCATTCGCGGCTCGCGGTCACTTCCTGACGTGTATACCGCCACTGCGTGGCAAAGCCGAGAGGTTCCCCCGTGGTTCAGGGGGCCCTTCTCGTCTTTTGGGCGTCGCAGGCAGAAGACCCCGCGAAGTGGGTGCGAGCCGCGCAGGTGGTTTTGTTCTTAGCTATCTTTACGAAGGCTAAGAAGATCCCGTTGATAGATAAAGCTGACGCCCACCAGCAGTACGCCGAGTCCTAGGAAACTGACGATCCGATAGCCCTGACTCAACGTGCGTAAGTCAAAGAGAAAGACCTTGCCAATGCTCAAGGCGAGCAGCAGGAGGCCCTGCCAGCGCAGGGTTGCGAGCTTGCGCCAGAAGCCCCCGGCGAGCAGCAGCGCGCCCAGCAACACCATCACAGCCGAGCGCGTGAACTGAACATCGGTAAATCGGTCGGCACCGCTCAGTTGGAGCTGCCCCCTCCAGTAGGTGCCGGTCTCATTCCACAAGCCGATCATGAGCAGGATGGTGGCGCCCCAGCTGCCGAGCTGCTCGGCTCGCAGCCAGCCTCGTGCCGGGTCCGGTGCGGCTGCCGATTGCTTGACGCCCTGTGCTGATGCCGTGGCAGCAGCGACGCCGGCGGCAACCGCCGCCACATAGGTGGCGAAGCGTACGTTGGCGAGCACGCGGACCTCCCCGTGGATCGGGCTATTAAGCGTCAAGGTCGCGGTGAAAGCCAGCACCAGCACTACGCTTGCCAGCCCCTGCAGCATGCGGCTGCGCGAGCGTAGAGCCAGGAGGAAAAGTCCGATGCTTTCTGCCGACCAGCTTACCGGGATCGCTCTTCCGCTCAAGGCGAGCGGCAGCGCACCGGTAAAGGCAACAACGCTCAACAACAGATACGTATCGCGCAAACGAGCCGGGGTGCCGGCCAGGCGCGGCGACTGCGCCAGCCACAGCATGCCCAGATAAAAAAGAGCAAACCCAAACGCCACCCAGGCCCGCGCATTCGCTTGCACCGGATCGCTCAACAGCGCATATAACTCCGCAAAGGCAAGCAGGCCATTGAGCAGCGGGAGCAGAACCAGGACCAGCCGGTCTTCAAAAGTAAGTGCCACGGCCCGGCTCGCCAGCCGCAGATTGCGGAGCAGCTGGGGCGCAGCAGAAAACAGCAGAAAAAAGACGACGACGAAAAAGGCGGTGAGCCGCAGCTGCGCCGGCGTGTATTGCCGCACATACCAGGCCACTGCGTACGCCGCGGTTCCGGCAAAAGAAACCAGCAGCAGGCGCGACCAGGGCCGCATCGCCACCAGCACCAGCACCGCACCGTCAAGCAGCAGCAGATACCCGAACAGCGTCATCTCCTGGCTCTCTGCCGACCACAGCAGCAGCGGGGTCAGCAAGCCTCCGAGCGCCGCGTAAAACGCCAGCACCTCGGAGTTCTGCCGCCAGCACAGCCATGCATTTGTAACTGTAATCAGCACCATTGCCAGCAGTGCGATCGATGCAGGTACCAGCGCAAAGACCGTGTAAGCCGCCCACACCGACAAGTACAACACGCCGGTACCAAGCGCCTTGAGGGAATAGGAAAAGGCCCGGTAGCCTCGCAGGCGAAACCACTCTGACCAGCCCACCAGCCCCAGCCCGGCTCCCACGCCCACCAGCACGCGAGCCGCAGGCCCGATCCAGCGCTGATCGATGGCGAACTTTAAAAACCAAGCCGCCCCGATCAGCAGCGCAAGGATGCCGATGCGATTAAACAACTGCGAGCCGATGCGCGACTCAAGCGACGGGCGCGCTCGCACCTGCCGCTCGGCAGAGACCGTCCTCGCTGCCGCTGAGCGCGCATCGCGCGCCGGTGCCGCGTAGCCCTCTTGCAGGTTGGCGATCTCTGCTTCGAGCCGCGCCATCCTCGCAGCAAGCGCACGTACCTGGTCTTCCAGCTCATCCCTGGTGCTCATGCTTCCAATCTACAGCGGAGCCGTTCTTCGGTGCCTTAGACGAGGCCAATCCGCGACCGGATTGCAGCTTGCACACTTAAGTCACAAATACGCCGAATAGGTGTCGCGCAACGGGACGCGAGACCTCTTTGCCACCGCGCCTTGCATCCACTTTTGTGACGGACACATGCGCGCACCCGGGCTCCTTGTCGAGCTGGTTAGTAGCGCTTGTCCTAAAAGGACACCTGACTTATGAAACTATTTCCTGCTTATCTTCCGAGCGCGCTTTTGTGCAGCGCGCTCGGGTTCTCTGCCCTGCATGCGCAGGAAGCCAACCCCACAGCGACACAGAAGTGGCCCCAGCCGGAGATCAGCCAGCCCACCATGCGGAGCGGCGAAGTGCCGGTCTACAAGGTGCAGGTTGTTGGCCGCGATCTCCCGGCGATCAATTACTTCCATCGTAGCGGCTCCACCAAGATCGGCTTTGAGGGCACGCCCCTGCTGCCCGAGGCCAAGGGCTCAGCCGAAGTAAAAAGCAATCGTGGACAGATCAGCATCGCTGCCCGGTTTGAAGGTTTGCGTCCGGCAAACAGCTTCGGTGTCGAATACCTGACCTATGTTCTGTGGGCGATCACCCCGGAGGGCCGTCCGCAGCCGCTCGGAGAAGTTTTGCCTGACGGCACCAAGAACAACATCGAGGTCACCACCAACCTCCAGGCCTTTGCCCTGATCGTCACAGCAGAACCGTACTTTGCCGTGAGCATGCCGAGCGATGTCGTGGTGCTGCAGAACAAGGTCCTCAACGATAAGACCCAGGGCATCATCGAGCAGGTCAATGCGCACGCCACACTGCTGCCGCGCGGCGCCTACACGCAGATGGCAGGCAAAGACGCGGTGATGAACCCGATCACCCGCAATGAAAAGTCGCCGCTTGAGTTATATGAGGCGATCAATGCGGTACAGATTGCCAAGGCCACGGGCGCGGATAAGTATGCCGCCGATACCTTCCAGACTGCCGTGCAGAGCCTGCAGAATGCGCAGGCGATGGACGCGAAGAAGAGCGAGCGCAAAGAGGAGATCACCTACGCGCGTGCAGCGGTGCAGTCGGCGGAAGACGCGCGCATCATCGCCATCCGCAAGCGCAAGGCTGAGGATGACGCGCGCAACCAGGCCGAGCGCGAAGCCGCCGAGCAGAGCGCGCAGCAGGCGCAGTTGCAGGCGCAGCAATCCCAGATGCAGGCTCAGCAGGCGCAACTCGCCGCACAGCAGGCAGCCGCGCAAAAGGCGGAAGCCGATGCGCGCGCCGCCCAGGCCCAGCTTGAGGCGCAGCAAGCCCAGCAGCAGCAGAAGCAAGCCGTGGACCAGACCGAGCAGATGCGCGAACAGCTCAAGGCGCAGCTCAACGAGGTGCTGAACACCCGCGAAACAGCGCGCGGCCTGATCATCAACATGTCCGACGTGCTCTTTGACACGGGCAAGTACACCTTGAAGTCTGAAGCACGGGAAAAGCTTGCCAAAGTTTCAGGCATCCTGCTTGCTCACCCTGACCTGAAACTCCAGGTTGAGGGTTACACCGACAATGTCGGCGGGCAGGAGTATAACCAGAAGCTTTCTGAGCAGCGCGCGCAGGCGGTCGGCGAC
>CAXTPL010000103.1:0-12340 GCA_964246065.1 uncultured Acidobacteriaceae bacterium
AACTGGATCGACACCGCGGCTATTTATGGCCTCGGGCACTCGGAAGAGATCGTCGGCCGCGCGCTGAAGCAGACCGCGCATAAGCCCTACGTCTTCACCAAGTCTTCCATGCGCTGGAATCTTGAAAACCGCACCATCTATCGCAGCCTCAAGGATGGCTCGGTCCAGGAGGAGGTGGAGGCCTCGCTCAAACGGCTCGACATTCCGGCCATCGACCTCTACCAGATCCACTGGCCGAATCCTGAGGAGGAGATCGAAGAAGGCTGGGCCGCGATGGCGCGCTTCCAGGAGCAGGGCTTGGTTCGCCACATCGGCGTTTCGAACTTCAACATAGCGCAGATGAAGCGCGTGCAGAACATTGCGCCCATCACTTCCCTGCAGCCGCCCTACTCGCTGGTCAATCCCAAGGTGGAAGACGAGATTCTGCCCTTCTGCAAGGAGAACCACATCGGCGTGATCAACTACTCGCCGATGGCCTCAGGCCTGCTCACCGGCAAGATGACCGCCGAGCGCGTTGCGCAGATGCCGGCGGATGACTGGCGCAAGCGCAGCCCCAACTTCAATGCGCCTAAACTGGAAAAGAACCTCGCGCTCACAGAGCTCCTCAGGGAGATCGGCAAGCCGCACAACGTCGAGCCGGGAGTGGTCGCTATCGCCTGGACGCTGCACAACCCGGCAGTGACTGCGGCCATCGTCGGCGCACGCCGTCCGGACCAGGTCGACGGCATCCTGCCGGCAGCCACCTTCCGGCTGAGCGAGGATGAGTTCAAGCGCATCGAGCAGTTCCGCACGGAGAATGGCTAGCCAGGAGGCACTAGCCCGAACGTAGAAAAGCGTACGCTGGCAAATGACGCGGAGGGGGCAAACAGGGGTCACTACACCAAACGTGAAAAATCGTACGCTGAGCCCTTCTAAGCGCGGGCTGTTCCGAACTACACAGTTTGCCGATATGTGACTTTCAGGGATCGTGAAGAGTAACGCCTGCCGAGACCAAAACCTCCACAAGGAAGAAACAGGAAGAAAAATCGCGCTATGATTTCAGTCACCCAGTTGGACGGGAAATGGGGTCAGGTCAGTGTCTGGCCGCACATCCGAGTCATTTTCGACGAAATAGTCCAGGATGTTGTGGCCCTCCCCGGCGCTGTTTGCGAGCAGAGGCGCGAATGTTTGCAAGCCCCTACAGATAGGCCAGACCTAAACCACCGCGTCACATCCCGACTCTACACGTTTGGTGTAGTGACCCCAACAAGTGCCTCACTTAAGGTCAGCAGGAGCGTCTCACCTGGAGACCGGAAGCTACGACGGTGATCATGATTTCGGGAAGGACACCAGAGAAGCTGAGTAGGACACCATCAAGGTACCCTTGCTGATTGATCATCACCCAACCCCAGCCGAAAGGCTTATCAATGACTTCCGCCCAAGGCTGATGTTCATTTACTAGCTCTCCAGACGGCATAGTGGTTCCAATATGTAGGTCAGCAGTGTCGTCTTCAGCCTCAGCTTTAATTACTAAATGTTGTGAGCCGAACTGCAATGCCAGCTGAGTGACGACTCCATCTGTTCTGGTGAGCCTAACGTTGTCAAGTAAAGCGCCGTCTACCTGATGAAACGCTGAGAGAAGGGGAAAGAGAGCCTCTGCCGCCGCATGTTTAATTGTCGATGTCATGGCTATCCTTAATACTGCTGTCCAAGGCGTCCCGCCTGCTTGGCAATTTTGACGGCGGTCTGAGACGCGGCGCTCGCTGGCCCGGAACTCCTCCCGCAAGCGCCTCACTTCTGCCCTTCGTGCTACGAGCCGAGGGAGTTTTTTCTTATGACTGACTGCAGCATGTCCTTGTCCAGGCTGAGATCGGCAACTAACCTTTTCAGCCGCGCGTTTTCATCCCGGAGGTGCTTGACCTCTTCCGCCTCGCTCACGTCCATGCCGCCGTACTTGGCCTTCCAGGCATACACCGTGTGCTTGGAGACCCCTTGTTCGCGGGCCACATCCTCAACCTTGCGCCCCGCCTCCACCTGCTTCAGCGCAGAGATGATCTGCGCCTCTGTGTGCTTGCTCCTGCTCATCCGCTTTCCTCGTCCAAATCGTATTCCCAAATGGACGAACTGGAGGGGTCAGGTCACTTGCGAACCTCACCCTGTAGGACAGTCCTTTTGCGACTCGGAACTACGACGGTACGAACTACCCCGCCGCGCTCAAGAATGCCCCTTTTAGCAACGTCGTCCTTTGTTCCCGTTCCGGTGATGCGTTGGGCTCTCTTGGCAAGGTGCAGGTTCCGGGCCTTACCGGCGATGAACGTCTCATCTACCTCGACCTCACCGCTGACCTTGAGCTGACCTTGACGAACGAGCCGGACTGCATTGCAAGGCGGATACGGTGCATCATGAACCAAGCCGTCTTCTGTGTCACGCCCAGGGAACGCGAAACATCATAGCTGCTGATGCCGTTCTTAGCGGAGACAATGAGCCAAACGGCGGGAAGCCACCTCTCAAGGGATACGGGGGAGTCCTCAAAAATCGTCTCAACCTTGAGGGAGAACTTCTGCTTAGGATGAGCCGTGCAACACTTGTAAGTTTGGCAGTCTGAAGATATGTCACTTTGTCCGAATTACACATCGGGCAACGCACCACACCATCAACCCAGCGAACAGCAATCATGAACTGACGGCAATTCTCTGAGTTCGAGAAATGAGTGATGGCTTCGTGGAGGGTGTTCGGGCTGCTCACAAACTAATCGTACAGAAAGCCTTACGGTCAGTCAGGTATATTATCTAATCAAACTGAGCTGCGCGGCGCGGCGCGGAGCTCTTGACGCATTCGGCGCGCGACGCATCTGGTAACTTCCTGGCTCGCCGGCACTTCGGGTTGCTCTGCCGGCGGCCGCGCGCCATGGTGTGCGCGGCGACAGTGTCGAAGCTTCGCCGAGAAAGCTGCCCCCGTAACCCTTCAGCAATCCTTCAGCGTGAGCGCGATCTTGCGGGTATCGCCGCCCGTTGACTCCATGCAGATCTCGCCTTGTGCGCGGCGGAGGACAGAGGGAAACTTTTCGCCCCACTCGACCAGCACGATCGCGTCGTCAGCCGCCAGCTCGTCGATGCCCAACCCTTCGACCTGGCGCTCATTTTCGAGCCGATACAGGTCCAGGTGGTAGAGCGAGACAGTCTGCTCTTGTCCGCCGACCATCCGGGTGCCCTCATATTCATGCACCAGCGTAAACGTCGGGCTGGTCACCTCATCGGCCTCCGCTGCGTTCAGCGCCTCAGCAATGCCCTTCACCAGGGTGGTCTTTCCGGCGCCAAGGGTACCTCGCAGGATCAACAGCCTGGGCGGGCTGAGCAGCGCGGCGATCTCGTGCCCGATGCGGATAGTGTCGGCGATGCTGCGGCTCTCATACTCGAGCCGTCGCGCAGCTGTCTCTGGTGTGGCGAGCTGTTCGGTCATGTCGGCATCCCCTGCAACCAAACATACCCGGCTTTGTCTTCCGGGCGGTAGCGAAAAGCCTTCCAAAGCGATGCGATCACATCGGTGACCAGCAGGGTGTGTTCATCCTGCTCCCGAACGGCGATGTCGGCAGCCAGCCCGTGCATGTACACCGCGGCCTCGACCGCCAGGGGCAGCTGCCTGGGGTATTGCGCAAGGAAGGCGGCGACGATGCCGGTCAGCATATCGCCTGAGCCGCCCTTGGCCAGCCCCGGATTGCCGGTCGTGTTGATGGCCATCGTTCCATCGGGATGCGCAATCAAGGTGCGCCAGCCCTTCAGCACCAGCGTGACTTGATACTTTTGCGCGAACTCGCGCGCCAGTGGCTCCCGCCGCGCCTGCACTTCCGGGATGCTTAAACCGGCAAGCCGCGCCATCTCGCCCGGGTGCGGTGTGAGCACCAGCGGCCGCGCCGTCGCATCCTCGGGCGTTCGAGAAGCCAGCCGGTCCATGTGTTTCGACAAGATGTTCAGCGCATCGGCATCGAGCACCATGGGCACCTTGACTCGGTCGAGCAGCGCGAAGACCAGCTGCTCTGCGCCGGGCTCCTGCCCCAGCCCAGGCCCGGCAGCAACCACGGTCTTCTTTGCAAGAAGAGCCGCAAAGGCTGCTTGCTGCAGGTTCGACGCAGCGATCTCTCCCCGTTCTCCTTCTGCCAGGGGCGCCGTCATCAGCTCCGGGGCAATCCGCGCGACCGTGTTGAGGATCGACTCCGGAACCGCGGCCGTCACCAGGCCTGCGCCCGCCCGCATCGCTGCCAGCGATGCCATCGAGGGTGCTCCGGCCTTGCCGTGCGCGCCCCCGAATAGCAGCACATGCCCGTGCCGCCCCTTGTTGTCGTCGGCCTCGCGCGGCGCCTGGGTGATCTTTTTCGCCGCGCCCGCCCAATGCAGCCGCTGCGATGAGATCACGGCTTCGTCCGGCGAGCCGATGGCGGCCACCACGATCGGCCTGGTTGCGCTGTTTGTCAGGTTGCCGCACACGTGAGCCGGCTTGGGTGCGGTAAAGGTCACGACGGCATGTGCGCGGAGCGCGCCGTCTTCCCGGTATTCGCGCGAGTCCGCATCCCAGCCCGACGGCAGATCGACAGCTACTACAGGCGTGGTCAGCGGCCCGATCAGCCTGCAGACCGAGCTCGCCAGGCCTCGCAGCGGAGGCTTGAAGCCTGTGCCTACCATGGCATCGACGATCAGTTCGGCCTCATTCAGCAGCTTGCCCACGGCAGCCGACCCTAGTTGCGCCTCGTCGGTCAGCTCCGTGACCAGCGGTAACGGTTGCAGGCGCTTGAGCATCGCAGCCGGGTCGCCTTTCAGCTCCGCTCCCCGGCCAAGCAGGAGCACGCGCGGCGAACGCCCGAGCCGCGCCAGCTCCGCTGCCGCCATCAGACCGTCGCCGCCGTTGTTGCCCATTCCGCAGAAGAGCACGATCCGCTCGGCTGCTGGGAACTCCCGAACGATGAAACGCGCCACCGCCTCCCCGGCGTGCACCATCAGGCTCGTCGAAGCGACCCCGTGCCGCGCAACTGTGAGCTCATCGACTGCCCGCATCTCTGCTGCTGTCACAATCTTCATCCTGGCGACTGCCTCCACAACGATAACGGCCTCCATAAAGGGAGGCCGTCTTGATGGTACCTGTGACTGGAACTAGGATGCGGGCATCGCACCCGGGTCGTCTACTGCCGCTGCTGCGTCAAGCCGGCTGGATTCAGACCGTCGCCCTGGCGAGAGGCGAAGTAGCTGTGATCCCACAGGTTGCGGTAGAAAAATCCGGTCAGCTCGGCGGCTTTGGGGCCAAAGGTCGGTCGCCCACCCTCGAGGAAGAACACCGTAACGATGCGCCCGTACTGGGTGTCGGCGTAGCTGGCAAACCAGCCGAAACGCGTGCCATTGTTCGAGCAGGTACCGGTCTTGCCCATCACAGGGAACTGGTTGAAGCTCGCCCGCAGGCTCCGCGCTGTGCCGAAGTCTACCGCGCCTTCCATCCCGGGCTGGATTTCCGGGATTAGCCGCGCGATGTCGAGGGTCCGCTTGATGCGCGGCTGCAGTTGCGCAACCTCCTGCGCCGAAGTCGGATGCTGCAGGTAATAGAGCGTGCCGCCGTTCGCGATCGCAGAAACGAGCGCCCCGAGCTGCAGCGGCGTCATGGACACGCCTTCGCCAAACGAGCACATGCGACCGACGCCGCCCTTGCTTTCCGGCAGCTCCTGCGCCGGGTAGGTGCCAAGCTGCTCATTCGGGATGTTGTAGCCGGCCAGCTCGCCCAGGCCGAACTCATTCGCATAGTGGCGCACCCGCTCAAAGCCGAGCCTGCGCCCCAGCGTCTCAAAGTACGGGTTGACTGACCGGGCGAGTGCCGTGGTCAGGTTCATGCTGTAATGGCCGCCCAGGTTCACCGGCGTGTCCTTGGTGATGATGCCCTCAGAGAGTGCAGCCAGCGCTACCGATACCTTGATGGTCGAGCACGGCTCAGCGCCGCTCGACAAGGCCAGCTTCTGGTTGACCATGGCGAGGATGCGCCCGTTCTTCGGGTCGATCGCAACTGCCGTCCCGTACATGTTCCCCAAGGCATCGATGGCCGCCTGGCGTACAACCGGATCTTCGCCTGCCGTCACGTCGCCAGCCGTAATGTCGCTATCGGTAAACGAGCTGGCACTGAAGTGCTCGGCATAGCCGCGACGCCCACGCACGGTGACACGACGCAGCCGCCCGCCGCGGCCCCGCACCAGCCGCGTGCTGGTGGTGTACGCGGCTTCGCGAACCGTTGCTGACCGCGAGGTACCCGCAACCCTGCGGCTGTGCCGCAGCGCGGCCATGTGCCGGGTCGCGTGCGCCGACTCAAGAACATGCCCGCTCGCAACGTGTGCCTTGTGCCGACGCGTGCTTGCGCTTGCAAAGCTCGACAGGGGCAAGGTAAGCAGCGCCAGCAGCGCCGCGAGATGAACAATCCGTTTCATCAGGGTCTCTCTGTTCTGTCAGCAGAATCGTGTTTCAGCAGTGCCACGTTGTCACCGGGTAAAGGCTGCGGCGGCTGGTTGCCACTCTTACGATGCAACCAGGGTGCGGCTTTCCCCAAGTGTTTCGCCAAATGGCGAACGCCTTTGCTCAATTGTGTATGCGATAAACCCACTATACCCAGCAACCCGGCGTTTTCCCAAAGCAGATTGTGCTGCACTGGTTACCCCCGGGTTCCCGCAAACGGACATTTAGCTGCCGCCCCGCCGCAGAAATGCCGGAATCTCGAGGTCTCGCCCTTGCTCATCAGCTGCCGTCTCGTCCCCGGCTCTTCCGTCCTGCCCGTGGCTGAATAAAGCTTCGACCTGGGCGTAGTGTCGCTCCAGGCCATCGATCTCGCGACGACCTGCGGGAGCGGCGACCAGGGCAGGCTCTTCGCTGAAGAAGTCTGCCGCGGGCGGCCATCCCTGCGCATCCCCATCCTCGGCCGCGAGGCCTCGCGGGGCAGCGGGAGCGTCCTCGAAGAAGAACTCCTGCTCCGGCAGATGGCTGCCGCGCGAGCTCCCCCCGCCAAAGGGGTCCTCGCCCTCTTCCATCTCGCTGGCAAACCTCGGCATTGCCGCGGCCTGTTGGGGAGCCACCGGGCTCGCCGTCGCTGCCGCCCGTACCGGTACACGCTCACTCAGGATGGACCGCCGGGCTCCTGCGGCCTCCTGCCGGAAGCCGGTCGCAATGACGGTGATCTTGACCTCGTCCCCCATGCTTTCATCTAACACGGCGCCGAAGATAATGTTGGCATCCTCGTGCGCCGCGCTCTGGATCAAGGTCGATGCCGCGTTCACTTCGCTCAGCTTGAGCGAGCTCGATCCGGAGATGTTGATCAGGATCCCGCGCGCCCCATCGATCGCCCCATCTTCAAGCAGCGGCGAAGCCATTGCCGCCTGCGCCGCGGCGATTGCCCGGTTTTCGCCCGAACGCATGGCCGTACCCATAACCGCATAGCCCATCCCGGCCATGGTCGTCTTTACGTCGGCAAAGTCGCGGTTGATGATGCCCGGGATGGTGATGATGTCCGAAATGCCCTGCACCCCCTGCCGCAGCACGTCGTCCGCAATCCGGAACGACTCGAAAAACCCGGCGTCCTGCGCCACGGCCAGCAGCTTTTCATTGGGGATCACAATCATCGTATCCACTGAGTCAAGCAGCTCCTGCATCCCGCGCTCGGCCTGCGCCATGCGGCGCTTGCCTTCAAAACCGAAGGGCCGGGTGATCACAGCCACGGTCAGCGCCCCCATCTCGCTGGCGAGCGAGGCGATCACCGGTGCAGCCCCGGTCCCGGTACCGCCGCCCATGCCGGCTGTCACAAACACCATGTCGGCGCCTTCGAGGGCCTCGATGATCTTTTCCGAGTCTTCCAGCGCCGCCCGGCGCCCCACATCCGGGTTCGCTCCTGCGCCCAGGCCGCTTGTCAGCTTGACGCCGAGTTGCAGCTTTACCGGCGCTGCCGACAGCTGCAGCGCCTGCACATCCGTGTTGGCGGCGATAAACTCCACACCCTCTACCTTTGCGGCAATCATGCGGTTGACCGCATTGCCTCCGCCGCCGCCTACGCCGATCACCTTGATCTTTGCCCCGCCCGGCATCTCGTCGTGGTACTGGATGCGCATCTCGTCTCGCTCGCTCATCGTCTGGTCTGCTCCTTTTTTGTGTCCCTGCGTGGTGTGTCTGTTCCCAACCGCTGCCTGGGGCCTGGTGCCTGGTTCCTGGTTCCTGTTCCTGCTGCCGACTTCCTGCTGCCTGCTTCCTGCTTCCCGGGTAGCCTTCCTCGCTCAGATACTGCCTGCAAAGATTGTGCGCAGCCTGGCCCGCAGGCTGCCCTGCTGCTCTGCGCGCACCCGGCTCGTGCGATGCGCATACAACAGCAGCCCGACCATCACCGCGTATTCGGGCGCTACCAGCTCGGAGGGCATCCTGGAAAGCCGCACCGGGGTACCCACCCGGGCCGGCACCCGCAGCAGGCTTTCCGCCACATCCAGCAGCCCCGTCAACCGGGCCCCTCCGCCCACCAGCACGCACCCGGCACCGAGCGCCTCCAGCACGCCGCCCGTACGCAGGCTTTCCCGCACCATCTGGAAGAGCTCACGCGCCCGCGGCTCCAGGATCTCCGCCACAAACCGCTGCTTGACGGTGCGCGGCTGCTGCCCTTCCGTCCCGACCAGGTCTACTTCATTGGACTGCGAAACCGCCGTGACCACCGCGTTTCCATACTCATGCTTGATCCACTCGGCCTCCGGGATGGAGACCCGCAGCCCTACCGCCAGGTCGTTGGTAAAGTGATCGCCGCCGATCGGGATGACCGCCGTAAAAGCGACCGCGCCTTCAAAGAAGACGATCAGCTCGGTCGACCCGGCACCGATGTCGATCAGGCAGCTGCCCAGCTCGCGCTCGTCGACCGGGACCGCAGCCTCGGCTGCCGCCAGCGCCTCATACACGGTCTCGGTCACCGCCAGCCCGGCACGGTTGGCGCAGGTCACCAGGCTCTGGTGCGCGCTCGCCGAGCAGGTGCTCAGGTGCAGGCTGACCTCCAGCTGGTGGCCGACCATGCCCACCGGATCATGGATGCCCGGCTGCTCGTCGAGGATGAAGTGGCGCGGCAGCAGGTGCAGCACCTCGCGATCCGACGGCAGCTGGATGGCCCGGGCCCGGTCTGCCGCTGCCCGCACGTCCTCGCGGGTAATCTCGCGCATCCGGCTGCCGAGCGAGATGCCGCCTTCCGAGTTCATCCCCCGCAGGTGCGGACCGCCGATGCCGGCCACGCAGGTGTCGATAACGACCTGGCCCGAGGCTTCGGCCGCAACCGCCGCCTGCGAGATCGAGTCCGATGCCGGCTTGAGGTCGGCAATGACCCCGCGCCGCACCCCGGCGGCCGGCGGCTCCCCCTGGCCGCGCTAGCGGCGCGCCCCCTCGTGCAGCTCGGCGATCAGCACCCGCGTCCGCGCGCTTCCGGCATCGAGCACCGTGATCAGGTCATCCTTGCGCTCGCTCATCGCGGCCTCCAGCCATGCGCCGTGCCATGCCCGGCGGTGTGGTGCGCGCCTGCGGATGAAGAGCCGCCGGGTGCGGGCCTGCGCGCCACCGCATGCGGCACAGGCGCTTCCGCAGCGGGCGCCGCGCTCAAGCTTGCTCCATGGTCCAGACTGCTCGCCTCGCTTTCCGCCCCGTCTGCCATCTTGAGGACGACCTGGCGGTCATATCGCAGGTCGATCGCACTCAGGTGCGGGTATTGCCGGCGCCATTCTCCCAGGTGTGCCTGGTAGCTCCGGTAGCGGGGAAGAAAGTCAGTGTCGCCGAAGTGCAGCAGGATATCGGCTCCCTGCGCCGGCACAACAGCCCGCACATCTTCCGGGTCCGCCAGGTCGACCTCGCTCAGCTGCGATGAGACGGGCTGCCCGGCCCCGGCATCGAGCTCTGCTACAAAGCGCTGGTAAAGCTGCATCCGCGTTGCGCGCGAGACCGGGCTGTCCGACGGGCTAACCCCGGCGATCACCGGGAAGGAGTAGTGGCGGGCGGCCAGCGTAGCGGGCGCGAGGTGCAGAATGACCCCGTCCGCATCGATCAGCTCGACCGAGCTTCCGACGCGCACAAACGCAATCGGCACCCGCTCCACAACCGAAACGCGAAGCTGGTCGGGCAGCAGCCTCATGACAGAAGCCTGCTTGACCCACGGAACCTGCTCCAGCTCGGCTTGCCGCCTGGCCAGAGGGACAAAAAAGATGTTTCGCCCGAGATCGGCGCCAAAGACGCTCAGCAGCTCGGCGCGGCTTAGCTCGGCGGTGCCGACGATCTGGATCGATCCGGAGGAGGCGATGCGGAAACGGGGATCCTGCTCGAGAAAGCCGCGCACCGCCCGGTAGCCCAGCACCGCGGCTGCCGCCCCGGCAAGTACCGCCAACGCCAGCAGCACCCAGCCCACGCGCGAACCGAAGAAGAAGCGCCGCACGCGCGAAACCCGCGTCTGGCCCTGGTCGACAGGCATGCGACGTCGGGCGCGCGGCATCGGATTAGGCGCAGGGGCCTGCTCCGCGCCAAAGTCGAACTCGCGCGTCGCTCCCATGCCATCGGCCATGCCATCGCCTGAGCGTCCCCGCGCGCGACTTCGCGATGGTGCGGCGGCACGCGGGTACAGTTCCGTGCCGTCGTCTTCAATCGCCGGGGCCAGCGCAGTTGCCTGGCGGCTGCTATACAGGTTTGTCTTCGCCACGCCCGAGCAAGGTCGTGAAGAATCGCCACCCCGACTATAGCGCGTGCCGGCAGCCGCAGACCTGTGAATCGCATGAGCTTTTCATTGGAGATACACCATCGGTAACGCTTGGAGCGCCTGATGGCAGGGCGGTGCGTCGGCGCTGCGTCGGCCTTTGGTCCTTCCCCGCACCCCGAGACTAAGGACGCGGAGAGCCGCCCCGCTGCTCCAGCACCAGCCGCTCCAGCACGAGGGGAGCCACCAGGGCTACGTTCCCGGCGCCCAGGGTCAGAACGGCATCGCCGTCCCCGGCCCGCTCCGCAACCCGTTTGACCGCCTCGGCAAAGCTTTCGGCATACCGGACGCCCGGCTGCCCCGTAGCGTCGCGCACGGCCGCGGCCAGGCGCTCGCCGGAGATCCCGTCGATCGGCTCCTCGCTCGCCGCATAGATGTCGAGCACCTCGACCGTGTCCGCATCCTTGAATGCCTCGGCAAACTGGGCCAGCAGGTCGCGTGTCCTCGTGTAGCGGTGCGGCTGAAAGATCACGTGCACCCGCGCATACCGGCATTCTCGCGCGGCCTTGAGCGTTGCGCGAATTTCGGTCGGGTGGTGCCCGTAGTCGTCAATGACCGCTACCCCGCGCACACAGCCCTTGACCTGGAACCGCCGGTCGACTCCGCGGAATGCCGCGAGCCCTTCGACAATCTGCTCCGGGGCGACCTCCAACTGGTGCGCAATGGCCACCGCCGCAGCGGCGTTTAACACGTTGTGGCGTCCAGGGACATGGAGCGAAAACGGCCCCAGCACCAGGCCGTCGGCTACCACCTCAAACCTCGACCTGACCGGCAAACCGCCATGCGCGCCTGCATCCATCTCGGGCGAAGGCTGCGGCAGCTGCCGGACGATGTAGTCCGCCTGGGCGCTGGTTCCATAGGTAAACACCCGCCGCCGCACGCGCGGCAAAATCGCCAGAAGCAGCGCATCGTCGCAGCAGGCCACGCAGGCCCCGTAAAACGGCACCCTGTCCATAAACTCGAGAAAGGCGTTCTCGACATCCGCCATGTCGCGATAGCAGTCCATATGTTCGCGATCAAGGTTGGTCACGACCGCAAGGATGGGGGACAACTTCAAGAAGCTTCGATCGCTCTCGTCCGCTTCAGCCACCAGGTACTGGCTGGTGCCCAGGCGCGCATTGGACCCCAGAGCATCCACCCGGCCGCCTACGACCACGGTCGGATCGAGGCCGCCGGCGGCGAGCACGGTCGCGATCATGGACGTGGTTGTTGTTTTGCCATGCATGCCGGCTACCGCGATGCCGTACTTCAACCGCATCAGCTCGGCCAGCATCTCGGCTCGCTGGATCACAGGGATCTTGCGAGCGCGTGCCTCGGCCATCTCCGGGTTCGTCTCACCGACGGCTGAGCTCGCCACCACCACGCCCGAGCCAACCACGTTGGCCGCCGCGTGGCCTTCGTACACCACGGCACCGAGGCCTTCCAGCCGCTCCGTGGTTGGGGTACGGCGCAGGTCGGAGCCGGAAACCGAATACCCCAGAGTCAACAGGATTTCGGCGATTCCGCTCATGCCGATCCCGCCAATCCCGATGAAGTGTACGCGCTGTGCCTTGGCAAACATGGTCTTTGTTTCGAGAGTAGAGCATCCCGCGTGCAC
>CAXTPL010000104.1:0-9778 GCA_964246065.1 uncultured Acidobacteriaceae bacterium
GATGGAGACGCGGGGTGATAGCGGTCGGTGAGGGGCTTTGGCTTCTCGCCCAAAGGAGGTGGCTGCCTTCCATGTTTATTTTTAAGGATTCGGGGAGCACCTCGCCCAACACCCGGCTGTTTTCCCTTTTCTTTCTGGGGCTGCTTACCACCGCGAGGCCAGTATGCGCGCAAACGCCGCTCGAAACCACGACGCAAAAGGCGCAGGAAGGCGCACAGCCGCCGGCCAAGGGCGGCTCCAACACCAGCGGCGCATACCCGCCGGTATACGACGCAGCCAAGCGCCCCATCACCGCCGGAGGAACGGTAGCCTCGGGGCCAATTGTGTTTACCGACATCGCAGCCAAGGCCGGGCTAGCGGGCTGGCGGCACCAGATGGGCTCGCCCGAGAAGAAGTACATCCTGGAGGCGATCGGCTCGGGCGTGGCGCTGCTCGATTACGACAACGACGGCTGGCTCGATATTTACCTGGTAAACGGCTCGACCGAGGCCGCGATGGAAGGCAAGGCACCCGCACCGCATGCTGCGTTGTTCCACAACAACCACGACGGAACCTTTACCAACGTGGCGGCAAAGGCAGGCGTGGAGAACGATCGGTGGGGCTTTGGAGTTACTGTCACTGACTATGACAATGATGGTTGGCCGGACTTATATGTAACAAACTTCGGCAAGAACCGGCTGTACCACAATAATCACAACGGTACCTTTACCGATGTCGCGGAAAAGGCCGGCGTGACGCTGGGCAACTGGTCCACGGGCGCCACCTGGGGCGATTACGACGGCGACGGCCGGCTGGACCTGTTTGTGCCGGGGTATGTGCATTACGACTTAAAAGCGCAGGTAGAAGCAGGCTCTGACGGCGCTTCTTTTTCCTTTTGCCAGTACCGGGGCATCAAGACCTACTGCGGTCCGCGCGGTTTGCCGGGTGAGCCGGATCACCTGTTCCATAACAATGGCGACGGCACCTTTACCGACGTGAGTGAAAAGGCTGGAGTAGGCGACAAGCCCGGCTATTACGGTCTGTCGTCGCTGTTTGTGGACGTAAACAACGACGGCAGGCCGGACCTGCTGGTTGCCGATGACTCGACCCCTAACTACCTTTATCTGAACAAGGGCGACGGAACGTTTGAGGACGCGAGTTATGCCTCAGGCTATGCCTTGAACAAGGAAGGCCGAGAAACCGCCTCCATGGGGATCGCTGTTGGAGATACCCGGAACAATGGGCAGTTAGACATCTTCAACACGACCTTCTCTGACGATTACAAGCCCTTTTATCGGAACGATGGCGACGCGAACTTTACCGACATTAGCTATGACATGCAGATGGCGGACCTGACCATCCCTTTTCTAGGCTGGGGCGACGGCTTGTTCGACTATGACAACGATGGGTGGAAGGATCTTTTCTTTGTCAGCGGGCACGTGTACCGGCATGCCGATGAGTATCCGTGGGGAACGAGCTGGGCCGAGCGGCCGCTGCTGTTCCACAGCGTGCATGGGACCCGGTTTGAGCCGGTGCCTGCAGTGGAGGGTTCAGGCCTGGCCGCCGTTTTGACCTCGCGCGGCATGGCCTTTGGCGACCTGTTCAACGAGGGACGGGTGGATGCGGTGATCAACAACATGGACGCCCCGCCGGCACTGCTGCGCAACGTGGTCGAGGCGGCTGCCGGGCTGCCGGGCAACCACTGGATCGAGTTTCAGCTGATCGGCGGAGCAAAGTCGCCGCGCGATGCCGTGGGGGCGACGGTGTATGTGACGTCCGGCGGCATAAAACAGCGCGGCGATGTGTACTCGGGCGGAAGCTTTGCGTCGAGCTCGGACCTGCGGCCGCACTTTGGCCTGGGGCGGGCTGCGGCTGTGGATGCGATCGAGGTGCACTGGCCGAGCGGCGCAGTGGAGCAGTTCCCCGCGCCGGGCGTCGACCGGATCGTGCCGCTGGTTGAAGGCAAAGGCGCGGTGCCGCTGAAACGATAGAGTGCGGGTCCGTTGAGGAGAAGCAAAACTCCACCCTAGGGTGGATTGCCGATCGTTGTGCGCAGGTGGCATAGTTTTGACGGGAAAAGAGACTGGGAGGAAGGCAGCAGTGGAAGGCAATCAGCTACGGTCGCGTCTGGGCTACCTGCTGCTGCTGCTCGGCCTCGCGGTCGCGGGATACACCTGCCGGTCTGGAACAGGGGTTCACGCAGGCAGCGCGGTTGAGGATGCGGCGACAGCGCGCCATGCCTACTCTGAAAAGATAGCCTCCACCTATACGTACCGGGCCGGCAAGGACAAGCCCTTCGCGCCGTCCAACATGCAGACGGATACGGGCGAGTTTCTCGATCCTAAGAGCTTTCCTACCGCTGAGTATTGCGGTCACTGCCACCAGGAGTCGCATCAGCAGTGGCGGGAGTCGGCGCACTCCAACTCAAACAGGGCGCCCTGGTACCTGAAAAATGTAGGGCTGCTGAATGCGGAAAAAGGTGTGGAGTTTTCCCGCCACTGCGAGGGCTGCCACGATCCTCTTGCCGTTGCAGCGGGAGCAATCAACCCCGGTGCGGCGAAGAAGCGGCCCTACGATCAGGATGGTGTAACGTGCATGGTCTGCCATTCCATCCAGAAGATCGACACGCGCGGAACCGGGAGCTTTACGCTCGGTGTACCGGCCGTGCTGGTCGACGAGAACGGCGCGCCGATCAGCAGGCCCGTATCGGATGCGGAGATACTGGCGCATCTTGACCGACACAGCAAGGCGGTGATGAAAGACTTCTACCGCACGCCGGAGTATTGCTCGACCTGCCACAAAGCCGCGCTGCCTAGGACGCTGAACGACTATAAGTGGCAGCGGGCTATCTCCCTTTACGACGAGTGGCAAAACTCATCGTTTGCCAAGGAGTCGCCGCTCCCGTTTTACAAAAAAGACGCGGTCTCTACCTGCCAGACCTGCCACATGCAGCGCGAGCCTCTGGTTACGACGGACTTTGGCGCAAAGAAAGGCATGTTAGCCTCGCACCGCTGGCTGGGCGCGAACACGGTGGTACCGCAATACTATAAGTTCGATCAGCAGAGTACGCGCGTCGCGGCGTTTCTCAAGAATGCTGTGTTCAACGTAGACATCTTTGCGCTCGAGGTGGATGGAGAAAAGGGGAAGGAGCCGCAAACAATCGCTCCGCTCGGACTTACTCCGTTTACCCTGCGCGCGGGCGCCCATGTCACCGTGTCCGTGGTAATCCAGAACAAGGGCATTGCTCACAGCCATGTACCCGAGCAGCGCGACATGTACGAGAGCTGGGTGGCATTTACGGTAAAGAATGCCCGGGGCGAAGTACTGGAGCAAAGCGGCCAGATCATGCCCAACGGCGAACTCGACCCGGCGGCGCATAGCTTTACCAATCGGTTGATCAACAAGAACGGCACGCTCAACGCACGGCACGAGGTGTGGGACAATCGCGTGGTTGCCTACAACAACACCATCCAGTCAGGCCGATCGCAGCTGGTGCGTTACAGCTTTGCTTTGCCCAACAAAATGGACGGCGGGGTTACGGTCACGGCGACGGTGAAGTATCGCCGGTTTGACGAGCACTTTATCGACTTTGGACTGAACAAGCAGCGCTACGAGCAGCCCGTCATCGATATGGAAAGCGCCTCGCGCACGTTTGCCCCTGGCGACAATGCGCCTGTGGCGGCTGGTGCGACCGAGAACAAGGAGTGGATGCGATGGAACAACTATGGCGTCGCCCTGCTCGATGCCCAGCAATATGCAGCAAGCGTGGATGCTTTCAGCAAGGTAGCGGCGCTGCGGCCCGACTACGCAGATGCGTACACAAACGTGGCCATCGCAGACATCCAGTGGGAAAAGTATGACGACGCGTTGCCCAGCCTGCATAAGTCGCTAGCACTGGCGCCGGAAAATGCGCGTGCGCTTTACTATCTTGCCTTGGTCGAGCGCAACGAAGGTGACGTGGATGGCGCCATCGAGCACCTGAAGAAGGTAGCGGCGCAGTTCCCACGATCGCGCGATGCGCATCGCGAATTAGGCTTCAGCTATTACCAGCTGCATAAGTACCCGCAGGCCCGGGCGGAGTACGAAACAGTGCAAACCATCGATCCGGACGACCTGGCGGCGCATTACAACTTATCTATTCTTTACCGCCGCCTGGGGATGAAAGACAAAGCGGCCGAGCAGGCTGCGTACTTTGCCGACCAGAAGGATGACCCGACGGCGAGCACCTATGCGCTGCAGTACCTGCGCAACCATCGAGAGATAGCGCAGGAGAGTGTGCCCTGGCACGCGCATAGCCTCGATGCACGAGGTGAGACGGTAACGGCAGCACCCGATGCCTCGCATCCGGCGAGCTTTAGCGCTACCATGCAGTAAGACGCATGTTGACTCTTCCGCGGTATCTTCACTGGCTCCCTGTTGCGCTTGTATGCGCTGCTTTTTTTGCGATGGTCTCCCAAGCGCGCGTCATGGCCTCAGCGAGCAAGAGTGCGCGTGTGGCGCAGGGCAGAGAGCTTTTCGCGGAAAAGGGCTGCTCCCACTGCCACGGGGAGGCAGGCTTCGGCGGGAGCGACTCAGGACCTGACTTAAGCAGGGTTCGCAAGGAGCTGCGGCCGGCCGAAATTGCGCAACAGATTCATGACGGAGGCAGGAATATGCCTCCGTTCGGCGACTCGCTCACCCAGGATGAGATCGCTTCATTAGTGGACTATCTACGTTCGAAGCGAAAGCCTGTGGCATCGGCGCCCGCCGCAGCGCCTGCTGCGCCGCCTGTCCCCCGACCTGATCCCGATTAAGTATTTCACTTAGCCTGCGCCGGTTTTCCTGCGCCTTCAGTAATCGTGCTGGTCGCATCTGCAGGTGGAGCGGGAAAGAGTTCTGTCTCCCCTGCCGGCCAGCGAACCGTAAGTGTCTCCAGCCTTGGATCAGAACCGAGACCGAAGTGCAGCCGGAGATCGCTGCTGCTGTTGTAGCTTGAGCCGCTCCGTACTTCATTCACCCAGGTGCGCTGCAGCTGGCCCACATGGCCCTGCAGGGTAACTCGCGCGCCGATCGCCGACCGGTTGGATTGCGTGCCGACCAGGTGCAAGCCTATCCAGTGATTGCCGGTCTTTGCCTGGTTGACTAACAGCAAAGGGCGGTCACTCAGGTTATTGACGATTGCCTCGAGTCGACCATCGTTCCATAGGTCGGCAACGGCGATGCCTCGCCCGGGGTAAGGCTCCGTCAAGCCCGGACCTGCTGTCCTCGACATATCCTTGAACTTACCGTTGCCCTGGTTCCAGTAAAGAAAACGCGGCTCGCGATATGTCGCGCCCAGCTTTGCAGCATCGACTTCAGGGTACACGTGGCCGTTGGCAAGGAGCAGGTCCGGCCAGCCGTCGTTGTCCACATCGGCAAAGATCGCGCCCCAGCCTAACGCGTCGGCGTTGATGCCAAGCCCCGCAGCAAAGGTCACGTCGGTATAACTCCCGTCTCCGTTGGCGTGGTAGAGGGTGGAGGTATCGTCGGAGAAGTTTGTCTTGAATAGATCGAGGTGGCCGTCGCCATCGTAGTCGGCGCTGGTAGAACCCATGCCGGCCTGCTCGCGGCCATCTTCGTTAAACGCCACGCCCATATCGGCAGCGCTGTCTGTAAAGGTGCCGTCGCGATGATTGTGGTAAAGGATCGACGGTGTCGAGTCGCAGGCTACGTAGATATCCGGCCAGCCGTCTTCGTCGTAGTCTAGCGTCGTGACGGAGAAGCAGTAATGGCCGGTGGTCTTTTCTATGCCGCTGCGCGCACTTACATCGGTAAAGTGACCGCCGCCGTCATTATGGTAAAGAACGTTCTTGGCACTGGGGAGCCCGCGCGGGCCGCACATCACTTGGGTTCCCTTCCATACGCAGCCGCCTTCCTCTCCAGGAATGGGAGTCTTGGCAAGGTCGAAGTGCACGTAGTTGGCTACGATCAGGTCAAGCTTGCCGTCTCGATCGTAGTCGACAAAGGCGCAGCCGGTGCCCCACTCTTTGCCGGTACCGGCCACACCAGCCTCGGCGGCTACTTCGCGAAAAACTCCGCCACCCTCGTTATGGTAGAGACGATTAAAGCCATAAGCCGTGACATAGATGTCATCGCGGCCATCGTTGTCATAGTCGCCGACGCAGGCTCCCTGGCCCCATGCGGTCGCGGTCATGCCGGCCTTTGTTGTTACATCGGCAAAGGTGCCATCATGATTGTTATGGTAAAGGTGACTGGTTGGCGCAGCCTCTTGAGCGGACTTAGCCTGATCGAGCGGCTTGCCGTTGACGAGGAAGATATCCGGCCAGCCGTCTCCGTCATAGTCCAGGATAGCGACGCCGGAGCCGGTCGCCTCAACGATGTAACGCTTCGCGGTCTCGCTCCCGTTGACGTTGCGTGCGGTAAGTCCGGCTTGCGGCGCTACGTCGACAAACCACGCAGGCGCGGGGTGTTCCGCAGTGGCCGGGTAAGGAGCTGCGTGCTGCTGCGCGGCAAGCAGCAGGGGAAGCCAGCAGCTGTGCAAAGACAACCAGGCTAAGTGCCGAAGGTGCGTGCTCAACTCTTGGCCGCCGCACCGGCGAGCGCCGGTCCCATGGGCACCGACTTGAGAAGTTTGCCGCCTTCTTCGATCACGTGGAGTTGGTTGGCCGGCAGGTCATGCAGCGCGTCCTTTATGCCCGACGGCCACGCGATTTCAACAAGGTCCGCTTTGGTCGCGCTGTCGAGGCCGAAGTGGAGGCGCAGATCGTTCTGCGAGTAATAACTGCCGCCGCTGCGTACCTCATCTATCTGGCGCAAGGGCTGCTTAGCAGCAGCTTCTATAGCAGCGGTCACCGTGACGCGTGCTCCCACGGCGGTGCGATTGCTTTTTCTTCCCACCAGCCGGAGTTTGACAAAGTTACGCTTGATGGTGGTATCGCAGCGGAGTAACTGCGGCGGCGCATTGACGCAGTTGACGATGATATCTACATCCCCGTCGTTGTCGTAATCACCGAAGGCGCAGCCACGAGCCGGGGCCGGGTCGGTGATCCCGCTGCCGGCCAGGCTTGTTACTTCTTCAAACTGACCGTTGCGCAGGTTTCGGTAGACGTACTTATGCTCGGCGTAAGGGGCGTCCAGGTGGGAGCTGTCTACCTCTGGGTAAACGTGCCCGTTGGAGATAAAGATATCGAGCCAGCCGTCGTTATCGAGGTCGACAAAGCCTACGCCCCAGCCTAAGTAGCGTGTATTGATGCCTAGCCCGGATAAGTAGGTATGGTCCTCAAAGGTGCCATCGCCTAGGTTTTGATAGAGCGAGTCCGTATCGCCGGCGAAGTTCGTTTTCACGATGTCGAGCAATCCATCGCGGTTGAAGTCACCGACGGCCACCCCCATGCCCGCCTGCGGCTTGCCGTCGGGCGAGTAGGCGATGCCCGACTCGATGGCTACATCCTTAAAGGTTCCGTCTTTTTGATTCTGGTAGTAGGTAGCCGCTGTTGAGTCATTGGCTACATAGATATCAGGCCAGCCATCGTTGTCGAGATCGGCGACCGTGACTGAAAGCGCATAAGTGCCGATGGTATCGAGGATCCCGGATTTGCTCGAAACATCGGTAAAGGTGCCGTCGCCGTTGTTGCGGTACAGGATATTCTTGCCGCCATCGAGGCCGGGCGGCCCGCAGGCTACCTGCATCCCTTTGTAGGCGCAGCCTGCTGCCTCAGGCAAGGGTGCGGTCTTGATGTCGAAGTCGATGTAATTGGCGACAAACAAATCCAGGTGGCCGTCGCGGTCGTAGTCCAGAAAAGCGCAGCCTGAGTTCCAGCGGGTCTTGGTCTGCGCGAGCCCTGCTTTCTGGGTGACGTCGGTAAAGGTGCCTTTTCCCTCGTTATTTCGATAGAGGATATTCTGACCATAGTAGGTGACAAATAAGTCGTTCCAGCCGTCGTTGTCGTAGTCGCCGACACAGCAGCCCTGGCCCCAGCCGGAGCGGGTCATGCCGCTCGCCGCGGTAACGTCGGTAAAGGTGCCATCGCGATTATTCTTGAACAAGCGGCTGATGGGCTCGTCACCTTTCGGAAAGCCCTCAAGGCGCGTCCCGTTAACAAGGAAGATATCGAGCCAGTCATCCTGGTCGTAGTCGTAAAAGGCAACGCCGCAGCCAGTGGTCTCGAGCAAGTATCGGTTCTTGTGTTCGCCGCCGTAAATTGTTTTCGCATGCAGCCCGGATTTCTTTGCCACATCCAGAAAGCTGAACCCGAGCGGCGTGCCTGCAATGGGCGAAGGGAGCGCCTTGGGTGCGCGCGGCTTGGTGTTGTATTCCGGTCGCGATTTAGCGCTTTGTTGCGCGTGCGCCGATAAAGACAAGACATCTTCAAGCGAGAGCACCAGCGCCGTGCGAGAAAGCGACTTGAGAAATCCTCGCCGAGACCAGATCAACCGTAACTCCCAGGGCAACGCTGCGCGGCCTTCTCGAGTATAGAGAAGCGCCGGTTTGGCATACAAATGGGCTCCTCTTTCCACTCCCGGCCTTGAAGCTCGCGCTTCCATGCTCGTTCACACCGGTCAGGGCCGCGCTGTTTGCGTCACGCAAGTCGGCACAGGCGACCGCAGCAGGGTCAGTGGGCGGCTTGGCGCGCCTGGCGGAGCGGCTGGCCTCCTTCGCGCAGGGTGTATGTCGCGTCTGCTCCCAGATTCCTAAAGATCTGGGTAGTATGCGAGCCGGGCCAGAAGACGGTGAGCGTATCAACACGGGTAGCCGAACCGAGGCCGATATGTTGCCGAAGCGGATTGCCGCCAAAGCTCGATCCGTAGCCTACCGTGCGCACCATGTGTCGCAGGCCGGATGCGCCGGCCACAGCAACATCGATCCGGGCTCCCATAGCTGCGCGGTTGGTCTGCACCCCGGCCAGGATGAGCGTGATGGAGTGATTGGCATTGCCTGGGTTGCGGTAAAGCACACTTGTGTAGGTGTCGCCTGGGAGCGCCCCGCCCATCTCTTCAAAGACGTCTTCAAACCCGGTGCCCTCCAGGTCAGCAAAGGCGATGGCATGGCCTTTCTGCAGGTGGCCAAAGCCGCCAGCCGTGGTCCAATCGGCAAACTGCTTGCCCTCGCGATTGCGAAACATGCGATTCGGGAGCAGAGATGGGTATTCGGAGTCGCCGGTGCCGAGATAAATGTCGAGCCAGCCGTCGTTATCGAGGTCGCCGAAGTTGGCGCCCATCGGCAGGATCGCCCGGTCCATGTGCGCGGCATGGCTTACGTCGGTAAAGGTGCCGTCGTGGTTGTTGCGATACAAGCGCGGCAGTTCGGCATGGAACGGCTGGCCTGCTTCAAAGGCGCCCAGGTCGTTGCCCGACGCCATGGAGTAGCCGCCCACAAAGAGATCCGGCCAGCCGTCGTTGGTGTAGTCGAAGAACCAGGCGGCAAAGCGGTTGGACTGTTGCGCTACACCGGCTGCCGCGGTCACGTCGGTAAACTTCCACGCACCGCCCGGGGCAGCGCCAGGCGCGGGACCATCGTTGCGGAAGAGCCGGTTGTGGCCGTACATCACCGAAATGTACAGGTCCGGCCGCCCATCGTTGTTGTAGTCGCCCCAGGCGACCCCCTTCACAAAGCCGAGTTCACTCAGCCCGCTTGCGGCGCCAACCTCGGTAAAAGTGCCGTCATGGTTGTTGTGGAAGAGCTGCGAGGGGTGTCGGTCGCCTTCTTTTGACTCATGGCCGACGAAGAGGTCGAGCCAGCCGTCGTTGTCGTAGTCGGGCCCCCCCCCCGGCGGGGGGGGGGGGGGGGGAAACACGCCGGGCGCGACCCGCACCGAGGGGC
>CAXTPL010000104.1:9788-11472 GCA_964246065.1 uncultured Acidobacteriaceae bacterium
CACGCAGCGGTCTGCGTGGGGTGCGGAGAAAGCAGGCCGGCAGCTACCGTCACATCGTCGAAGGTCCCGTTGCCGTTGTTCTTCAAAAGCGACAAGGGGTAGCAACCCTGCTTGCCCCACCAGCCGCCGCGCATCACCAGCACATCCGGGTAGCCGTCGTTGTTGTAGTCGGTAAGCACCAGGTTCAGGCCGCCGGTTTCGCCGAGAAGGCCGGCGGCCTCCGTCACGTCGCTAAACGTGCCATTGCCGTTGTTATGGAACAGATGCATCTGGTCCGACGGGCCTGAAGAGCTGACCATGACGTCGAGCAGGCCATCGCCGTCGAAGTCCTCTACCAGCGCACCCCCGGCATGGCCCAGGATGTCAAGCCCGGCAGAGGCGGCCACATCCGGGAAGCGCGGGAAGTGGGCTGCCTCAGGCTGGTCAGAGGCGAAGAGGCGGGGCGCGATGAGCCAGCGCGGCGGCACCTGCTGCGGATACTGGCCGAGCTGCATATAGGCCAGGTTGAGCAGCCAGCGGGAGCGCGCGTCGGATGGGTTGTCGTTCAGCAGCAGGGTCAACTCGCGCACTGCGCCTTGTGCGCCGCGCGGCAGCCGGTGCGCGGCAGCCGGCTCGATGGGGAAGATGCAGGCACGTTGACCATGCATGACTGCGCAGTTTTCCTGCTCGCCCAGGCGCAAGTAGCTAATGGCGAGCCACTCGCCTATGTCGCGGGCAAGCTCCGGGGGCAAAGCTTGCGACCGCGCAGCCCAGGCTCCGCGCAGCGCCTCAAGCGTCGCGATGGCGCCCTGGCTGTCGCCGGTGTAGAGCTGTTCCTTGGCCAGCTGCAGGCGGACTACGGCGTCGTCTGCTGCGGAAAGCTTGCGGTTGGCGAGCAGTCTGCGGTAATAGTCCACCCGCCGGGCGGGCTTGTTGGGATCGAGGCGCCAATCGGTCGCCGCGTAGATCTGCTGGAGCAGTGCAGCCATCCTTGCCGTGCTTGGGGCCTGGTACGGCGGCTTGCGAGGCAACGCGGACCCCGGCACGGTGACTGAGCCGAGAGCCTGCTGCGGCATGGGCATTACGGGTCCGGATGGCAAAGCCTCCTGGGCGCCGGCGGGGATGGCGGCGCGAAGGAAGATGACGGCCAGGGTTCCGCAGGCGAGCGCGAGCGTGCGCAGCGCATGCCCGGGCGCGCGTGCCGTTCGTACCAGGCATTGGCCGGCCCTTAACTCACGCACCGGGCCTCCGCGGCGCCGGGCGCGCTAGGCTGCACTGCCGGCCCACGTACTCCCCTGTCGTCTCCAAGCGGCGCAACGCCGGGTCATCCGGATTGTAGCGGCGGAGGGTTTGGAGCAGATCGTGCGCTTTGCCGGGGTCGCCAAGGGTGCACTCGATAAAGGCCAGGTTTAGGCCGGCAGCGGTCTGGGAGGGATCGCGGGTAACAAGCCTGTCGAGCCGGTCGATCGCCTCGGGGATGCGGTTGGCGGTTGCATCGAGGACGGCAAGATTGGCGAGGGCGCTGGGCTCGTAGGGGTTCTCGGCCAGGGCCGCCTGGTACTCGGCGCGCGCCTGCGTGAGCGCGCCGGAGACCTGGCGCAGGAAGCCGAGACGCGCATGCAGCGCCGCGTCCGAGGCCCCTGCTGCTTCTGCCCGGCTGAGAAGCGTGAGAGCCCGATCTCCCGCGAGGCGGTCGCCTCGTTCC
>CAXTPL010000104.1:11482-12272 GCA_964246065.1 uncultured Acidobacteriaceae bacterium
TTCCGCCATCTGCGCGTAGGCCAGTCCCAGCTCGCGGTCAGAGCTCTTCCAGTTGCCGACCGGCTGCAGAGCTTCGCCGGTCCGCGGCGTGGCATCCGCCTGCGCGGGAACCCGCTCGATGTCATGGTCCACAGACTGCTCGTGCGAGATGTCTGTGGTGGCGCGCGCAGGCATGTGGCAGTGTGCGCAGTCAGGCTGCTCGGGGTGGTGCTCGGCGGCGAGGGCGGGGCTGGTATGGCAGGCAAGGCATTTGCCGCGGTAGTAGGCGACGCGCTCGGATGGGGCAGGGCTGGCGTGCGGGTCGTGGCAGCTGGTGCAGGTGAGCCGGTCGCCGACGGCACGCTTGCACGCGCTCCGGAGCAGAGCCTCATACTGGCTGGCAGCGCGACCACCGCCGCCGGTGCCGCCGGCGCGGACAAAGTAGATGGCGGTGGCGGCCAGGTCTTCGCCTGGCTGGAACTGTGCAAGGCTCTTGCCGGGCCGGTAAACAACGGCATCGCCTTCAAGATGGCAGCTCAGGCAGGCGCTGTCGCGGCGCGCCGGGTCGAGCTTGCCCGGGTTGACGATGGGGCCGTGCCCGTTCGCCGCCAGGTGCGCCGCAGGGTCTCCATGGCACGCGCTACAGCCCACGCCGCCTTGGGTAAAGGGTGCCGCGGCGTACCGGCTGCGCGTGCCGGGCAGCGCCGCGGCGACCCCGGTCGCGGGGCAGTGGCGGCAATTGGGGGCTGTCGGCCGGTGAGCCGGGAGGGGGGTCGCGGGGGGGCAAGCAGGGGCCCGTCCCCCGGCCGCG
>CAXTPL010000105.1:0-5632 GCA_964246065.1 uncultured Acidobacteriaceae bacterium
TACATAACCGAGAAAACTCCAGTTATGAATGGTTGAGAAAAAGGGGGCAGGTCAGGCCTTCGTGACCGGATTCTGCTCAAGCTCGATATGACGAATGCTCTTCGACCGAGCGAGTTGTTCGCGTTCCGGTGGAAGTGTCATCGCGTGGAAGCGGTCTCGCTCACCATTGTGGAGACGATCTACAAGGGAAAGATTCGGCCTTACGGAAAGACCAAAGGAAGTCTGGCGGAAGTGCCGATTGCAAAGGACCTCTCCGACGATCTCACCGCCTGGCGGCAAGCGAGTCAGGAGCAGTACGACAAGAAGAAGCTGAAGAAGAAAAAGAAGCAGCACGGTCTGCCGCCATCGGATGAGGAAGCGTTTATGTTTCCGAATCGGGATGGCTCCTTCATGGATCCGAGCAACTACCGCAAGCGGGTCCTGCACAAACTGGCGACGGAGCTCGGTCTTCCCAAGCTCACGTTCCAGGTCATCCGGCGGACGATCGCAACCTTGGCCCAGAAGAAGGGCACAGTGAAGGACGTGCAGGGCATGATGCGGCACTCGCGCGTGGCGACGACAACCGACGTCTACATGCAGGAGATGCCGGAGGGCGTACGGGCCACTGTCGACTCCATTCACCGGGAGTTGCAGGGCACGATGAAGAAGCTGGCGTCGAAGGGCAAGATGCGACCGCTGGCCGTCGTCGAATCTGCGGCGATGGTGAATTGATGGACAGGAATTCTGGGAGCAAGTCAGCAGAAGCGTGGCGCTTCAGAGAGGAGAAGGAGACGACTGACATGGCTTGGCTGCACGGCAGTTTGAAATTTGCTGCCAATTTGCTGCCAAACGTTCGGAGGGGAGTCCGCTATGTTGTTGAGATATTTGGTGGACCTGATCGGGATCGAACCGATGACCTCTTCCATGCCATGGAAGCGCGCTCCCAGCTGCGCCACAGGCCCACTGTGTTTGCTCACCTCTTATTCTCTGTGACAGACGGGCTTTCGTCAAACCTGCGAGGTCGGTTGCAGGGTTGGTTGCAAGGTCGGTTAGGGGTGGCGGCGTGCCGGGCTTCGTCCATTCTGCCCCGGCGCCCTCCTCGGATCGCTCCGCCAAGTAACGTTTACCACCTCGTCTAGAACACCGCGCGCCTCCAGCAGAAACTCAACCGCTTCGGGCGCTGCGCCTCGTCCGCCATCGCTCGGGGCGACCCAGTGCGCGGCCTGCATCACATGGCCCGGTGCGGTGGCTACTTGGTTTCGTGGGGATCGCTCAGAGAGGAAACTTGCGTCGCGAACAGCGTGGCCAGCGGGAGTATACCGAGAACACCAGGACCGTCGGTGTAGTGCCAAACGATCTGATCCGGCACGAAATCAAAACACGCCGATGCGGTTAGCGAGACCGTTCACAAAAGGCGATATTTCTCATTCTCTTCGAGCGTGAACTGCATGTCCGGCTTCTACCCGGCACAGCGTCCCGACGAGGTTGGCCTGCCTGAGAAGCGAGCCTACTTGTCGGGTTGTTCACGCTGACACCAGAGAGCCTTTACGTAGTTTTGGCGTGCAGCGCTGCCCGTATCTTTTCGACGTGCGTTCCGTGACTGCGAATGGCCTCATGGAGTTGATCGCCGGTGACACCCATCTCCTTCGTCCAGTACGCGATGTCGGATGCCATCTTGGGGTTGATTTCCTTCGGATCGTGCGGACCCTTGGCATGCTCTTCTTTTACGGCGTGGGGTTGGTGCGGCTTTGGCGCGTCGTGATGCTCTGTCATTGACTTCTCCTTCTGTACGCTCAGATGCGCTGGAAGGACACGAGACCAATCCGCCCTTGACCGGATTCGTTGAGTTGGCGAGTGCTGACTCCTTTGATAACAATCTGCTCACATTTTCAAGCGGTGCTCTGGGCCTCTCGATAGCGTTTATCAAAGACATAGTCCCCCTTGGCACCCTGAACCGGATGCCAGCATGGCAAGGAAGGCAAGAGATCGTCCATTTCTACGAGATGGCTCATGACGTTGGCTTGGAGGTAGATCACCACGCCCCACTTCAGGGCGAGAAGATTTTGGGTTGGACGTTCGTTCCAGGTTGCGGCTAGTCAGCAGGGCAACGAATCAGTCCAACAAGACAGGTTGCAAGGTCGGTTGCGGGGTAGCCGGCGTGCCTGGCTTCGTCGGTTCTGCCCCAGCGCCCTACTCGGAGCGCTCCGCCAGGTAACGCTCTACCACCTCGTCTAAAACACCGCGCGCCTCCAGCAGAAACTCGACCGCATCGCGCGCTGCGCCTCGTCCGCCATCGCTCGGCGCAACCCAGTGCGCGGCCTGCATCACATGGCGCCGTGCATTGGCTACCGCCATGGCGAGCCCACACACTCGCATCACCGGCAGGTCCACCAGGTCGTCGCCTAGAAAGGCGACTTCGTGCAGTCCAACCCCTTCAGCCGCCATAATCTCCCGCACGGCCGCGAGCTTGTTTGCCTGGCCCTGGTACAGGTGCCGCACGCGCATGTCGCGCGCACGCAGGGCAACTGCCTCAGAGATGCGCTTGGTGATGATGGCGCATGCGATGCCGGCCAGTTGGGCGAGCGAGACAGCCGTACCATCGTGCGCATGGAATGCCTTCGCCTCCACCATCGAGGCCGCATGCATGGCATAGCCTCCGTGCGCTTCCATCCGGCTCGCATGGGCTGCAATCGAGGCGTCGCCGGGAGGTACGGGCAAAAGCCAGATACTGCCGTCGGTCAGCACCCCGTCCACGTCAAAGATGAGAACCTTGATGCGGCGCGCGCGATCCACCGCAGAAAGGGCAGGTGTGTCCATCCCAGCATTGTAGAGGCGGCGCCTCCCGCTCCCCTCGCGGCGGGGCGAAGAACAAGCAAAGATCCGCGGTACACTAGCGCCATGACTGCCGCCGCACCCCCGGTGCCCACCAGTGCCTCGCAGGCTGCTTTAGCCTGGGCGCACCCGGTTGTGCAGGAGTGGTTTACGCGCAAATTCGGCTCGCCTACTGAGCCGCAGATCGAGGGTTGGCCGCTGATCCTGGCAGGAAAGCCCGTCCTGATCTCGGCGCCGACCGGGTCAGGCAAAACGCTGGCCGCTTTTCTGGTCTGCATCGACAGGCTGATCCGCAAGGCCATTGAGGGAAGTCTCGGTCCGTGCACCGAGGTAGTGTACGTGTCGCCGCTCAAGGCGCTTTCCAACGATGTGCAGAAGAACCTGAACGGGCCGCTGGCCGAGATACAAACGCTGGCCCTGGAGCGTGGCTACCTGTGCCCGGAGGTGCGCACCGCCGTGCGTACCGGCGACACGCTGCCGAAGGAGCGAGTGGCCATGCTCAAGCGGCCGCCGCACATCCTTGTCACCACGCCGGAGTCGCTCTACATCCTGCTTACGGCGGCCAAGAGCCGCCAAACCCTGCGACAGGTACACACCCTGGTGGTCGATGAGATTCACGCGGTGGCCGCGAGCAAGCGCGGCACACACCTGGCGCTCTCCATGGAGCGGCTGGACGCACTGGTCTGCGGCGAGAACCGTCTGTGCCCAGGCGCAATGCTGACCGGGAGCGTGCACGCGCCTCAGCGCATCGGTCTTTCAGCAACACAAAAGCCCATAGCCCTGGTTGGGCAATTTCTTACCGGCAGCGGCCGTTGCGAGGCTTCCATCGTGCACCTGGGCCAGCGCCGCGCGCTTGATCTTGCCATCGAGCTCCCCGATGAGCCCCTGGGCTCAATCGCCACGCACGCCATGTGGGAGAGTATCTCTGCGCGCCTGGCGGCGCTTGCGCTGGAGCATCGCTCCACACTGGTGTTTGTCAACACGCGGGCCATGGTCGAGCGCATGGCTTTCCGGCTGGGCGAGCGACTGGGTGCGGAGCTGGTCGCCGCACATCACGGCAGCCTTTCGCGCAAGCTGCGGCTGGAGGCCGAGCGCAAGCTGAAGCAGGGGGAGATTCGCATCCTGTTTGCGACTGCTTCGCTCGAGCTCGGCATCGACATCGGCAATATCGATCTTGTCTGCCAGATCAACTCACCGCGCGCCATCGCGGCTGCCATGCAGCGCGTAGGGCGTGCCGGCCACTGGCGCGGCGCCATACCCAAGGGGCGTTTCTTCGCGACCACACGGGATGACCTGGTAGAGAATGCGGCTTTGATACAAGCCATGCGCGACGGCGAGCTCGACAAGCTCGAGATTCCGCACGAGCCGCTCGATGTGCTGATGCAGCAGATGGTCGCCTGCTGCGCGGCTGAGCCCTGGCAGGAAGATGCCCTCTACGCGATGGTGCGGCGCGCCTATCCGTATCGCGAACTTACCCGCGACAGCTTTGAGCAAGCTCTCACCCTTTTGTCCGAAGGGATTGCATCGAGCCGCGGCAGGTGGGGCGCATACCTGCTGCGCGACCGGGTGCATGGCCATCTGCAGGCAAGGCGCGGAGCGCGGATGGCTGCCGTTTCCAACGGCGGCACCATTCCTGATACGGCGATCTTTCAAGTCATCGCTCAGCCTGATGGCGTGCCGATCGCCACCCTGGACGAGCACTTTGCGGTCGACTCCTCGCCCGGCGACGTGATCCTGCTGGGCAATACGAGCTGGCGCATCCAAAAGATCGAGAGCGCCGGACGGGTGTTTGTCGAGGACGCGCACGGGCAGCCGCCCAACGTGCCTTTCTGGACTGGGGAAGCTCCGCAGCGCACGCCCGAATTATCGCACTACGTTTCCCGGCTTCGCGAACAGATCAGCGCGAGTACCCCTGATCTCGAGCCCGGCTGCTTGTCGAGCAGCCACCCTCAGGTGGCGCACACCGTAGCTTTTCTGCGCGAGCAGTGCGGGGTAGATGCGTCCGGAGCCGAGCAGCTGATTGCCTATATCGTGGCGGGCCGGGCCGGGCTCGGTCTGGTGCCTACCCTGACGACCATTGTCGCCGAGCGCTTTTTTGATGAAGGCGGCGGCATGCAGCTGATCCTGCATGCGCCGTTTGGCGGCCGCATCAACAAGGCCTGGGGCCTGGCGCTTCGCAAACGTTTTTGTCGCGGCTTCAACTTTGAGCTGCAGGCCGCCGCTACAGACAACGGGCTGAATATCTCGCTGGCTGAGCAGCATTCCTTTCCTTTGAGCGATGTGTTTCTCTTTCTCACTACTCAAACCGTGCAGGAGCTGCTGCAGCAGGCTTCGCTGACGTCGCCGATCTTTAAAGCACGCTGGCGCTGGGATGCCTGCCGAAGTTTGCAGCTGTTACGTTTTCAAAAAGGAAAAAAAGTGCCGCCGCAGATCATGCGGACCCGCGGCGATGATCTGCTCGCCAACGTGTTTCCGCAGGTGGCCGCTTGCCAGGAGAATATAGAGGGCGACATAGAGATACCCGATCACCCGCTGATTCGTGAGGTGATGAAGGATGTGCTCGAGGAGGCGATGGATCTGCCTGGGCTGACGCGCCTGCTGGCCGATATCGAGTCGGGCGCGGTGCGCTGCGTTGCTGTGGATACGACCACGCCGTCGGTGTTCTCGCATGAGCTGCTGCAC
This sequence comes from uncultured Acidobacteriaceae bacterium, assembly GCA_964246065.1. Lineage (GTDB taxonomy): Bacteria > Acidobacteriota > Terriglobia > Terriglobales > Acidobacteriaceae > EB88. The sequence continues at coordinate 5,494 of CAXTPL010000105.1, forward strand.
GCCAACCCTTATGCGTTTCTCGACGATGCGCCGCAGGAAGAGCGCCGGGCGCGGGCGGTCGCCATGCGCGGCGCTCTTCCTGCGGCGGCGCTCGGTGAGGCCGGCCGCCTGTCGCCGGAGGCCATCGACGAGATACGGG
>CAXTPL010000105.1:5642-12120 GCA_964246065.1 uncultured Acidobacteriaceae bacterium
AGCATGAACTGCACGATCTGCTCCTCACATTGATCCTTGTGCCGGTGACGGTGACAGAACAGCGCGGCACGCGGGACTGGCCCTTGTTCCTCGAGCGCCTTGCCGCCGCAGGCAGGGCCGCCGCTGCCACCGTGCGTGATGCGGATCAGGTGCGGAGCTATTGGGTGGTCGCCGAAAGGCAGGACTGGCTGCGCGCCCTGTGGCCCCAGGTCGCGCGTACCCACACGTTGGCTCCCGTGCCGGCGCCTGCGCTGGCCGCCGAAGAGGTGCTTCGCCGCCGCGTGGCCGGCTGGCTGCCGCTGCTGGGTCCGGCAACCGCCCGCACCTTGAGCGCCTTGCTTGGCCTCGCGGCTTCCGAGATTTGGAAGCAGCTGCTACAGCTTGAAGTGGCCGGCATCCTGATGCGGGGCGTCTTTGAGGCAAAAGGAGCCGCCTCGCAGGACCATGATGTGGAGTGGTGCGATCGGCGCCTGCTGCAGCGCATCCACAAGCGCACGCTGGGAGCCCTGCGCAAACAGGTCGAGCCGGTATCCCCTTCGACCTTTATGCAGTGGCTGCTGGGCTGGCAGCATGTCGCTCCGCAAACGCAGCTCTCGGGCGAGGCAGGTGTTTTTGCTGCCTTGCAGGGGCTGGAAGGCTTTGAGGCGCCGGCGGTTGAGTGGGAGCGGCAGATCTTGCCTGCCCGGGTGGCAGGCTACGATCCTCGCTGGCTCGATGCACTCTGCCTTGCCGGCGCCGTAGGCTGGGGACGCATCTCGCCGCACCCCGCTTTTGCGTCGCCCGAGCAAGGGGCTCCGCGCCGGGTCGTCCCTACCGGCATGGCGCCCATCACCTTTTTTATTCGCGAAGAAGCCCTGTGGATGGATATGTGCCTGCGACAGCGACATATTAAGGAAGGCGACTTGCGCGCTTGTCTCAGCCCGCTGGCGTTGAGCCTCCGCGCATCGCTGGCGCAGCATGGCGCTATTTTCGCAGCCGATTTTGCGCGCATGTGCGCCGCGCCGGCTGCGGAGGTGGCTAGGGCGCTCTGGGAGCTGGTTGCTGCCGGCCTGGTGACCGCCGACGGCTTTGAAAGCCTCCGTGTCCTTGTCGATCCTCGTCGCAAGGCGGCCAGCGCAGCGCCGCACGCAAAGCCGCGGGGAAACGCTCGCCAGAGCGCAGGACGCTGGAGCCTGCTTTGTGCAGCAAACACGTATGAGCCTACCCGCGCGCAAGCCGAGCAGGCAGGCGCACAGGCGGAAAGAACCGAACGCGAGCTCGCCTCGGCCTGCACCGTTTTGCTGCGGCGCTACGGAGTTGTGTTTCGCGACCTGCTGCAGCGCGAGTCCACGATGCCGCGCTGGCGTGAGCTGCTGCCGATGCTGCGCCGCATGGAAGCGCAAGGGCAGGTGCGCGGGGGACGATTTGTCGCCGGCCAAACCGGTGAGCAGTTCGCCCTTGCTGAGGCGCTTGCGTCCTTACGTGAGGCAAGGCGCAGCCAGGCGAGTCTTGCTGCGCCGGTGGTTCTGGCTGCGGCAGATCCGCTCAATCTTTACGGCATCCTGGTGCCAGGAGAGCGCATGTCCGCGGTCGCCGGCAGAAAGATCGTCTTTGACTGCGACAGCCTGGGTAGAGAGCTCCCGCAGGTCTTGATGGCGCACTCGCCGCACGCGCAACAAGGCACCATGCTCATGTCCGTCGACCAGGAGCCCTCCGGCTGGGTACCCTTATGACTGTTTTCGAGTTGGAGCCGGAGGACTATTACATGGAGGGTGAGTGTCTGATCTTTACCGCCGCCTACCATGCCAAGCGCGGATATTGCTGCGGCTCCGGCTGCCGGCATTGCCCCTATGTCGAGCTGGAGCAAAGCGGCGATGAACGGGCAGCTGAGTAGCAGCACGCTACGGAGCAGACGCCAGACGGGGAGCGTCGTTGGCGCGCACCAGCAAGGCCAGGCGAGGAAAGCTAAAGGTGCCGCCGGCATCGTCGATGACATTGACCTGGCAGGTGTAAAGACCGGCCTTGAGCGAGGCGAGCGGTACGGTGAACTGGAACGCGACGGCGTTCCGCTCCGGCACGTTCAGGGCGCGCGCTTCAACCAGGGGCGTCTCAAAGACCTTGGCCGAGCCCTGCAAGAGCTCTATGTTTGTCAAGACGTGCACACTTGAACCTCCAGGCTTGCCCGCACCCGGGGCCGGCGCCGGATCGTAAACCTCGTACACGAAATACAAAGGCTGGTCCGAGCGAAACACATGCGGCAGGTTGGGCACAAGCTGCATGGGAGCGGCGCCCGCGGTGATCGCCAGCGGGTTCTCAGCTTTTTTGCCGGCGACCGTGCTTTGCTGGCTGCCGAGCACAACGGAACTCAGCCTCAGTTTGCCGGGGGTTGAGCTTTGCTTGTTGCGCGGGGATAAGTCAGGAACAGTGATCCCTGTTTCAAACGAGCCCATCTTTCCGGTTTCATTTTCCCGCACGACAAACTTGAGGTGGAAGGTGCCCGCCGGCAGGTTGAAGCTGGTGGTGTACTCGATATTCTTTTGGCTCACCTGCTGGTTTGTGTCAAGAGCCAGCTTCACTGTGTCCCTGGTTTCGCCCAGCGTCTGGCCGTGGGCATCCTTGACTACCCCCAGGATGTCGAGCGAAGCCTTGTCCCGAGACCCTCCGCGCGTGAATGGGATCTGCGAGCCCGGCACCAGCAGCGAAACGGGCACGGCGTAGCGGCCCGGCGCCGCTGCCCGAAAGAAAAATGGCTGGAGATAGAGAGACACATCGGTCGCAGGCAAGTCGCTGTTCAGCTGCGCCTCCAGATCCCGTTCGCGATCGTCGCGATTGCTATGCTGAAAGTCGGCCGGGGCATAGTAGCCGGGGCGGTACTCCAGCTTGACATCCTCGCGGCGCACCCGGATTTGCAGCTTGCGATAGCGGCCATCGCGGGCCAGGTTGGACGAGTGGAACCCGATCACGTAGTAGTCTTCAGTATCGTGCTGCACCTGGGTGAAGGCTGGACTCAAGTCGGTGCTATCGAAGAAGGCTTTGCCTCCCGTGTCAGAAGACAGGGTAGCCATGACCTCTTGCGAATTGAAGTTTGCGTCGAGGTTGTTTTGCAGCGAGGCGCCGTTATAGGCCGCGGTGCCGCGAAGGCTGCCGGTCGTCGCGTCGCCGAGCGGGGTAACGGCTTCGAGGCCGCGAGCGTCCACGCTGTAGATGGCAAGGTTTGCGCGCACTGAGGCGTTGATTGCAGAGCGCAACGAGGCTTGATTCTCGATGCCGTCGCGTGAAATGCCGCCGGAAAAATAAAGCAGCGACTTCTTTTCACGTAACGGGCTGAGTGCGTGCGCGATCGTTCCGATGGCGAGCAGTTCGCGGTCCGTATTCAGGTCGTTGTAATCGGTCTCGTCGGCGGTATAGGCGGTGGTATCTTCCACCTGGTTGGTGGTGGTTGTCGCTCCTGGAGTAAAGCCTTGCGCGCCTCCGGGCGAGTAGCTGGCGATGGCATGCAGCAGCAGGGCCGGATCGCGGGTAAAGTCCTGATCGACAGAAAGCGTACTGCCGAGCGAAACGACAGAAACGAGGTCGGCAGGCTGCATGCTGTGCTCGACATAATTACGCGCCGCCGCTTGAACGCGGTCCAGGTCGTCCGGCTGCAGCGAGGTGGTATCGAAAAAAAGAACGATCAAGCGGTGCCCGTCGAGTGCGGCTCCATCAGCCCCGCTGCTGAGGCTCGATCCAAGCTGTGCTCGCGGGGCCCGGCCCGCTTTCGGAGCCGGCGCGAGGGCTAGCTTTGCCGCCGCGTCCACGCTTTCATGATCAAACGATGCGATCTGTTGCGGCTTGCCATCTTCAAGCACCGTAAAATCTTCGCGTGTCAGTCCGTTGACCGGCTGCCCGGTCTTTCGGTCACGTACGACCACGTTGGTCAAGACCAAATCGCTGGTCACACGCAGGGTCGCCGCAGGAGCAGACGGCGCTTGTTGCGCGCGCAGTGCCGGCAGCAGCCCTGTCCCGGCTGCAAGCAGCAGCGCACCTGTACATGCAAGCTTGATCATCAATAGCGGAACCTTGCCTGAAAAGTAAGCTGGCGCATGGATGCAGCGGAGATTACCTGGCCATAGGTGCCTGAGCCCAGGGTTGTATCTACGCCGGAGTATTGGACGGTGTTGAAAGCGTTGTTGGCGGTCGCACGCATTTCAAGCGAGCGCGTCTCGGTAAACGAAACCGTCTTGGAAGCAGAGGCATTGAATGCGATCGTGCCGGGTCCAGGAATGGAATAGCGGCTGGCGCTGCCATACACAGCCTGCGGCTCGATAAAGGCTGCCTTGTTAAACCAGTTGTGCAGCGTTCCGGCACCCTGGGTCAGGCTGCTCGCCGGCGCGCGATCCGGACGCAGCGAGCCCGTGCTTCCGCGTGCCACGTCGGTAACTGAGGCAAGATAGTGCGGAGTAAGCGGGGCACCGGTTGCGAAGCTGTAGTTGCCTGACAAGGAAAGGCCTTCCAGCAGATGCGCCGCGCGCCCGGTGGTGAAGTAGGTCTTGTCTTGTCCAAACGGCAGCTCGTACACAAAGTCGCCCTTCAACTGGTGACGGATATCAAAGCTGGAGTTTGATTCTTCCTGGAGCAGGTCCTGCCAGTTTTGCGCAACCGCATTGCCTACGCCGCCTACCGAGGTGGCATCATCGATGGAGTGGGAGTAGGTGTACGTAGCGCCAACCGCAATGCCGCGCTGCATTCGCTTGCGCACCCGCAGGGCCAGCGCATTGAAGTTTGAAAATGCTACGGAGCTCTCGTAGTCATAGAGCACGCCGCTCAAGGAGGCGGTTGCGCTTCGCCCGGGCGCGTCCACAATATCCAGGTGAGTGCCCTTGCTCCCGTTGTAACCCACATTCAGCACGATGTTCAAAGGCAGGGTGCGTTGTATGTCGAGGTTCCATGCCTGCACGTAAGGCAGCCGATAATTTCTGTCTACCGCATAGTTGCCTTGCGTCTGCGGTGCGGGAAAGTCGGCAAAGAGTGCGCCCGCTGCTGCGGCCGTCCCTGCTTCGTTGGTTTGCACATCGGCAAAGGGTGGCTGAAAGGCAAATTGTTGTACGAACTTGCTGTACTGCCCATTGGCATAGTTGATCCCGTAGCCGCCACGCACCACGGTGTTCTTATAGGCGCGCCAGGCAAAGCCCAGGCGCGGTGAAAAGTCGGTTTTCTCAGGGTAGAGCAGGGTCCGGGGATAATGCCCGGTATAGGGCCCGGTTCCATTTGCCACTACCGTGGCAACGGAGGCGAAGTTGTTGCCGGGGTCAAGCGTGGCTAACCGGTCATTCTTGTCTGAATACGGAGAAAAGTATTCATACCGCAGGCCGGCAAGGAGGGTAAGCGCAGGCAGCACGCGCCAGTCATCCTGCCCGTACCCGTCATAGACGTTTTCGCGCAGGTACGCCTTTTGATAGGGCGCCTGCAGGGCGGTCTGCTGCGGCAGCCCCAGCAGCAGGTCGGCGAGAGAAGATCCGCTTTGCGGGATCCCGCTTTGGGAGGTGTTGCCGACGCCGTTGAGCGCGCTCGCTCCCGGCTGCTCAGTAAATAGCCCGGTAAAGGTATAGGTCCCGGTTGAGTTTGCCTTGCCGATCAGGTCAAGATGCACTCGCTTGATATCTGCGCCCCAGCGGAAGTTATGCTTGCCATGCGCCCAGGAGCTGGACGCAGCAAGCGCCAGGGTCTGGTTGGTCTGCAAGGTAGGTTGCTGCTCACTTAGACCGCTGAACTCATTCAGGGTAAGGCTTGGCAGTCCATAGTTGAGAGGATTGGCCGCCACGCCGTTGAAGATATGGAGCCCAAGCCGGCTCGCGATATCTACGCTCCCGGTATAGTCGTTCACCGTGTCGGCAGTTGTTCTGTTCCAGTTCAAGGTAAGGCTGTTCGATAGTTTTCCTCGGCTGAGCGTGTAGCCCAGCTCCAGCGAGTTGCTGTGGTTCTGCAGCTTGCCGCCGAGTGCGGGGAAAAGGTCGAGCAGGTCCTCGGCAGTATGGGAGTAGTTATAGTTGGCATGCACATTTTGCTGGGTGCCCGTGCTCACGCCCATATATTGCCGCACTAACCCGCTCAGTGGGGAGCCGCCGCTGTTGTTGAAGCTGTGGATGGCCCGGAGCCCGACAGTGGTCGTGTTGGTCTGGGCCGTGGTGAGCCGCTGGTAGTTTTCAACGTTGCCTGGCAGGTTCGGCAGGGGGACAAACGTCAGCAGCGCCGTTGCAGGCGCAGCAATGCGTGCTGTGGGGATCAGGTTGGCGGGGAAGGGCTGCCCGGTCTGCGGATCGTAAACAGGGATGCTCCTGCCGGCTGCGGTAGCAAGCTGGCTCAGGTCGCCGGTGCGCTCGGCGGCTGTGGGCACGGTGCCGTACTGGTCAAAAGGTGTGGAAGACCGCTGCCCGCTCAAGGTAAAGAACAGGTAGTCCTTTTTGTCATGCTCGATCAGGTGCGGGACGTAGGGCGCTCCGGCGAAAACGATACCGAAGCG
>CAXTPL010000106.1:0-4044 GCA_964246065.1 uncultured Acidobacteriaceae bacterium
CTTGTCAGGGCGTTGCCACCCGTGAGCGAAGAGGATAGGTTTGAACCCGTGATCCCCGGCAGAGCGGCTGCACCGGAGAAAGCGCTGTACGCGGTGCCCACACCACTGCTCAAGGAAGGGCTGGAGGCTGGAGAAATGGCTGTTGCATGCGCTGCTGCAGTGGCGGCGCAGACGAGGGCAGAGAGGGTAACAAGGCGCAGCTTCATAATCATCCTTTGGTCACAGGGAAAGTCGTCGGCTCAGCATTGGGACAGGGACGCATTCCTGCTGGATGGGGGAAACAATCTGGGCAGGGATCAAACAGCACAACAGAACTACGTGTTGCATCGGGGTCCTGCTACGATCCGCTGTCTGCTCAACGGCAAACCAGCTCTGGACTGACGAGCCAAGTATAGGAGGTTCCGCCGGAGAATCAAGCAAAAAATACATTCTTTGCGGAAGCGCAAATCAAGTAAGGAGCAAGCGTTACACGGTGGTAAGCAGTGGATGACGTTACTGGTGACCTTAGGCGCGGTCAGCCTCAGGCGGCCGGTTACCAGGGCCAGGCCCAACCGAGATCTCGCCCGGCCTGGAGTAGACGCGGCTCGATCCCCTTAGCAGCGCACGAGATTCGGCGCTGCGATGCCCTTGGTGGCATTGCGTGTATCGACCACAAGCTGCGACTCGGCAACAATGTGCCCGTAGTCGTAGTCGGAGTGATCGGTAACGATCAGCACGCAGTCATACTGGCCAAGATCTTCAAGCGGCGTGGAGCGCATGTTGAGGTTGTAGTGGCGGCCGCGGCCTACTGCAGGGTGGTAGGGATCGTTGTACACCACCTCAGCCCCTTCACTGCGCAGGAGCTCGATGATGGCGAGCGAGGGCGACTCCCGCAGGTCGTCGATGTCTTTTTTGTACGACATGCCAAGCATCAATATGCGGGCGCCGTTCAGGGCTTTGCGATGTTTGTTGAGCGCACGGGACACCTGCTGGACGACAAACTCCGGCATGGCCTCGTTTACCTCGCCGGCCAGCTCGATAAACCGCGTGTTGAAGTCGTATTCCTTGGCCTTCCAGGACAGGTAGAACGGATCGATCGGGATGCAGTGGCCGCCGAGGCCCGGGCCGGGGTAAAAAGGCTGAAAGCCGAAAGGCTTGGTGGAGGCCGCGTCGATTACCTCCCAGATGTCGATGCCCATGCGAAGCGCCAGGACCTTGAGCTCATTGACGAGCGCGATGTTGACGCAGCGGTAGATGTTCTCCAGCAGCTTGGTCATCTCGGCCACCTGGGTGGTGGAGACGCGGACGGCACGGTGGAAGATCCCCTCGTACAAGGTGGCTGCCAGTTCGGTGGCGATGGGCTCATGACCGCCGACCACCTTGGGGATGTCGCGGCGGGCCACGGCTGTGTTCCCGGGATCTTCGCGCTCGGGCGAAAAAGCAACGTAGAAGACGCCGTCTTCAGACGGTACGCCAGGGCCCTGCACACGCAGACCGCGTTCGTTGCCGCCTTCAAGCAGCGGGATCATAACCTCTTCGGTCGTGCCCGGATAGGTGGTGCTCTCAAGCACCACGAGCTGGCCGGCGCGAAGCCACGGAGCGATGGCCCTGGCCGTGCTTTCGATATAGCTCAGGTCCGGCTCGCGGTGCCCGGTGAGCGGGGTGGGAACGCAAAGGATGATTGCGTCCTGGTCGGCCAGTTGCGCGAACTCGGTCGTGGCGCGAAAGCCGTGCGTGCGCGCTTCCGCGATCTCTGCAGCCGCAATGCGGAAGATATAGGATCGGGAGGCTTCAAGGTCTTCAACCTTGCTCGCGTCGATATCAAACCCCGTTACGGGGAAGCCCGCGCCGGAGAGCAGCAAGGAAAGCGGCAGCCCGACATAGCCGAGGCCGATCACGCCGATCTTTGCAGTGTGCGCCTGCAAACGCTCCAGACGATCGGCGGCCAGACGAGGAAAGCTGATGGGAAAGGCAGTGGTGGACATCACCGCCTATTATGGCACCGGCGTCTGCCTGCAGCGAAGCGCCTCCCACCAGCGCGCAAACGCGCAGCGTGGGATGCGACACGGCCAGGCAGCCGCAAACACCCGCAAGCCTGGGCGGCGCTTGCGATGAGGCGACCCTTTCAACGCTCACGAGAATGGACGATGCCGTGAGACGATGCATGAGTCCGCTTCCCCGAGCATTCCGCTGTTCGCGCAGCGATGCGCGAGCCGAGGCTGGGCGGGAGACGAACAAGGATGGCGCGTTACCTGATTACCGGCATCGCCGGCTTTATCGGCTCAACCCTTGCACACACGCTTGTTGAACAAGGCCACGAGGTGTGCGGCATCGACAACCTTTCAACGAGCAGGCTGGAAAACCTGGCGGGAATCGCCTCGTCGATCCGGTTTGTCGAAGGCGACATACGCGACACCGCGACGATGTGCCGGCTTGCCCAGGGGGTGGACTACGTGCTGCACCAGGCAGCGCTGGCCTCGGTGCCGCGATCCATGAAGGATCCTCTGACCTCGCACGAGTCCAACGTGAACGGCACGCTGAGCGTGCTGCTTGCAGCCCGGGATGCCGGCGTCCGGCGCATCGTCTACGCAGCGTCGAGCTCGGCCTATGGCAACCAGCCCACCCAACCCAAGCATGAGGAGATGCTGCCGCAGCCGCTCTCGCCCTACGCCGTGCAAAAGCTTGCGGGCGAGTATTACCTGCAGGCCTTTGCCAAGGGCTTTGGACTGGAGGCAGTCTGCTTGCGCTACTTCAACATTTTTGGACCGCGCCAGGCAGCAGACTCGCCGTACTCCGGTGTGATTGCGCAGTTCATCTACAAAATAATGGCCGGGGAAACGCCGACGATCCATGGCGACGGCTCGACCAGCCGCGACTTTACCTTTGTGGGCAACGCGGTGCAGGCCAACCTGCTTGCGTGCACCGCGCCGAGCGAGGTGGCGACCGGACGCGTGTTCAATGTGGGCACAGGGCAGGCTCACACGCTGAACGAGCTCTACTCCACGCTGGCTGAGATCCTTGGCTTTCCGCATCCCCCCGCGTACGGCCCGCAGCGGCCAGGCGACGTAGCCCACTCGCTCGCAAGCATTGCACGCGCAGCCAAGGAGCTCGGCTACCAGCCCGCCGCTGATTTTCGATCGGGACTCGAAAAGACCGTGGCCTGGTACCTCCAGCAGCGCGAACGCCGCACGCACGGCAGCCCGGCTTGAGCGGCTTGGGTCGTACGAAACGATCGAGCGCGTCCGTCCAGGCGATGCTTCTGAGAACGCTCGCGCCCGAGCTTGCACAGAGGGCGGTCAGGTAGACTGTGCCACATGCGCGATGGACTGCTGCTCTACACCATGGCTCCCGGCAAGGAAGAAGGCATTGCCGTTTTGAAGTTGCAGGGGCCATTCACGCTTTCGGGGATATCGACGTTTCAGGATGAGTTCCGAGCGATGAAGCCGCCGGTCATGATTCTCGATCTGCGGGAAACCACGTATATGGACTCGGCCGGACTGGGGCTGATCATGAAGTACCACGTGTCTGCCGAGCGAGACGGGCGCAGGCTGCTGCTGGCCGGAGCAAACGACCGCATCCATGCGCTGCTGGGGCTTACCCGGGTAAGCGCCCTGCTGCGGCTCTACCCTACGCTTGAGGACGCGGAAGCCGATGTGTAACGGGCGAGGATAAGCCGCTTGAAAACAAATTAGCGTTCGCAGACCCGGTCGAGCAGGGTGAAAAACTCCGGGAAAGAGATGGCGGCCGACTCGGCGCCGTGAATCAGCGTGTCGCCGGTGGCGCGCAGGGCGGCGACAGAGAAGGCCATGGCGATGCGGTGGTCGCCCCCGGAGTCGATTTCGGCGCCGTGAAGCTGCTGCCGGCCGGGCACATCGAGACCGTCTTCATACTCCTCGACCTCGGCACCCATGGCACGCAGGTTGCTTGCGACGAGCGCGATGCGGTCGGACTCCTTGACGCGCAGCTCCTTGGCGTCGCGAATGCGGATGCCCTGCGTGGTGTAGGGGCCGATAGCGGCAAGCACCGGCAGCTCGTCGATCAGCTGCGCGGCGAGCGCACCGGAGA
>CAXTPL010000106.1:4054-11986 GCA_964246065.1 uncultured Acidobacteriaceae bacterium
GACCTTGTTGGACACCGAGCCGAGCAGGAAGCGGGTGGCGCCGGTCATGCCCTTCTCAGGCGAAAAAATCTGCGTGGTGCCGACCAGCTCGCCGTGTTTCTCGTCCAGGTTGAGCATGCCCATGCGCGCGCCGAGCGTGGTCAGCACGTCAAGCAGGGTGGCGCGCGTCGGGTTCATGCCGAGCGCATCGAAGACCAGCGTGGCGCCCGGGAAGAGCATGGTCGCACAGAGAAAAAACGCCGCCGAAGAAAGATCTCCAGGCACGGCGGCCTCAATGGCGGTGAGCTTTTGGCCGCCTGCGATGGTGACCGAGTCGAGGTCGCGCTCGAGCGTGGCGCCAAAGGCGCGCAGGGCGAGCTCGGTGTGGTCGCGCGTGCGGACCGCTTCGCGGACGGTGGTATCGCCCTCGGCCTGGAGGCCGGCGAAGAGAACAGCCGTCTTAACCTGGGCGCTGGGCACAGGCGTGGTGTAGTCGATGCCGCGGAGCGGGCGGCCTTCGACGGTGATGGGCGCATGGCCCTCAGTGAGGGTGATGGCGGCGCCCATGGCAGCGAGCGGCTTGCGGACCCGCTCCATGGGGCGGCGGGTGAGCGAGGCGTCGCCGGTGAGGGTAAAGCGTCCAGGCTGGGAACTAGGCTGGGAATTGACCTGGGAGCCGGCTTGCGGCGCGAGCAGGCCTGCGAGCATGCGCATGGTTGAGCCGGAGTTGCCGCAGTCAAGCGGCTGTGCGGGAGCCCGGAGCTCGCCGCCGGTGCCGAGGATTTCGACTGCGCCCTCATCGGTGCGGGAGACGCGTGCGCCAAGCGCCTCGGCGCAGGCAAGGCTCGACCAAGGATCGGCGCCTGTCGAAAAATTGGTGAGGCGCGTGGTGCCTTCAGCAAGCGCGGCGAGCAGTGCGTAACGGTGCGAGATACTTTTATCGCCGGGCAGCTGGACGCTGCCGCCGATCGAGCGTGCGGGGGTGATGCGCTGGGTGGTCAGTACGGCTTCGTGCAAAGCGGCTCCGGGTTGGGGCGAAGGTCTCTGGCCTATAGTAGCGGACCGGCGATGAGGGGCAAGCGTGCTCCCCGAGGAGGCAAGGGCGTGGCGATTGCCGGACCAGGCTCGTGCGCCGCGCGGGAACTGGGCGAGTCGCAAACCGCGGGGCCTAGTATGCGGCGGCTTCCAGCGTGGCGAGATCGATCTTGCTCATGCCCATCATGGCCTCCAAAGCCTTGTGGTGGCTGATCAACTGCCCAAGGTTGCCTGGCACGATCTGCCAGCAAAGGCCGAAGCGATCGGTGAGCCAGCCGCAAGGCATGGCTTTGCCGCCTTCAACCAGCTTGGCCCAGTACGCATCGATCTCGGCTTGGGAGTCGCATCGGACGAAGAAGGAAAATGCCGGGGTGAGCTGATGAGCGGGGCCGCCATTGAGGAAGACCATCTCTTGGCCTTCGAGCTCGAGAGTGATGGTGACGACGGTGCCGGTGTCGCCGGAGCCCACGCCCCGGGGACGCAGCTCAGCGAGCTTGCGCGCGTGCGGAAAGAGGCGGAGGTAGAACTCGGCGGCTTCTTCCGCATTGTTGTTGAACCAAAGGAAGGGAGCGATCTTGTTCATGCCCGGGATAGTACCAGCCCGCGGAGAACTTCGGGCAAGCTATGGGTCCGAGGGCTTTCTATACGTGCTTCTCTCTTTCAACCGATCGAAAGTATGTCGGGCATGCTCATTTGCTCCCTAACAAGCGAACAAAGCCGCCTACCGTACCCGCAACACAACCACAGTCTCGTCATCGAAGCGTTCGTGACCTTGCTTGAACTCGGCTACGGTGCTGACCAGCGCCTCTGCTAGCTGCGAGGCGCTGCGGTCGCCGTTGGCCAGAATCGCCTCCATCAAGCGCTCTTCCCCAAACATCTCGCCGGCGGCGTTCTGGGCGTCGACCAGGCCGTCGCTGAAGAAGACCAGCGTGTCGCCAGGCTCGGTCGCCAGGTTGATCTCTTCGTAGGCGACCCCGGCAAACATGCCCAGGGGAAAACCCTCGACCTGCAACCGCTGGACTTGGCCGCCGCGGCAGAAGATCGGCTGCACCGCGCCGGCGTTGGCGATCTGAAGCAGGCGGCTTGCGTCGTTCCACAGGGCGTAGAGCATGGCCACATACTGGCCTTCCAGGTGGCGCTCCTGGAGCGAATCGTTGAGCAGGCGCAGCATCTCGGCAGGCGATAGCTGTTGGTTGCCGGCCGAGCGCATGATGCCGCTCACCAGCGCGGCATAGAGCGCCGCCGGCGCGGCCTTGCCGCTTACATCGCCCAGCGCCAGCGCACTGCGGTCGCTGTCGTACTGGAGAAAGTCGTAAAGGTCGCCGCCGATGGTGCGCGCGGGGAGAAAGCGCGCGGAAAACTCCGCGTTGGCGTGCTGGGGCTTGGCGGGGGGCAGCAGGCGCAGCTGCACCTCACGGGCCATGGCCAGATCATGCTCCAGCCGCTGCTCCTGCTGGGTGACCTGCTGGTAGAGGCGCGCGTTCTCAATCGAGATGGCAATCTGCGCGGCCAGCGTGGTGACGGCGTTTTCGTGGTCTTCGTTAAACGAGTTGGTGCGGGTGTGTTCGAGGTCGAGCACGCCGATCACCGTGTTTTTGTAGAGCAAAGGCACGATCATCTCGGAGCGCGTTTCGCGGTTCACCATGGAGTAGCGCGGATCCTTGCGCACGTCCGGCGCATGGAGCAGGGCGCGATCGGCAATGGCGGCGCCCACCAGCCCCCGCTCGACGGGGAGCCGCTCGTGCACCTCGATCGGCTCGCCGAAGCGGGTTGCGAAGCGGCTCTCCAGCACCCCATCCTGCTCGTTGATGATCCAGATCGTGAAGAACTGAAAGTCAAAGAGCCGGCGCAGCAGCTCGCCAATGCGGGCGAAGAGCAGCCCCAGGTCGAGGATCGAGGTAAGCTCGCGGCTGATCTCGTTGAGCACGCGAAGGGTTTGCGCCTGTCGAGAGACGCGGGTGTAGAGGCGGGCGTTCTCAATGGCCTGCGAAATACGCGAGGCGGTGAGGGTGAGCAGGTGCAGGTGCTCGGGCCGAAAGTAGTTCAGCTGCTCGCTTTCGATATCGATGACGCCGATCACGCGGTTCTTGACGATCAGCGGTACGGCGAGCTCGGAGCAGACCTGCGGGTTGGCTTCGATGTAGTCTTTGGCTCGGCTCACGTCGTTCACCAGCATGGCCTGGCGCGTTTCGGCGACTTTGCCGACGATGCCCTGGCCGAGCTTGATACGCATGCGTTCTGTTTCGGCGCCATGGCCGATCTGGAAGCGTATGCGGAGGTCTGCCGTGCGGTCGTTAACCAGCAGGATGGCGAAGATGCGATAGTCGATGACGGCGCGGACGAGGTCGGCGGTGCGCTTGAGCAGGGTTTGGAGGTCAAGCGTGGTATTGAGCGCCTCAGCCAGCTTGATGAGGAAGTCCGTCTCGACGGGCGCGGTGCGGCCCAGCGGAGGAACGGGAGCAAAGGAGCCGTGGAGCGGGCGCAGCGCGTCCTCGGCCCCGCAATCGAGCGACAGCGCTTCGGGCGGGGTCGCGTCGCAGGAGCGGTGCGGCTGTGCCCTGTCGCTGCTGGACGCGGCGTGGTTTGCGGCCCTCTCTTCGAGCTCGAGTTGAGGCTCGTCCGCCAAGCGGCTCCTTTCTTTTTTTGCGGCAACAGTGATGATAGCGCGTGTGGCGAGGTGCGCCTGGAGCGGCAGCTAACCCGCGAGTTCGTCTGCCAGGGCTTGGACGATGCTGACCGATGCGCTGGCGCCGATGCGGTTGGCTCCCGCCGCGATCATCTCGCGAGCCTCCCCCAGGGTGCGAATGCCGCCTGACGCCTTGACCCCCGCGCGCGTGCCGGCAACCTCGCGCAGCAGGGCGACATCTGCCGGGGTTGCGCCGTGAATGGAGAAGCCAGTGCTGGTCTTGAGGAAGTCCGCGCCCGCCTCCAGCGCGAGCCTTGCAGCGCGGCGCTTTTCTTCGTCGGTTAGCAGACAGGTCTCAAGAATGACCTTGAGGATGGCGCCGTGCGCGTGGGCGGCTGCGGCAACGGCCGCGATGTCGCGCATGACCTCGCGGTCCATGCCGGAGCGGAGCCAGCCCAGGTTGAGGACCATGTCGAGGTCGTGCGCTCCGAGCGCTGCCAGCGCGTGTGCTTCGGCCGCTTTGATCTCCGTAAGGGAGGCCCCCAGAGGGAAGCCGAGTACCGTGCCGGTCGAAATACCGGTGCCGCGCAGAACGGAGGCGACCTCCGGTACCCAGGCGGGGTTGACCATGGCGCAGGCAAAGCGATGCTCCGCTGCTTGCTCCGCCAGTCGGATGACCTGGTCGCGGGTAGCCTCCGGCTTGAGCAGGGTGTGGTCCAGCAGGGCGGCGAGCTGCGCCGGGCTGCGAAAGACCGCTGCGGCGGTGTGGGCGCCTCCGGCTTCAGTGCCCATCCGGCGCCTCCCCGTTGTAGAGGCAGATGTCCGGCAGGTTGCGAAAGCGCTCGGCGACATCCATGCCGTAGCCGACGACGAAGTGGTTGGGAATCCTGAACCCGACGTAGTCTGCCTCGATCGGTTCAAGCCGGCGCGCGGGCTTGTCAAGCAGCGCAGCCAGGCGCAGGGTGCGCGGATGATGCTGGCGAAAGACCTTGTTGAGGAAACCAAGGGTGAGCCCAGTGTCGAGGATATCTTCCACCACGATCACGTTGCGATCTTCGATCGACTCGTCAAGATCCTTGATGAGCTTGACCTGGCCGCTTGAAGCGGTGCCTTTGCCGTAGCTTGAAACGGAGACGAAGTCGAAGGTGCACTCAAGGGTGATGTGGCGGGCCAGGTCTGCAAGAAAGATGGCTGCACCCTTGAGCACGCCGACCAGCACAACCGGTTCGCCGGCAAAGTCGCGATCGATGGCGGCACCAAGCTCGGCAACGCGGGCCTGGATCGCACTGTGGGCGTAAAGAGAGGTAAGAGCAGGCCGGGTCATCCGGCTTCAAGGATAACGCACCGCCCCACGCTCGAGACTCGCTCTGGGCCTGGCTCCGAAGCAGCCTGGCGAGGGTTGCTCCTCTACTTCAGCTCTTCGGCAAGAAAGAGCAGCGTGCGCTGGTCTGCGTCGGCGAGCCCGCTGCCCATAAAGCCATGGCATTGATCGGGATAGATATGGTTTTCGCAAGGGACCTTCAACATGGAGCAAAGCCGCACCAGCTGCTGCGCATTGATGACCGGGATATTCTGATCGCGCGCGCCATGGAGGATGAGCAGCGGCGGCATGCCCTGCAGTGTGTGAAAGAAGGCATCCGGCAGGCTGCCATACCACTCCGCGATGGCGGCAACGGGCGCGCCTTGGGAGCCGGCGGCAAGTGCGACAGAGGCACCGAGCGAAAAGCCTTCAAGCGCAACCTTGGAGGGTGGCCGCAACCCGGGCTGTTCGGCTGCGCTGACCAGGTCAGCCACTGCTTTGGCCCACGCCGCGTAGCTCGCATCCGAAGGCTGGCGCGAGGTCCAGGCGTCGTAGTAGTGGAGCAGGTACACGGTGTAGCCCTTGCTTTGCAGAAAGCCTGCGCGGTCGCGATAGTAGGGCGTCTCCGGCCCGCTGGTACCGGGGAGCAGGATCACCAGCGGCGCAGCGGCGCCAGCGTCAAAGACGTCATAGGCGACAGCCCTGCCGCCGCTCTGGTAGTGCTGGGTGCCGGACGCCTGTCCGAGCGCCGACGACACAAGGGCCATGGCGGAGAAGAGAAGGAACACGGACTCTAGCCAACCGGTCTGCCGCACGGCTCACCCCTTGCAGATACCCACGACTCACCGCGTGCAGCGAGCGGACAACACCCTGCACCGGCCGAAGGGCTACTGAGGCGGCTGCGCGGCTGCGGGCGGCGTGGCCCCGTCGGCGTTTGGCTGCCCCTGCGGAGTCTGCTGCTGCGTGGGAACAGCGCCATTCACAGCCGGCTTCGGCGCTTCCAGCCCGGGAATCACAGGCACCTGCGTGACCTTGCCGGTGACCGCATCACCGAGGCTGATGCCGTAGCGATCCAGGGTGTCGGCGAGGATATTGCTCAAGCCTGCGCGATCCTTGGCAAAGGTGGCGCGCGCGGTGATGGCGTTGTTCTCGGCCACGGCCAGGTTGCGCTCCTGCTGCAGCACCGCCGCGGTGGTTGAGGCACCAAGCTTCAGCTTGCGCTGCTCCGCATCCAGGCTTTCGAAGCTGTACTCACGCGCTGCCTCGGCCGCCTGCACCTGCGCGCGATCGTTCGCCAGGGCGTATTGCGAGTTGATCACCTGCATGCGCACCTGCACGTACAGCTGCTGCAAACGCATCTGCGCCTGCCGATACTCGAGCACCGAGCGAGCCTGCTCTGACTGCGCCTGGCGGTTGCGCAAAGGCACGGAAAGTGTGAGCCCGGCGCCCTTGTTCGGGCCGGTGCTGTTAAAAAGGTTTTCAAACACTGTGCCGTAGCCGACTACCGGCAGCCCCGCGCAGTTGATGCCAAAAGCGGCCGCCGCGCTCGAGCTCAAGCAGGACGGGTTGACTGAGCCGCCCACAGCGCTCGATCCATAAAAAGCAAAGGCATCGAGCACGGGAAGCAGCCCGTTCTTCTCGCCTTTCAGGGTGATCTCATCGTTTTTCAGCGCGATCTGCGCTTGCTCGATCTCCGGCCGGTTGGCCTCAGCCTGTCGCACCAGGTCTTCGAGCGGCGTCGTTTCTTCCGGCGTTTGCAGCAGGCTCACGCGATCGGTCGGGATCACGGGCGCGTTGCTCAGCACCGGATCCTCCAGGTTCCGCGAGATTGCCTGCTTCATCACCAGTTCCTGGTACTCAAGCGTACTTTGGGAGGAGACCAGCGCCTGCTTATCGCTTGCCACCCCGCTTTGCGCATTGACTACATCGAGCGGCGCAAGGGTGCCAATGTCGAGCTGCCGCTTGTCGTCAGCAAGCAGCTGGGTGGACTGGGCGAGCGCGCGCTCCTTGGACTGCACATCCTCATACGCGCTTACCAGGCCCCAGTAGATATTTTCAATCTGGTTGACGGTGTAGAGGACCTGCTGACGAAAGCCGGAAGCAGAGACGCGACGATTGTTTTTAGCCTGTACGATCAGGCGGCCGTTGATCCCCGTACCGAACCCGCGCAGGAGATGCTGGGTCAGCTGCGCATTAAAGACCGACTGGGTGGCAGGGCTGTAGGTTTGAAACGCGTTGTTGGTGGTGGAGTACTGGTTATTGAAGGTGACCTGAAGCGAGGTTCCCGTGAGAAAGCCCTGCGTGTAGGCAAAGTTGTACTGGTTCAGGTTCTGGTTGATGCTTGTCAGGCCGCCGGTAAACGCAGTGTTGAGCTGAGGCACTTTTTCGCGCTGGAGCTGGATGGTTCCGGTGATGATCGGGTCGAGCGACTCAGGCAGTGTGCCGCCTTCGTTGGTGGTAAGCGCGAGTCCGGAGCTGCCTGTGCTGGCTCCGCCGGTGCTCGCCGTGGTACCGCCGGGACCGCCGCCGGTGGTCAGCAGCGCGGCGGTTGCGCCGCCGATGGTGCTTGAAACCAGGCCGCTGTTGACGCCCAGGATGGTCGCGCCCGAACGTGCGCGCAGAATGTCGGTGTCTGCGATGTCGAGGTTGAAGCGCTGGATTTCAATATCGAAGTTGTTCTCAAGCGTGAGCACGATGGCATCGCTCAAGCTGAGATAGATCTTGCCGTTGCGCACCAGGTCGTCCAGGCGCGGCGAGTTGGTAAAGCGCGGGATCGCGGCGCTGGTCGCCGTGTAGGGAGCGATCGGATTAGGGAAGTAGCCGCGCGGGCGTGTGAAGTCGCGGTCGGTCGGCCGCATAAACAAGGGCTGGGTGTAGTTCGGCGCAGGCTCGGGCGGCAGCCCGGCGGTGGTCTCAGTGATGCTGGGCTGGGGCGGCGGCGTCTTGCCCTTGCCCGCGGTGTCGCCGGGCTGGGTCTGCGCGGGCGCGGGCG
>CAXTPL010000107.1:0-4803 GCA_964246065.1 uncultured Acidobacteriaceae bacterium
GCAGAGGGCGAGTCGGGCGAGTCGGGCGAGTCGGGCAGAGGCGGGCAGAGGCGGTCGAGGGGAATGAGGGCAGGGTGGTCTGGGCACGAGCTGAAGCGTCGGGTCAGCGTCAAGTCAGCCAAGAACAGGGCTGAGGTCCGCGCCACGGCCAGGGCAAAGGTCCGCGCCGCCGCTCGCGCAAAGGTAACCCTAGCTGGCCGAAAGATAACTTGGAGCCGACCCTGGCCGCCGGTACTCTCGGGATGAGGGATCCAGGTCATCTACAAGAGCGCACAGCGGAAGCCGTTTTCTTACTGTTTTCTTATGGACTTCTTGCTCCATTCTTATCGTCTGCACCGTAGGGTGGGGGAAGCAGGGAACGTCGCGAGGGTTGCAATGAACGGCAGTTGGATGGGCTTTGGTCGAGCCGCGGCGTTGCTGGCGGTATGCGCTGCACTGGCTGCCGGCTGCGGGAAGAAGACGCACGATCAGGCGGCCGAGGCACCCCCGGGGGCTCCGAACGTGGTGCCCGTAGGTGACCCGGCGCTGGTGCACGTGGATCGGCCAGACCAGTTTCCTCTGGTGACCGCAGCGGCGTATCAGGCGACTTCGTCGCTGAACGTGACGGGATCGGTGAACCCGGACGTTTCGCGCGAGATACCGGTGATCTCCATTGCCAACGGCCGCGTGGTGGCCGTGCATGTGCGGCTGGGCGACTTTGTGCACAAGGGCCAGCTGATCATGGAGGTGCAGTCGACAGACGTGACCAACGCGTTTGACCAGTACCTGAAGGCTGTAAACGATGAGCGCCTGGCTCGGACGGTGCTGGAGCGAGACCAGCTGCTCTACTCCAAGGGCGCGATTGCCAAGAGCCAGGTAGAGATAGCGCAGGATGCGGAAGACGATGCGCTGGCTGACCTGCGAGCGGCCGAGCAGCAGCTGCACGTGCTGGGCGTGGACCCGAAGCATCCGGGGGAGACGGTCAAGGTGCTTTCACCTGCTTCCGGCTTCATCATCCAGCAGAACGTGACCGAGGCTTCGACGGCAGGGGTGGGGCTGTCGGGCTCGTCGAATGCGTTTGTGATCGCGGATCTGACGCATGTGTGGATCCTGTGCGATGTGTATGAGAACGACCTGGCGCAGGTGCACCGAGGGCAGCTGGCCGATATCCGGTTGAGCGCGTATCCGGACCGGGTGTTGACGGGCACGATCGGCGACGTCGGTGCCGTGCTCGATCCGAACCTTCGCACGGCAAAGGTGCGCATCGAGGTGCCGAACCCGGGATACCTGATGCGCGTGGGCATGTTTGCCACGGCTACGCTGCATGGCCGCACGCTGGAAACGCATGCCGAGGTGCCGGCGACGGCAGTGCTGCACTTGCATGACCGCGACTGGGTGTATGTGCCGGCGGGCTTCTCGGGGCCGGCTGCGCCGAATGGGAGCGGCAACGCCCCGCAGTTCCGGCGGGTCGGCGTGGTAGCGGGGCAGATGCTGCCGGGTGGAAACCAGGAATTGACCTCAGGGCTGCAGGCAGGCCAGCAGGTGGTGCGCAACGCGCTTGAGCTGCAGAATACGGCGGCCGAGTGAGCGGGTTCTCGCATGATTAAGGGCGTTGTCGATTTTGCGCTGAATAACCGCTTCATCGTTCTGATCGTGGCGGTGCTGCTGTTTGCCTGGGGTGGGATCTCCTTCCACAACCTGCCGGTGGAAGCGTATCCGGACGTTGCGAATAACTACGTCACGGTGATCACGCAGTGGCCGGGGCGCGCGGCCGAAGAGGTGGAGCAGCAGGTTACCGTGCCGCTTGAAATCCAGATGGCGGGGATCCCGCATCTGGCGCACCTGCGGTCGACCTCGCTGGCCGGGCTTTCTGCGTTGAACATGGTCTTCGACGACAGCTCGGAGAATGACTGGAACCGCGAAAAGGTGCTGGAGCGGCTTTCGCAGGTGACCCTGCCAAGCGGCCTGCAGCCGCAGATCGGGACCGACTGGAGCCCGGTCGGCCAGATCTTCTGGTACACGCTTGAGAGCACCAACCCGGCGTACGACAACATGGAGCTGAAGTCGATCGAGGACTGGACGCTTGAGAAGCAGTTCAAGAGCGTGCCGGGCGTGGTCGATGTGTCAAGTTTCGGCGGCATGACGCGGGAGTACCAAATCCGGCTCGATCCGGATAAGCTCGTCGCCTATGGGCTGTCGATCGGGCAGGTTGAGCAGCAGCTTGTCGCGAACAATGTGAACGCGGGCGGCTCGTTTATCCAGGAAGGCGAGCAGCAGATCAACGTGCGGGAAGTCGGCCTTTTTCGCGATGTGCATGATATCGAGCAGACCATGCTCAAAACGCAGGCCGGCACCGCGCTACGTGTGAAAGATATTGCCACGGTGGTGCAGGGACCCAAGATCCGGCTGGGGCAGATCGGGCGTGTGATCCACCGCGAAGACGGCAAGCTGCTCGACAACCCGGACACGATCGAAGGCGTGGTGCTTTTGCAGAAGGGGGACAACTCCGACTCCACTCTGGAAGGGATCCACGCAAAGGTCAAGGAGCTGAACGAGCGGGTGCTGCCGCCGGGCGTCAAGGTTGTGCCGTTTCTTGACCGCTCCGACCTGCTGCACCTGACCACGCATACGGTGCTGCACAACCTCACCGAGGGGATCATCCTCGTCGTCGTGATTCTGTTCCTGTTCCTGGGCAATGTGCGCGGCGCGTTTATCGTCGCAATCACGATCCCGTTTGCGCTGCTCTTTGCCTCGATCTGCCTGGACCTGATCCATATTCCGGCAAACCTGCTGTCGCTCGGCGCACTGGATTTCGGCATGGTGGTCGACGGAGCGGTCGTGATGGTGGAGAACATCGTCCGCCACCTGGGGCATCATCGCGACGCGAACAAGCGGCCGATCGACCAGATACGCGAAGCGTCACACGAAGTGCAGCGGCCGGTGTTTTACGCGATCGGCATTATCATCACGGCGTATTTGCCTATCTTTACGCTGCAGGCTGTAGAAGGCCGTTTGTTCAAGCCGATGGCCTGGACGGTGGCTTTCGCGCTGCTGGGCGCGCTGATCTTCTCGATGATCCTGGCGCCGGTGCTTGCGAGCTTTTTGTTCAGCAAGGGCACGACGGAGTGGGAAAACCCGGTGCTTGGCTGGATTATCGCCGGGTATCGGCGGGCTGCGGTATGGGCGATCGAGCATCGCTTTGTGCCCATCGGCATTGCACTGGGCGCGCTCGCCGTGACGCGCTATCTCGGCCTGGGCGGGGTCGTTGGGTCGGAGTTTTTGCCTCATCTCGATGAGGGCGCGATCTGGGTACGCGGCACACTCGCGCCCAGTACCGGGCCGGATGAAGGCAAGGCGGTGATGGACAAGGCCCGGATCATCCTGGCGAACTTCCCCGAGGTGACCCAGGTCGTAAGCCAGGTGGGGCGGCCGGATGACGGCACTGATACGACCGGCTTCTTCAATACAGAATATTTTGTGGCCCTGAAGCCGAAGGCGCAGTGGCGCGGGGTCTTTGATGAGGATAAAGACGAGCTGATTGGGGCCATGGATACGCAGCTTGAGAAGATGCCAGGAGTGATCTGGAACTTTTCGCAGCCGATCTCGGACAACGTGGAAGAGGCGGTCTCCGGCGTGAAAGGGCAGCTTGCCGTCAAGATATACGGCGAAGACCTGCGAACCCTGGAAGCCAAAGGCGATCAGATTATCGATGTGATGAGCAAGGTGCGCGGAGTAGCGGATTTAGGGCTCTTCCGCGTGATCGGCCAGCCGAACCTCGATTACACCGTGAACCGGGCAGCAGCAGCGCGTTACGGCATCAACGTTGCCGATGTCCAGGACGCCATCCAGACGGCGATCGGCGCGGCGCCGGTGACCCAGGTGCTGGACAGGGAAGCGCGGTATGACGTGACCCTGCGCTACCTGCCGCAGTACCGCAACACCGAAGAAGCGTTGAACCAGGTGCGGCTGGTGGCCAGCACGGGGGAGCGCGTGTCCCTTGCGCAGCTGACGGACGTCAAGGTGCTCGATGGGGCGGAGGAGATTTATCGCGAGAATGGACAGCGGTATGTGGCGATCAAGTACAGCGTGCGCGACCGCGATCTTGGCTCGACCGTGGAAGAGGCGATCCAAAAGGTAGATGCGCAGGTAAAGCTGCCGGCGGGATACAAGATCGATTGGGCAGGCGAGTACGAGAGCCAGAAGCGGTCGTCCAAGCGCCTGATGCTGGTGCTCCCGATCACGATCCTGCTGATCTTTATGATTCTGTATGCGATGTTCGGCTCATTCAAGTGGGCGGCGCTGATCCTGGCCAACGTCGCGATGGCGCCCTTTGGCGGGATGCTGGCGCTGCTGGTGACAGGGACGCACTTCAGTGTCTCGTCCGGCGTGGGTTTTCTGGCGTTGTTTGGCGTTTCCGTACAGACGGGCGTGATCATGCTCGAGTACATCAACCAGCTGCGCGTCAACGGGCATACTCCGGAGGAAGCGGCGGTTGAAGGCGCGGTGCTGCGGCTGCGGCCGATCATGATGACGATGCTTGTCGCCACCCTCGGCCTGCTCCCTGCGGCTACCTCGCATGGAATCGGTTCGGACTCGCAGCGGCCGTTTGCGATTGTGATTGTAGGCGGGCTGATCGGGGCGCTCTTGATCTCGGTCTTTCTGCTGCCGACGCTGTACGTGTGGGTGGCGCGCAAAGGCGATGTGCTGCCGAAGCTGAACCCGGAGATGGAGCTGTGATGGCGGCGCATCGGGGCTCAAGGCGGCTGAGCATGCTGATGTTGCCGCTGCTGCTGGCAGCGGCGGCGGGTCGCGCGCAGACCAGCC